>PMIE01000032.1 GCA_003156975.1 Chloroflexota bacterium | reverse complement strand
GATATTCAATCTCGGCGGAGCCGCCGCCCTCGAGGGTGTCCTGTACGTCGCCCCATTGTCCGCCGAGTGGCACGGCAAGCGCGGCCCGCTTTGGGTCGGGGCAGCGGAGCTACGCGAGCTCGCTGATGAGGACGGCTCCACCTACATCGTGATCGACTCGGCCGTTCCGGCGTGCGGCGCCACAGATCCGCTCAAGCCGGAAGCCGCCTCGCAGTACACCGCCGCCCTGGAGCTGATCGGGCGGCCAGCCCTCAGCCTGGCCCACGTCACGAAAGCCGACGATCTCCGTTACCCGTTCGGCTCCGTCTTCTGGCACAACCTGGCCCGCATGACCTGGAGCATGGCCCGCGAGGGGGACGGCGCGCTGCTCATGAACCGGAAGGCAAACAACTACGGCCGTCTGGGCCGCTACATCGTCGCGCTGACGTGGTTCGACGGACGTCTCGGGGAGGTGTCCGAGCGGCCCTACATGGTTGTCCTGGCCGACCGGATCGCCGACGCCCTGGCCGATGGCCCGCTGACGGTGGCGGGGATCGTCGATCGACTTAACGAGGACGGCGAGGGCGAACCGATCAAGGCCGACAGCATCCGCCATGCCCTCCGTCGGGGTGCCCGGGACAAGCCGCCGCGGTTCGAAGAGCAGAGCGGCGACCGATGGGCGGTGGCGTCATGAGCTTGTCCCGTTTCTTGTCCCGTCGCCTGTTATTGTCCGGTTCCCCCATTGTCCCGTCGAGCGTCCCGTACCTGTCACGTCCCGAGCGTGAACCTGTCCCGCAATCTGTCCCGGTGCTGTCCCGTTGGCAAAGCGAGTGGGACGGGACAGACAGGCCCCCTCTTAAGGGGCTGTCCTGTCCCGCCTCCGAGCCCTCCCGGCATGAGCCCGTTTTCGACCTGGAGAGCCGCTCTCAAGCCCTCTTCGACCTCTTCGGCCGGTGCCTCGGGATCGTCGCAGCCCGCCTCGCCGGATGGCCCCGGCCCTCGCTAGAGGCCCTGTCTGCTACCGCTTGTGCTACCACCTGCCGTCCTGGCGGCATCGCTGAGCGTCAGTGGGGCGCCTGGCAGCGGACTACCGATCCGCCGCACGCTCGTCTGAGGCGTGCCGGCGACGTCTCTCGTCACCACTCGGAGGCGTGGCCATGACCCGCCAGCCCGCCGCCATCCCTCCAGACACCGGAGCCGATGCGTCGGACCTCTCCCTCTCAGAGCGCCGCCGTCGCCGCTCAATCTCGCGGACGCTGCGAGCTCGCGCGATCGCAGCCGGCAACTTGAACGCGGCGAAGCACCTGGCCTACTCCACCGTCGCGATCGAGGATGACGTCCTGGACGAGATGTCGAAGATGGTCACCCTGTCGCCGCACCTGGCCGATGCTCGCTTCGCGCCGCTGGTCGAAGGTGCATGCCGGTGCATCGTCCAGCTTCGGGCCGCGTCGGCTGCCATCGCGGCCGGAGATCACTCCGTGTCCATGACGTCCTACTCCGTCCGGCTTGAGGCGCAGCTAGCCCGCAACCTGGCCGCTCTCGGCCTGGTCCCGCGTCCGACCGCCCCGAACGCCCAAGGCGCCGCCGCGCTGTCCGAGGCGATCCTGTCCCGCTATCGTCCCCAACCCTCAGCATCGAAAGAAGGCACACCGTGAAGAAGCAGAAGAAGTCAAAGNNCGCACAGAGAGCCCCGAACGGCGGGCCGGCAGACGCCCGCCTCGCCAAGACGGGCGCCACCTGGCAGCCCAACGTCGGCACCGACCTCGGCGACGTCTCGGGCTATTCCACACACCTTCCCAGCGACGGGATTGAGGCCACCGCCAACCTCCAAAGGCAGATCGACCTCGCCGAGGCGGACCATGCGCGAAGCCTGGCCGAGGCGCCGATGGTCAACTCCCCGGCGGCCACTGCCGACAAGCTCGCCAAGGCGGTCGCCGAGATCGACAAGGCCCTCGTCAAGATCCGCGCCGGCAGAGCGGCGGATCAGTACGCCCGCATCGAGCGGTTGACGAAAGCTCGCGCCGCGTGCGTCACCGCCAGAGATTCGATCCTCGCGAAGAGCGACCGCGACTCGGCCGGCAACGATGCCGGGTTCCGAGCTCGCGCCACGTCTGAGTCTGCTGCCGCCGGGTACGGGGCGACCGTCGCCGGCATCGCCAAGTTGCAAGCTCGCCAGAACAGGAGCCCGCGATGATCGCCGCAACCGCTACCACCGAACCGTCCGAAGTCGAAACCTCATCCGCCGCCGCGGAGTCCGCTCGCGCCGAGGCCGCGTCCTGGTCAGAGAAGCGCGCCGCCATGGAGCGGAGCGCCGCCGAGCTCGCCGCCAAGATCGTGACAGTGACCGGCGAGATTGCCACAAGCCGACTTGCGAGCATCCGGTCGGGCACCGGCGCACCGACCGCGTTGCTCGACAAGCGCCGCAAGCTCCAGGACCAGGCCGAAGAGGAAGCCGCCAGGATCGTCGTCGCCCGCGCCGAGGAGACCCGGACGTCGGCGATCTACCAGGCGGCCGCACGCGCCGCCGATGTGGCGCAACTTCTGGCGAACGCCACCGCCAACGCCTCGAAGGCTGCCGCGCTGGAGGCGGAGATCGACCGAACCTTCGGCGAACTCTGCGCCCTCCTCCAGGAGCGGAGCGACCTAGACGACGGCCTCGCTGCGACCATGAAGGTGATCGCCCTGCAGGACGCAGCCGCCTCCGCCACCGGCGACGCTCTCATCGGCGGGGGGCCCGGTGGTCGATTCGACTGGCGCCGTATCCCGAGCGCCAACAATCCCCACGGGCGGTACTCCTTGCCCGGCGGGGCGTAACCATGCCTTTCCTGCCAGGCGGTCGGGCCGGTTCCTCTCGGCCGTCTGGCGTCTGGCCAACCCCGGGCCGGCTAGATCCCTGCCTGGGGCTCGGCCCCTTCACGTGGCCCACGCCAGTCGCAGACCCCCCTCTGGCGAGCGATCGGCCCGGGAGATTAGGAAGTACCCATGACCGCTGAAACCACGCCCCAGGCCGCACCTATCAACGAGGCGCGGATCGTCGCATTCAGTCGGGACGTGTTGAACTTCCCGCTCTTCCCGAAGCAGGCCGCGATCGTCTCGGAGATCTACAGCGACGGGATCCGGGAGGCCATCTTGAGGACGGGCAGACGGAGCGGCAAGGGCCGCGTCGCCGCAGTCGTGGCGACGTTCGAGGCTACCGTCAGCGCCGACGCGCATCTTGCCGCCGTACCACCGGGCGAGCGGGTCTCGATCGTCGTCGTCGCCACCTCGCAGACGCAGGCCCGGATCGTGCACCGCTACGTTCGCAAGTTCCTAGGGGCTCCGGCTCTCGCGCCACT
The DNA here is from genome assembly GCA_003156975.1 of Chloroflexota bacterium. Classification (GTDB taxonomy): domain Bacteria; phylum Chloroflexota; class Limnocylindria; order Limnocylindrales; family CSP1-4; genus Fen-1039. The sequence continues at coordinate 3,178 of PMIE01000032.1, read as the reverse complement.
CGTGGCCCGAGATACCGATGATGAGATCGAGCTGACGAACGGCATCGTCATCGCCACCGTGCCGGCTCACGCCGCCGCCGCTCGAGGTTCGGCCGTCCCCGTCGTCATCATGGACGAGGCCGCCTGGTACCAGGGCCGCGACGGATCGCCCCTGGATGCGAAAGAGATATACGACGCCCTGGCGCCGTCGACCGCGCAGTTCCCGGAACGCCGCGTCCTGATCCTGTCGACGCCGCGATGGTCGACCGGGTGGTTCGCCGAGATGTGCACCCGGGCCGCGTCGGGCACGTTCGCCGATATGCGGACCTGGCACGCCACGACGGCCGAGATGAACCCGCGAATATCGCGCGCCTTCCTCGAGCAGGAGCGAGCCAAGGATCCGCCCGCCTTCCGCCGCGAATATGAGGCCGAGTTTGACTCCGGCATCGGCGCCGTGTTCGAGGGCGAGCTCGTCCGCGCCGCGGTTCGAGAGACCGAACGACTGCCGGCGATCCCGGACGTTCGGTACACGATGGCGATTGACCCCGCCTTCACGGGCGACACGTTCGCTGCGATCGTCGGGCACGCGGAGCCATCCGGACGCGTCGTGGTCGACGTCGTGCAAGGCTGGCACGGCACTCGAGGATCGCCCGTCCAGGTCGACCGCACACTCGACGAGCTGGCCGTACTGGCAGGGGCCTACAACAACGCGGCCGTACTCACGGACCAATACGGGGCCCAGCCGATCCGGCAGGGTCTCGCCGCTCGCGGCCTGTCGGTCAGCGAGAAACCCTGGACGAACGAGACGAAGGTCGACGCGGTCGCAGCCGTGCGTCGTTGTCTCTACTCCGGGCGTCTGGAGATCCCGCCCACCCGCGAGCTAATCTCCGAGCTCGTCACCCTCGAGCAGCGGCCGACGCCTTCCGGCCGGCCTCGCATCGCCGCGCCCGGCGGCTCGCATGACGACTACGCGACGGCCCTGCTCGCACTGGTCAACGAACTGGAGGCGCCTTCCCGCCCGTCGATCCTCGGGGTTTACGACGTGATCTTGAAGGAACGCGGAACGGTGTCGGCGGCGACGCCTGAGCCACCGAAGGAATGGACGGTCAAGCCCGCACCCGAACTCGCTCGCGCCCAGTGTCCGGTTTCCCTGCGCGTCGATAACGCCCCCGCTCGCTGCCAGCTATGGCACGGCCACCCCGGGCAGTGTGTCCCCGTCCCGCCGGGCTCGCCATGACCGCCGGAAGCCCGCACAGGGTCCGTATAACGCCCCGCGGAGCCACGGAAGGCGCGAAGGTGGGCAATTCTCCGTCCTGTGCCTGCGACGCCTGGCCCGTTCTCACGGCCACGGGCCGAACCCTGCCACCGCCACCAAGGCACTACGCCGAGCCGCCCGCCGGCTGGACGAAGCGCACCCGCCATCCGATCGAAGGTATTGTCTCAGTTTGGCCGAGAAGCCCGATGACCAAGCGGCTAGACTCCGAGGCATGGGGAAGCGACTGTCAGGGATCGCTCTCGCGGTGGCCGTCATGATCCTGACGGGCTACATTGCAGCCGAGGCGACGGCCGTTATCACGGCTCCGAAGCCCGGCGACCTTACACCTCTGCTCGTGGGTGGCCTGGGCTTGTGCGCGATCGCGTGGCTGCTCCAGTGGGACCTGATCGTCGATCGCATCGGCGTACTCCAGCCGGCCCGCAGGAAGATCGCCGCCGCGCAAGTAGAGGGCATAGGACTGCGAGAGCAGCTCTTCGGAGCCGATGTGCCGCCTGAGCGCGTGGCGTGGGGAGAGGTGGAGTGGGGAGTGGCTCTTCAAGACTGGACAAATCGAACCACGCAAACCCTTTCTAATTGTGCAAGGGACTTGGCGCCACTCTTTCGCATGGAGCTTCCGCGGGTCTACCAGTACTTGAATCATCCGGCATGGAAATCTGAACTCGCCAGGTCTTTTGACTGGCGCCTCGAGCGACTCGCAGAGATCCAACGGATGCTGGAATAGCTGAGACGCACCCAACGACGACCCGGGCCCCGCTAGGCTCCCTCTGCCCCCGCTCCTCTGTCGTCGCCGGCGGTCGTTCGCTACAATTGCGCCCAACAGAGCGCGGACCCAAAGGCCCCGACAGAGGCGGCCCCGCATAGGCCAAGACGGGCAGAGGCGGGCGAGTCGCGAAGGTCGCAGCGACGGAACGCGAATGAGCGCACGAAAGCCCACGCAACGGGAGAGGCACCGCGCCGTCCTGAGTCGACGGGCGGAAGCCAGGCTTGCCAGAATCCTGGCTGAACCGCGTCCTCAGTTGTTCGTGCCGGACATCGGCGACTCCGATGCCTTCCACGCCGAGCTCCACGCCTTGCTTGCTGAGGCCATCCTGCGAGCAGGGGCCGCCGAGTGTGTGTACGCCGTCCACTTCACGCATGATCTTGAGGAATTCTGCGCTGTGGTTGGTGAGCCGCTGGGCTCGGGCTTCTCAAACCGACCGGTCCTGGCCATCTTCTCGGGCGATCCCTTTCGGATCTGGACCGTAGATCGAAACCCCGTGGTGGGCGGTGAGATCCTGGCGGGCGGTCCTAGTCGCGTCATCCCCTTTGCCGGAGGGTCCTAGGCGGCCGGGCCGACCGAACGCCTGGGAGAACGAAAGGAGGCAGGAAATGACACGGCCGCCCACCTACAGGCAGCGGCACCGGGACCGGCTGGCCGAGCTAGCGCGGAGGCAGTTGAACGATATCCGGGGCGCGGAGCGGCCAGCCTTTTTCGTGCCAGAAACCGCAGGGCCTCTATTGCGGGAGAAGATCGAGGCCGAACGAGCCTCGTGCGTCTTCGCAATCCAGTTCGGGGCGGATTCAGAAGAATTCGTCGCCCGGGTAGGACTCACCCTTGAGCGCGGGTTCGAGCACGGTTTTTCGGACCACTCTGTGCTCGCGATCATGCGAGGGAACCCTTTTCGCATCTGGACGGTCGACCGAAACCCATTCGTCCAGGGCGAGATCCTGGCGGGCCGTCCCTCTGAAGTCGTGGAGTTCTCAGGGCCAGCTGGTGAGTCGGCATAGTCCTAGCGCTGTCGCTCTGGTAGCAGTTCTCGGTAGCATACGGGCTGGAATCGGCCCCTCTCGGGGTGGCCTTCGGCCCGTGTCCTGAGCGTGAAGGGGACTGCATCGGCCAGTATCGGACGCCCAGCCCGAGACTTAAACTCCGCGGCCCGCAAG
>PMIE01000050.1 GCA_003156975.1 Chloroflexota bacterium | reverse complement strand
CCCGGTGCCATCCCCTGGGGGCTTCGTTGTGAAGAACGGCTCGAACAGGTGCTGTTCTGTGGCCTCGTCCATGCCAACACCCGTGTCTGATACCTCCAGCAGGACATGGCCGCCTGCTTGTGCCCCCGGGTGGGCTGCAGCGAAGCCTTCGGTGAGTGTGGCGGGTTTCACCGCGATGCCCAGCACCCCACCAGCAGGCATCGCGTCGCGGGCGTTTGCCGCCAGGTTGAGCAGGACCTGGTCGATATGGACCCTGTCGGCGAGGACGCACGGTACTTCGGCGTTCGTGTCGAGCCGAACGACGACGTTCTCTCCCACGAGCCGGCTCAGCAGAGCCACCGCGTCGCGCGCAACCTCGGCCAGATCGAGAGCCGCTGGGTGCACATCAGCTCGACGGCCGAACGCAAGCAGCCCTTGCGTCAGTTGAGCGGCGCGCTCGGCGGCACGCTGGATCTCGACGATGTCCTCCCGCCCAGGATCGGTAGGCGCGTGCTCCGCGAGATGGAGTTCGGCGAACCCCCGGATGGCCGTCAGGAGATTGTTGAAGTCGTGGGCTACTCCCCCCGCCAGCTGCCCGAGGGCTTCCATCCTTGCCGAATGCTCCGTCTGGGATGCGAGTCCGAGGGCGCGCCTTCCGGCCGCGCGTCGCTCGTTCTCGAGGGCACGACGCTCAGTCACGTCGCGCACGACCACGAGTTTCCCCGCCTCGCTTCCTGGACCATCGCCGATGCCGGTCACCCGAACGCTCAGCCAGCGCTCAGATGGGATCGGGAGCGCCCTTGCATCGAGAACCAATGGTTGCCCCGACCCCACGATGATCTCAACTTCCCGGTTGCCGGCTCTCGCGCAGATCGCGGCGAGTTCTGGGGGATCCAGCTCCACCTGGTCGAAGACCTGCCCCGCCGCCTCTTCGTGAATCCCGAGCAGTCGAGTTGCAGAGGCGTTGAAGGCGACGATTCTCCCTTCCGGACTCAGCACGAGCACGGCATCGGATAGCGAGTCGACGAGCGTCGACCAGGCCTCCGCGATGATGTGGTGTGATCCCAGTACGGTCCGCTCCAGGGCGGCTCTCCTCGTCTGGCGTGCCCGCCTTCCCCCCGGTGACGGGCACGCCACTCGCGATTGGTTGATGTCAGCGTCAAGGGCCCTCGGTCAAAGAAGCGGCCTGCTCGTCTTCGGTGGTCGGCCATCTGCGACCCAATTCGATTCGGCGGATCCCCAGGAGCCCGGGCGTGAGGAGCTGGCCCGGTGCTCGCGCGGCGCCAAGGCGACCGGCAGCCTCGCGCCGGCCGAACAAATCGTTCACCTGCGCCGCTGTCGTCTCCGAAACGCCGAACTGGTGCGCCGCTCCCTTTCGACGACCCGCGACACAGTAGGTTGCGAAGGCATGAGTCTGTCGAGCGGTGGGATCAACGCGAGTCGCGGGCATTGGCCGATGGTAGGTCGGACCTGATTCGCGGTCAAGTAGGAGTTGACTAGACCGCATTGCGGCCAGACGAGAACCGCGCCAAGCCGGGTGCTTCATCTGGGTTCACTGCGGGCCTTGCTTTCGTGAGCACACGAGACTCGAGGCGCACACCGTCCGTCATCGTTGCCATCTTCAGCACAGCGCCGATACCCACGCCCGTCTACTCGCTCGCGCCGACGCGGGCGCCGACGCGGGCGCCGACGGCCGAACCCTCGCCTTCGGCCGGCCGTCCGAGGTCGCCGAGGCCGCCTCGGCCGAGTCAAGCCCATCCGCCTTGAATCGGCCTCGAGTTCGCCGTCGGCCGCGGCATCGGATCCGCCGCCGTCGGGCTCCGGACACGCTGCCGATAGCGATCGCAATCGTCCTCGCCGCGCTCGTGATCGGGGCGGGGCTGGCGATCGGGGCGGGGCTGGCGATCGGGCTGCGGTTCCGGGGCGTCAAGCCGCCCGCCTGATCACCCGGCCCCGACCGCCGGGCGGTCCATGGCGCCGGTCCGTAGTGCCGACGCGCCGACGCCGAACCTTGCAAATAACCGGGTGACTCTGACCCGCTCGCGGTGCGCCCTGGCCGCCGGCCAAGCTGGTGTCGTGATTGGGAGGTCGATATTCGCTGCAGCCAGCCTCACCCTATGCGTTCGGGGCATACGCGGTGTTGTGCCCACGCAGGTGCTCTGTGTGCTCTTCAAGAAAAGCATCAGAGGTCTGCTTCAAGACGGCCGTCAGCTTCGACAGTAGTTCGGCCTCGTGTGCGGATCCGGCCTTGGCACGCGTCTCCATCTCGGCGGCGACTTCGCCGAGCCATCTCGCGCCCACGTTTCGAGAAGCCCCCTTGAGCGAGTGGGCGGCGGATCGCAGAGCGTCGGCGTCGCTCCCCTGGATCGCCGACGCCATCGCTTGCACCTGCATCTCGGCCTGGGCAAGAAGCAGATCCACGAGCGAAGCCAGGGCATCCGGGCTATCAGGATCGAGCGACCTGATGTCCGCCATTGACTGGGGATCGAGAATTGGTTCATCAATCGAGATGCCGGTTGCGGTGGCCCCGGACGCGGTCGGGGTCCCAGGCGCAACTGCAACCTCACCGGTCCCCGCGTTAGCCACCTCAGCTACTGCCGTGAGCCACTTTGCCAATGTCACGCGCAGTGCATCGGGTCGGATCGGCTTGGATAGATAGTCATCCATGCCGACTGCCAGACAGCGGGCACGGTCTTCGGCCGCCGTGTTGGCCGTGAGCGCGACGATGGGGATGTGCCTCGTACCGCTCTCCGCGGCGCGGATCTTGCGGGTCGCCTCGAAGCCATCCATGCCGGGCATCTGGCAATCCATCAGGATCAGATCGTAGCTATCCCGGCCGATCGCCTCCAGCGCGGCGAAGCCGTCGATCGCCGAATCTTGCCCGTAACCCAGGCTCTTGAGCATCGCCGACGCGATGCGGCGATTGATCTCGTTGTCCTCCACGAGGAGGATTCGCGCTGCGGGGTGGGCCGCCGCCGCGCCCGAAGTCCCCGTCGCCGCCCTTGTCGGCCGCCCCTCGATGTGGGCCGCAGGAGCCAGGAGCTCGACCAGGCCATTGAGCAGATCGCTGGCCCTCACCGGCTTGGAGACGAATCCGGCGCCTTCGCCCACATCTGCAGGTCGGTCTTCAGGCTTTCCCAGTAACAGCACCTTGGTTTCCCCAAGGTCGTCGGTGCGATCAAGCTTCGCTGCGACCATGGGACCGGACATCTCTCCGATACTGTTGACGACGAGGCACGCGAACGGGTCCGATGCCGCCCTGGCAACCCGGAGCGCTTCCCTGGCAGATACGTCGCTCCCAGCCGATGACACCCTCATGCCCCATCCGGCGAGCTCGCGAAGAAGGATCGCCTGACTCTCCGAATCCGCATCGAGAACGAGCGCGTGCTTCCCGGAGAGAGGACTGGGCTCCGCCGGGCTCGAGTCCGCCGCCGCCATTTCCAGCACAGTCGTGAACCAGAACGTGCTTCCCTTGCCCTGATCGCTGCGAACCCCGATTTCTCCGCCCATCAGCTTGGCAAGGCCGCTGCTGATGGCGAGACCCAGGCCCGTGCCGCCAAATCGGCGGCTCATCGAGCCGTCCGCCTGGGTGAAGGGATTGAACAGTCGAGCTTGGGCTTCTGGCGAGATACCCATGCCGCTGTCTTCCACCTCGAACATCAGGGTGGCTCGGTCGCCTGTCTCCTGAACGCAGGCGACACGCACGATCACGCGTCCGTGCTCAGTGAACTTGACGGCATTGCCCACGAGGTTGACCAGTATCTGGCGCAGGTGCGAGGGGTCGCCGATGACGACCGGTGGAACGGCCTCGTCAACGGAGACCAGGAGATTGAGTCCCTTCTTGTTGGCCGGAGCTGCGAGGATCCGGCACACTCCATCGAGCGTGGGCCGCAGCGCGAATTCGACCCGCTCGAGTTGGATGCCCCCAGCCTCGATGCGTGAGAAATCGAGGACATCGTTCACGATGTCCAGCAGCGTTTCCCCCGACTCGTGCAGCATCGCGGCCAGGTCATGCTGTTCAGGCGTTAGGTCCGTCTGCAGCAGTAGCTCGGCGGATCCGATGACGCCGTTCATGGGCGTTCGGATCTCGTGGCTCATGGTCGCCAGGAATTCGCCCTTTGCCCGGCTTGCGGCCTCGGCGGCGTCCTTGGCCTCAACCAGCGCCCGCTCCGCCTGACGGCGCTGGCTCATGTCCCGGCCGATGAGCGAGATGTAGTCGGTCGCGCCACCATCGCCCCGATGCGCAACAACGATCGTCGACAGATGCAGGTCCATGCCCTCTCCGACGAAGTCGAGGTCGCCGCGCCAGAAGCCCTTCTCCATGGCCTCCGGGAGGGCAACGTCGAAGAGAGTCCTGTGGACCTCCGAGAAGGGCCCGAGAACTCGATGGATCGTCACGGGCTGATCGTCTATGGCCACGGGTAGGAACTCGCAGAAAGCCGCGTTCGCGTACGTGAGCCTGCCATCCCGCGTAAATGAGCAGACCATATCCGGGGTCGCCTCGAGTATGTGGCCCATCCGCTCCAGGCTGGCCGTCGCCTTCTTGGAACTCGTGCTGTCACGAATGATGGCCAGGCCCTCGTGGTCGTTGACTGCGACGGTTCTCATCTCGAAGAAGCTGAGGAGGTCAGGATGAGGAATTGAGTACGAGACCTGTTGGGTCCCGCCGTCCGAGAACGCCTGCTCCAGGGCCTTCTGGCAGAGGCTCCCGGCAGCCGGCGGCAGAACATCGGACAGGCTCTTGCCGACCGCGGCTTCCGTGAAGGGGGTTCCCGGCGAGGCCGCGCCCGCGGTGCCGCGGAGGCGACCGGATCGGTCCAGGTTCAGGATCTGGTCCGGGACGGCGTCAAGTAGCGCCTTGATGTGCGCCTCGCTCGCGCGCAGGGCATCCTCGGCGCGCTTGCGCTTGGTGAAGTCGGTGAACATCGCCGTCGCGCCGGCGAAACGGTGCTGGTCATCGAAGACGGGGACAGTGGACGCCTGGACCCACAGAGTCTCGCCGTCCTTGCGGCGGAACCGGCGCTCGTAGACCTCCGATAGGCCCCGGCGCCGATTCTCCATCCTCGCCAGATGATCTGGCACGTCCTCTTCGAACACGAAGTCGGTTACCGGCCGGCCGATCATTTCGTTGAATGAGTAGCCGAGCATCTCCGCCATTCTGGCGTTGACGAAGGTGGTCAGGGTGTCCGGCCCGAGCCCCCAGATTCCCTCCGCGGCCGCGTCCACTATCCGGCGGTACTTGGCCTCGCTCTCTTGCAACTCGCGATTGGCCAACAGACTGCTCAGGGCGTCGGTCAACCGCCGGCCGATTTCCTGGACGAGATCCTTCTCCTCCGAGGTCCAAATGCGCGGGTGCGAGCATTGGTGGAGGCCGAACGCCCACGGCTTGCCCAACTTGGGATACAGAGCGGTCATCATGATCGACTGCACGCCAAACAGATCCGCAGCCACCTTGTCGAGGGGTTTGTCGGTCCCTGCGGCATACCATATCGGGCGAGCCGAGTTCAGAGCTTCCCGCTGGTTCGCGGCCATGTCCGGGGGCATGGGCACGTCCGTGTTCAGGATCCCAACGCCTGGATACTCCGGCGTAGTGACTTCCATGGGGACCTGAAACACGGGGGAGTCCGGGTCGCATGGATAGAGCAGCCACGCTCGGTCGCAGCCGAGGGTTGAGAGCACGACTTCAAGGACATCGCGCGTCATCTGGGGGATGTCGCCGGAGCCCTGGATAGCCTGGTTGACCCGGTCCATGGTTTCGACGAACCGAAGACGAGCCAGGCGCTCCTCCTCAGCCCGCTTCCGCTCGGTGATGAACCGGGCCTGCTGGACATTCTGATAGGCGGTGGTGGACAGTTGATTGGCAAGGGTGAAGAGGGCCCGGGCGATCTGTCCAAACCGTTCGCGCGACATGGCGGGAACTTCCTGAAACGCCTTCATGAAGGACGCCTCATCCGCACCGATCGCTTGAGCATAAGCCCGCATGTTCTCGTCGGTTTGGGTTTCGTCTCGCACCTGGCCGATCAACCAGTTGGCGACGTGATGACCGCCGACGGTGATGCTGGCTCCGGCATCCCACAGCCCTCCACTGAGGCACGGCCGAACAATGGGACCATCTGGGTGGTAGCGTCCGATCGCAGCGTCGGACTTGAAACAGTTGGAGCAGCCCTGACTGGTCTTCCGAATGATCTCGCTGCACAGGTGCGTGAAATTGCTTGGGGCGGTGAGGGGCGTTCCGTCGGGATTCGTGATGATGGAAGCGACGCCTGTGGCCAGGGCGAACTCATCCTGGATGAGTTGGAGACTATCGAGGTTGAACAGGTCTTCAAACCCGATCGTGCCTCCTTCCATCGGCTGTGTCAGCGCGACAATCCGTCTTTCGATCAGCTCCTGCGCCCGCGTGCGCTCGATACGGGCACGCAGGACGGTGATGCCGAACGCGAGATCTCCGGCCAGCGCCTCCATGAGCCGGATTTCCTCCGGTGTGAAGGCGTTGGGCTCCGTGGAATAGATGGTGAGAGCGCCGAAGGTTGTGGCACTTTCGTCCTTGATGGGCACGGCGATATTGGAGCGATAGCCGCGCTGCAAGGCATCCTCGCGCCACGGAGCAGCCTGAGGGTCGGTCGCGAAATCCTGGATCCAGGCGCTCTGTCCACCCCGGATGGCAGTCCCGGTGGGACCGCGCCCGCGTTCCGTGTCGGCCCAGGTGACGTCGGCGGCGCTGAGATACCCGTCTTCGAGCCCCGCCCAGGCCACCGGACGCACGGTCTTCGCGTCGTCGTTCTCCGCATAGCCAACCCAGGCCATGCGGTACCCGGCCTCGTCGCAAACGATGCGGCAGATGTCGTTGAGCAGACTCTGCTCGTCCTCCGCCCGCATCAGGATCTGGTTGCAGTTGCTGATGGCGCGCAGTTCTCGATTCAGCCGATGCAGCGCCTCCTCCGCCCGCTTGCGCTCGGTGTTATCGCGGATCGACTCGACGGCACCCACAACATTGCCGGCGGCGTCGCGGAGGGGTGACGCGGTCATCCAGGTAGATCCACCCTTGCCGCCATTCAACCGCGGCACGAATGCTTCGCCATAGAGAGTGTCGCCCTGGCGGTGGACGACGTCATAGAGCTCCGCCCGCGCGGCGTTCTCCGGCCACAGCAGATCGACGAGGAGCGGACGGCGCTCGCCGTACAAGGGGATGGCGTAGGCGTGGTCGCCCTCCCCGAGCACGTCCTCCTTGGGCGTGCCGGTCATCTCCTCGATGGCGCGGTTCCAGGCGACCACGCGCCCGTTCGCGTCGAGGACGAACATCGCGTCGGGGAGGAACTCGATGATGTCGGGAAACTGCTGGCCCGAGGCAAGCGGCCCCTCTGGCTCCTTGGTCACACTGGGTCTCCCAGGCAGGACTTGTCACCTCAGTCGGTCCACTTATGACCGCCTATCGGCGCGCCTGCTGGAGCAGCGTCCAACTGCTCTGCCTCAGTAGTCGGGTTGCTCCCACCAGTCGAACATGCGTCGTCTGCACTAGTTGTAGGGGTGGCTGCTCCGCGCCGCCGCGGCGCTGCCCTCTTCAGCCGCGGCCGAGTCCTCTTCACTGATCGCCGGGATCGACCGACAGATTGCGACACCAGATCAGCCGCCGCACTCATGACTGCCCGCCGAGTTCGTCTGGGGCAACCAGCGAACCACCGCGTCCTCAACGCTCTGGACAAGGTCCCAAAGAACCGGTTACAACGCTGGTGCGCTCCCGACCGGCACGCCACCACCGCTAGCAAAGCCCTTCAGCGCGCGAGACCTCGCCATCGCTGTCCGTGCCCTGTTCGGACGGTCTGACTGAGCCTCGACATTGGAATTGCTCCGCGAATCGCAACCACGGAGCTGCTGGCGTGGATCGGCCGCTACGGCCTCACGTGCTCGAGCAGGCGCACCAGGTAGCGCGACCGCATCTGTTCGGTCGCCAGGGCCTGCTGGAGAGGCGGCAGGCGCAGGATCACGCCGAGAATTGCCGCCATGGCGCGATGGCTCAAGAGGGCTCGGTTGTCGAAGATGCAGTCCTGCAGCCGGCCGCGCTCGATCGCCATCAGAACCGTCCGATGGATCATGTCGACGGGCGTGATCACCCGCTCGGCGCGGGATTCCAGCCAGAGCCCTTCCTTCGGGCAGACGCGCGTGCAAACCCCGCAGCCGAGACAGAGATCTGCGTTCAGCAGCGCCTTGCGCCGGTTCGGCTGGCGCGGGTCGTTGGCGGAGACCAGCGTCATCGCCTCCACAGGGCAGGTGCTCACGCACTTGCCACACCCGTTGCATCGCTCGTCGACTACGTGCGGCAGGAAGTTCGTCGTGTGGACCGGGTTCAGCATCCCGAAACGGCGCGCTGCGATCAACGCCTCGCAGCAGCAGCCGCAGCAGTTGCAG
>PMIE01000105.1:6987-13294 GCA_003156975.1 Chloroflexota bacterium | reverse complement strand
ACGAGCCCGCTCGGCACGACCCGCATGCTCCCAACAGCCACGGCGTTGCAGAACGGCAATGTCCTGATCACCGGGGGATCTGGTCCCGGCGACAAGATCCTTTCGTCGGCCGAACTCTTCGAGCCATAGGCGGCCGCAAAGATTGCGGTAGCTTGTCGAAGTCGGCCAGAAATTGGAGACCGCCCAGGCATCGGTGGCACTGAGCGTCATCGGGCGAGGGGCGTGACCCATCTCGCCAGTACGTCGAGGTCGCCGTCGCCATTGTGCTGCTGGTGGGACCTGCACTTGTTGCGGTCCTAAGGGGGCGTGCCGGAACGCACACGATGACGAGTTGTAGGCCGATCAGTACTTCAAAGTCGCCCAGCGACTCGAACAGAACTGGCGGCCGCTCAACGGCGGGGCGTCGATCATGACCCTGCTTCTGGGCGGTGCGTGCTTCGTCGACGGGGTCTTCGTGCCGCGGGAGATGGTGTCAGCCGCCTGATCCAAGCTCATCGTGCCGAAGGGGTTTCCACACTTCTTGACGAGAGCTCCATGCGGCTTCCCACGGGCCACGCCAGCGGTCCGGGTCGACCAACGTGTAGCGTGCACGCCGTTCGGCGTGACCGCGAAACTCCTGCACTCATCGACTCAGCCCTTGGTCTGTGCGACTAGCGCTTCGGCCCTTCGAGGCGGTCGCCGGGGCTGAGGGCCCGAGCCGCGGTCAGGGCTCGCTCGGCTCGCGTTGACGCCGCGTAGCGGCGCAGCATCTCCGGGCTCTTCCAGCCGGCGACGGCCATGAGGTCGGACTCCTGCATTCCGGCGGCGAGCATCGCGTGGGCGTAGGCGTGGCGGAACAGGTGGGCGTGTAGACCTGGCAGGCCGGCTTGCTGGCCGCGCTCGCGGATGAGCTGAGCAAGGCCCGTCTCGCCGAGTCGTCCCTTTCGCCCGAGCCAGAACCACGGCTCGGCGGCGTCTGCCCGCTTTGCTCGGAGGCGCAGATATCGATCGAGCGCCCGAACCGTGTTGGCGCCGATCGCAACCATGCGTGTCCGGCTGCCCTTGCCGATGACCTTCAGCAGTCCCTGATCAAGGTCGACGTCTTCAAGGCGCAGCCCCAGGACTTCGGCCCGCCGGGTGCCTGTGTCCACGAACACCCGGATCACCGCCTCGTCCCGCCGGCCGTTGAACGTGCGGTCCTTCTCGCAGGTGGCCAGGAGTCGGCGCAGCTCGGCGTCCCGCAGGACCGGTGGGGGAGCCTCCGGCAACTTGGGTGGCTTCATGCGTTCCATCGGGCTCGACTTGATCTCGCCCTCCTCGACCAACCAATTGAAGAACGCCTGGCAGCCGCGGTACCGGTTATGGGCAGTCGCTGGGGCCTTGTGCTCGAGGAGGTCGGTCACAAAGGCCTCGACATGCTCCCGGCGGATCGTGGTAGATCGGTCGGGCATGCCGTGGGAAGCAAGGAAGTCGGCGAGCTGGGCGACGGCGGTGGTGTACGTATCTATCGTCGCCGGGCTGGACCTGCGCGCGGCCAGCGAACGGCGCCACGAGGTCGTCAGTGCAGACAATGCGTCCGGTGCCGTATCATGCACGCCGCGGGTGGTGCCTTTGGTCTCCATCGCCGTACCTCTCTGGAAGTCTCAACAGCGACCAGCATGCGGTATTCGAGCGGTGTAGGCAAGAGGGCGTTCCCGATAACTGGGAGGCATGCGGTCTTCCCAAGCACAAATCGGCGGGCGGTTAGCTCAGTTGGTTAGAGCGCATGCTTGACATGCATGAGGTCAGAGGTTCAAGTCCTCTACCGCCCACCACACAGTCGCCGCGAGGTGACACTTCGGGGCCGTGCAAGAACGCGGCGCCGGCCAACTTCATACTCAAAGCGATGAGCGGGACACGCCGCGAGAGATGCCTCTCGTCCTGTCGGACGGGAGGCGTTGCGTTTGTATGAGACCCTACCGCCAGCGACGATGCGGCCGGGAATGGCGACAAGGGAGATGAGATGGGCGACAAGGACGTGAGCCAGGCAGCGACCGGGGCACCGGCAGCAGGGGCCGCCGCAACGGGAGCGACCGACGACGCGGACCAGTTCTTCGAGACCGCGGTGCGCGGATCGGTGGAGGAGCTACTGGACGCCGGCGCTCACGGCGAGATCGACGCCATGCGCCATTCATCCGCCCATGTGATGGCCGAGTCGGTTCTGGCCATCTTCCCCGATGCCCAGCTCGGGATCGGGCCGGCCATCGACGACGGCTTCTACTACGACTTCCTGCTGCCACGCCCATTGACCCCCGACGACCTCGCTGCAATCGAGGCCGGGATGCGCGCTTCCATCGCCGCTGATCACCCATTCGTCCGTAAAGAAGTGCCCTTCGCAGAAGGCCGGGCGTTCTTCGAAGCCGCCAGGCAGCCGTTCAAGGTCGAGATCCTGGACGACCTCGCTGCCAAAGCCAAGGAAACCGGCACGCCCCTGCCGCCCACCACTACCTATCAGCAAGGCTCCTTCGTGGACCTGTGCAAGGGACCCCACGTCGCCAGCACCGGCAAGATCGGACCGTTCAAGCTGATGACCGTCGCCGGCGCCTACTGGCGCGGTTCCGAGAAGCGGCCGATGCTCCAGCGCATCTACGGCACGGTCTGGTCCACTCAGGAAGACCTCGACGCCTACCTGCACCGACTCGAAGAGGCGAAGCGCCGCGATCATCGCCGCCTCGGCGTCCAGCTGGATCTCTTCAGCTTCCACGACGTGAGCCCCGGGTCGGCCTTCTGGCATCCCAAGGGCCAGCGCCTGTGGCGGACCCTGGAAGCCGCCATTCGTGAGGTCCAGGACCGGCGCGGCTACCAGGAAGTGGCCACGCCCATGCTCGTCCACAAGAAGCTGTGGGAGCAGTCGGGCCACTGGGCCAACTACCAGGACAGCATGTTCGTGCTGGAGTCCGAGGGCCAGACCTTCAGCCTCAAGCCGATGAACTGCCCCGAGAGCACCTTCATCTACAAAAGCCGACTCCGCTCCTACCGAGACCTCCCGCTGCGCCTCTCGGAATTTGGGCGGCTGCATCGCAATGAGCGTTCCGGCACGCTTTCCGGGCTGACCCGCGTCCGCCACTTCGTCCAGGACGACGCCCACATCTACCTGCGGCCGGATCAGCTTCAGGACGAGATCAAGGAACTCCTGGGCGAGGTCTACGAGGTCTACGGCTGGTTCGGACTCGAGCCAAAGTTCACCTTTGGGACCAAGCCGGACAAGGCGCTCGGCGACCCGGAACTCTGGGAGAAGGCTGAGAGCCAGATCAAGGCCGCCCTCGACTCGTTCGGCAAGCCCTACCGCATCAAGCCGAAGGACGGCGCCTTCTACGCGCCGAAGATCGATATCCAGATCGAAGATGCGCTAGGCCGCGAATGGCAGACCGCAACGATCCAGGTCGACCTGGTCATGCTGCCCGAAAGGTTCGACTGCACCTACATCGACGAGAACGGCGAGGCCGTCCGACCGATGACGATTCACCGCGCGATCTACGGCTCGCTGGAGCGATTCATCGGCGTCCTGATCGAGCATTTCGCCGGAGCGTTCCCAGTCTGGTGCGCCCCGGTCCAGGTCATGGTCATCCCGATCGCGGACCGGCACATCGAGGGCGCGCGGGAACTGGAGACTCTGCTCAAGGCTCGCAAGCTGCGGGTCGAAGTCGATGCCTCCGACAGCCGGATGCAGAACAAGATCCGTCTCGCCCAGGAACAGAAGGTCCCGTATATGCTCGTCCTCGGAGACCGCGAGATCGAGGCCCATACGGTCGCGATCCGCAACAGGGCAGGGGATCAGGAGAACGGCGTGACGTGGGACGACTTCATCGACCGATTGGCCGAAGAAACGGCAGCTCGGCGGCCGTAGGCCTGCGGCTGAGTTCGAATTGGCACGGGAATCGCAGCTAGGTTGGAGGCTCTAGGTGGAGCGGCTACGCGACATCGACGTGGGAAGGGTTCTGGTCGGGCTGATCGTCGCCGGCGTCGGCTTCTACTACTTCCTCACGAACACACTGGGACTTGCTCTCCCAGGGCTCGACTGGGACCGAGTGTGGCCGCTCTTCGTCATCGCCATCGGCCTCGGCATCGTGTCCGCCAGCTGGTTCCGCCACAGAGCCTAGCTCGAGATCGACTCACGATCCGGCAAGTTCGGCGGTGGAGGACCGAGGCGGCGGGCCTTTCCGCTTCCGGGCTGCACACTGCAAATCGGTTCGCGGCGGCCAGCTCGAGCGTTTGCCGCTCGTGAAACCCCTGTGCTATAGTCCCGCGGGCGACCGCCCGGCTGCAGTCGTACGCCGGGTTGGGCCGCTCGTCTGCGTTCGGGCCTAGAACATCCCGATGCGGGCCAACGGAACACGCTTAGAAGGGGTTCGCTATTAGCCGAGACCTGCGCATCAATCAGATGATCCGTGTCTTCGAAGTTCGGGTCGTCGACGAAGACGGTAGCCAGCTTGGAGTCATGCGAACGGCAGACGCCATGCGGCTTGCGCAGGAGCGGGGGCTCGACCTCGTAGAGGTTGCACCCCTTGCGAGTCCCCCCGTGGCACGCCTCCTCGACTTCGGTCAGTACAAGTACGAACTGACCAAGCGCGAGAAGGAAGCCAAGCGTAAACAGCGCTCAGTCACCTTCAAGGAAGTCCGCATCAAGCCGAAGATCGGCATTGGCGACTTCGACACGAAGGTAAGGCGGGCAATCGAGTTTCTGGAGGAAGGCGATCGAGTCAAGATTGCCGTCCAGTTCCGGGGCCGCGAGTTGACCCACCCGCAGATCGGGCGCGATTTGCTGGACAAGTTTGCGGAGCAGATCAAGGAACACGGCGTCGTCGAGCGACCTCCAATGCTCGAAGGCAAGTCGATGCACATCAGCGTTGCTTCGACCCACAAGCCGAAGGTCCACGAACCTACGCCGACAGGCAAGGCTCACATCAGGACCGCCGACGGAGATGTGGACGAAGAGACGCTGGAGATCGAAGCCGCGCCGGAGATCGAAGCCGCGCCAGAAGCAGTGATCGAAGAGACGCCGGTTGTGCCGGTGCCGCCGAAGCCAAGAAAGAGGACGCCGGCCGTGCCGGTGCCGCCGAAACCCGAGCCGGAAACCGGCGCGGCGCCGACTGGAGTGTGAAATCGTGCCGAAGATGAAGAGCCACAAAGGGGCCGCGAAACGAATCGGGGTCACCGGCAGTGGCAAGGCGGTCCGCGTCAAGTCCTGGCGTGGCCACCACCTCGAGCTGAAGTCCTCGCGACGCACGCGCCGCTACGACGGCAAGGCGATCGTGACCGGCGAGTCGATCAAGCAGGTCCGCCGCCTGCTGCCGTACTTGGGAGTCTGACCTCAGATGCCACGTGTCAAGAGGGGCGTAACCGCCCACGCTCGCCACAAGCGCCTCCTCAACGAGGCTGAGGGCCGCACAGGTACCAACTCGCGACTCATTCGCCGAGCGCACGAGTCCGCCCTGCACGCTCTCGCATATGCCACCCGCGACCGCAAGCAGCGCAAGCGCCAGATGCGGCAGCTGTGGATCATCCGCATCAACGCCGCGGCCCGTCTCAACGGCATCACCTACGGCAAGCTGGTCCAGGGCCTCAAGACCGCGAAGATCGAGCTTGACCGCAAGATCCTGGCCGACATCGCCGTTCGCGACGCCGCAACGTTCGCCAAGATCGTCGCCGTCGCCAAGGCAGCCTGACCACTCCAAACGGCCGGCGACGGCCGGGGCATTTCAACGGAGCCCTCGACTCGCCCGCCCCGAAGGGACGCTCGGAGTCGGGGGTTCTAGATTCTCGGCAGTAGCAAGTCGCAATCCGCGGAGCCCGCGACCGGAGCGGCGCCCGCGCCCAAGTGAGGAACGGCAGCGTGGATTTCGAAAGCCTGAGCGCCGATCTGCGAGGCCTGCAGGCACGCGCCCTGACGGAGATTGCGGCCGCAGCTGATCCGGTGGCGCTCGAGGCGCTCCAGATCCAGTACCTGGGCAAGAAGGGCGATCTCACTGCCGTCCTGCGTGGCATCGGTGCGCTCCCGGCCGAGGACCGGCCGCGCGTAGGGGCCGTGGCCAATGAGGTGGGTGAGGCCGTCAAGGGAGCCCTGGCCGTTCGCGGCGCTGATCTGCACGGGCAAGTCCAGACCCTCCGCCTGGCCGCGGAGAAGGTCGATGTAACGCTGCCTGGCCGGCCAATTGCGCGCGGCACGCTCCACCCGATCCCCGAGACGATCGAGGCGATCGCGGAAGTCTTCGGTCAATTCGGGTTCGTCGTCTACGAAGGGCCGGAAGTCGAAGACGACCTCACGAACTTCCAGATGCTCAACATCGCC
>PMIE01000105.1:0-6900 GCA_003156975.1 Chloroflexota bacterium | reverse complement strand
GCCGCGCAAGACGCGCTTCCGACCCGGCTACTACCCGTTTACCGAACCGTCCGTGGCCTTTGACGTTGAGTGCGTCGTCTGCGGCGGAGTCGGCTGCCCGGCCTGCTCGAAGTCGGGCTGGATGACGATCCTGGGCGCGGGCATGGTCCACCCGGTCGTTCTGCAGTACGGCGGCATAGATCCGGAGAAGTACCAGGGCTTCGCCTTCGGNNGAGAACGACCTTCGCTTCCTGGAGCAGTTCCGATGAGAGTCCCGCTTCGCTGGCTGCGTGAATACGTGGACGTCCAGCAGACGCCCGAACAGCTGGCCGAACGACTCACCCTGCTCGGCATGGAGGTCAAAGGGATCCATCAATGGGGCGCCGACTGGCGCTCGGTCGTGGTCGGCGAGTTGCTGACCGTCGAGAAGCACCCGTATGCGGATCGCCTCCACCTGACCACCGTCAACATCGGTTCGGGCGAGGCGCTCCATATCGTGTGCGGCGCCCACAACATCGCCCCGGGACAGCGCGTACCCGTTGCACTGCCCGGCGCCGTTCTGCCCGGCGACCGCCGAATCGAGCGAACCGAGAAGATGGGCATCGCGTCGGAAGGGATGCTCTGCTCCGGCGACGAACTGCACATCACCAGCGACGCCGAGGGGATCCTGATCCTGCCGCCCGGCACAGGGCTCGGCCAGCAGCTGAGCGGCCTCTACGGCGACGTGGTCCTCGACGTGGATGTCAAGCCGAACCGCGGCGACGCCCTCTGCCTGATCGGGCTGGCGCGAGAAGTTGCGGCCGCCACCGGGGCCACGGTCAAGTGGCCGGAGATCACCGTTGAGGAGACGGGCGGCCCCATCGCCGGCCGACTCAACGTCGAGATCCGTGAGCCCGGGCTCTGCCCTCGCTTCGTTGGGCGCTGGATCAGCGGGGCGAAGATCGGTCCATCGCCGGACATGATCCAGATGCGGCTCCAGGCCGCGGGGATGCGCCCCGTGAGCAACGTCGTGGATGCCTCCAACTACGTGATGCTGGAACTCGGCAAGCCAACGCACACATTCAACGGCGCCGCGGTCCGCGGCGGAACGATCATCGTTCGCCTGGCAGTCGTCGGAGAGCGGCTGGAGACCCTCGATCACGTCCAGCGCGAGCTCACGCCGGACACTCTGATCATCGCCGACGCGAGCGGTCCAATCGGCATCGCCGGCGTCATGGGCGGCGCCGACAGCGAGATCACGGACGACACGACAGAGATCGCCATCGAATCCGCGGTCTTCGACCCGGTCAGCATCCGGCGCACCGGCCACCGCTACGCGCTTCGCTCCGAGGCAAGCCTGCGGTTCGAAAAGGGTCAGGAGACCCGGCTCGCTCGCATCGGTGCCGACCGAGTCGCCCAGCTCACCGTGGCGTGGGCAGGTGGATCGTGCGCACGCGGCAGCATCGACACGGCCCCCAACGAACCAACACCTGCTCGCCTGGCATTCCGGCCCGCGCGCGTAAGCAAGCTGCTGGGCGACCACGTCGCGGTTGCGGATCAGCGCGACATGCTCAAGCGCGTCGGCATCGAAACGGAGGCCGCACCCGCCGGCACGCGGATCCAGGTTGCGGTGGAGCCCAAGCCGCTCGTCGTCGATCCCGGCACAGAAGAAGTGCTTGTTGCGGTGGTCCCCACGTGGCGCC
Organism: Chloroflexota bacterium; assembly: GCA_003156975.1. Taxonomy (GTDB): domain Bacteria; phylum Chloroflexota; class Limnocylindria; order Limnocylindrales; family CSP1-4; genus Fen-1039. Next base: position 5,239 of record PMIE01000105.1, on the reverse strand, counting down.
GCGACCTCGCCATCGAGGCGGACGTCACCGAGGAAGTCGCCCGCGTCCGCGGCTATGAGACCACGCCGGCCCATCTGCCCGACACGCTCATGCCCGCCTACCGCCCCTCGCCGGTCGGGGTTCGCAACGGGATCCGCGACGCGCTCGCCGGCGCCGGCCTGACGGAAGTCGTTACCCACGCCCTTGTCTCTCCCGAGGACGAAGCCAAACTGCGCTGGCCGGGCGACGATGGCCTGGCGATCCCGCCGGCCGCCCAGGCTCAGGGCACGCCGATCATCGTCACCAACCCGCTGTCAAGCCAGCATTCGGTGCTGCGCCAGCACCTTGTCGGGACCTTGCTGGACGTCCTGACACTCAACGAACGCCAGGGCCGCGAGGACGTGGCCGTCTTCGAGATCGGCAACGGCTACGGCAGGGTGGGGGAGTCTCCCCGCGAATGGGCCCGGCTGGCCTTCGTGATCGCCGGCAATGCCGCTCCTCCGGCGTGGAACCGCCCCGCTCGCCCATACGACCTCGATGACGCGAAGGGGATCGTGGAACTCATCTGCGAGCGGCTTCATCTGCCGGCTCCAACCTACACTGCCGACACCCGTGGCTATCCGTTCCATCCGGGCCGCGCCCTCGTCTCCGAGACCCGCTCGGATAGCGGCATGATCAGCGGTCGGGTGGCCGAGCTGCATCCCGACGCCCTCGAGGCGTGGGAGCTGCGAGCGCAGCGGGTCATCGTCGCCGAGCTAGCCATCCGCGGCCTCGACGCTGCCACTCCCAAGTCGATCCACGTGCAGCCGATCGGGCGCTTCCCGGTGGTTGAGCGAGATCTTGCGGTCATCGTCGCCGAGAGTCTCGCGGCGTCGGAAGTCGAGTCGGTCTTCTGGAAGCACGCCGGCGATCTGCTGCAGGAAGCACGCCTCTTCGACCTCTACCGCGGCGCACCGCTCGCAGCCACGGAGAAGAGCCTCGCGTATCGGCTCGTCTTCGGGACGAACGACCGCACTCTCACCGAGGCGGAAGTGGACGCGGCAGTGGCGGCGGTTCGAGCCGGGCTGGAGTCTGATATCGAGGCGCGCATCCGGAGCTAAGACTCGCGGACACGCTATTCGCGACCCCGCCGCGCAGGTCCAGCGCGTTGCCTGACGGCGACGGCATTGCGCGACCGAGTCGAAATCTCACCTCTTCTGCTTCCGCCCTCGCGGATTCGCGATGTATGCGATCCGCATAGCCGGTAAGGTATGCGGGTTCGGCTACTGCACGTAGCAGCCGGCGAACGGGCGCAGCGAGCGCCAGGGTGGGGCCGTCACTTTCGCGGCGGCTGGCAATGGAGGCGGCGCCGGCGGCGCCCGATCAGTCGATGCGTCTTGACAGCCTGCGTACAACCGCGATTTCGATCGCCGCTGTTCTCGTTCTGCTCATCGGCAGCGCCGGTCAGGCGTTGGCATGCACCACGCCACCGCGCAACGAGAACCTCAATCTCTCCACGAGCGTGGATGTTCCTTCGCTGGCGCCATCGATAGGCCTGACCCTCGGGGTTGACCACCAGAGCGCCATTCCGGGCAACAAGCTCACATACACCGTCGTCGTGACCAACTCCAGCACCGCCCTGACCATCGCCGGGTCGTTGGAGGCACGGAACTCCAACGCCGTTGCCGCCACGATTGGGGCCTGGTATGACTTTGTGTCGACCGATCCAAAGGGCAGCTGCGGAGACAACGACCAGGACAGCCACGGCCGCGACAAGGACAACTGGATTCCAATGGCCGGCACCGCCGGAGCCAAGACCGGATATACGCCGATCCAGAAGGTCCCGATCGCGACAGGCATGACGCTGACCGCCGTTGCCGTCGCGGCCAAAGGCGTCAAATACGCCACCGGGGCCGACACGATCAGCGGGACATCCATAAGCGCCGGCGCGACGGCACGCTGGAAGTTCACCGCGGTCATTCCGCTGACGAACGCGCAGGCCGCGTCCCTGTTCAAGGGACCAGCCGCTCTGCCGATCCGCGAGAACTTCCACGCCGAGCCGACCAGCGGCATCGTCGCCGACTCTGACGCGGCCACGCTCGAGAGCGTCAACTTCTGCCGCCAGCTCACGGCCCTCAAGAACACGGGCAACGCCACCAAGGTGAGCGTCGGCGTCACGCTGCCGGACGGCACGGTTCGCACCATCGACAAGTCCACCGTGGCGGCTCTGGCCTCCATCGCCCCCGGCGCCTCCGCGACCGTCACCACCACCTATACGGTCCCGGTTCTGGCCGCCAAGGGCGCGAGTGAGACCGATGCCACGTATCTCGCCCGCCTGACCGCTCTCAGCGGCAAGACCTTATCGGCATCGGCGAGCGCCAAGGCCGGAAACAACGGACCAACAGCGGGACCGGTCGGACCCATCACCACCACCGAAATCCTGCCCGTTCTGAGCCTCTCCAAGACCGGGCCCGCCACCGTTGACCCGGGCAAGACCGCTACCTATGCCCTCGTGCTCGCCAACACTGGTTCCGCGGCCGCGGCCAGCGTCACGCTCGTCGACTCGCTGCCCAATGGCACGACGATCGGTACGACCGGCGCCCCCGCCTCGCTTACTCCTGCCGCTACCGCCACTGCCCACGCCACCTACGCCGTTCCCTCGTCCCAGCCCGCGGGCAACCTCACGGACACCGCTGTCTTGCGCTGGACGGACGCTACGGGCAACCGATACGGCCCGATCAGCTCGCAGGCCACGAGCAGGGTCACCCGGCCGACTGCCACCGTCATCGTGACCGCGTCGAGCGGCTCCTTGACCTATGGCGGCACCGTCCCCGCGATCACGCCCAGCTACTCCGGCTGGCTCAGTGGCGATGGGCCGGCAGTGCTGACAACGGCACCGATCTGCTCAACGACGGCCACGAACGCCAGCGGCGTCGGCACGTACAAGACGACCTGCTCCGGAGCCGCCGCTCCCAACTACACCTTCACCTACGTCGACGGCAGCGTCACCGTCACCCCCGCGCTCGTCACCGTCACCGCGTCCTCCGGCTCGATGACATACGGCGGCGCCGTTCCCGTGACCGCGCCTTCCTACTCTGGCTGGGTCAAGGGTCAGGGTCCCTCGGTTCTGACAACGGAACCGGTCTGCGCTACCGCGGCCACAAGCGCCAGCCCCACGGGCACTTACAGCTCTAGCTGCTCCGGCGCCGCCGCTGCCAACTACACCTTTGCCTATGTCGATGGCAGCGTGATTGTCAATCCGACTCTCGTGATCGTGACCGCATCGAGCGGCTCGATGACCTATGGCGGCACGGTGCCGGCAATCACCGCCTCCTACTCCGGCTGGGTCGGTGGCGACGGCCCTTCGGTCCTTGCCAGCGCGCCGACCTGCTCAACCGCAGCCACGAGCACCAGCCTCGCCGGCACCTACAGCTCAAGCTGCTCCGGCGCCGTCGCTGCCAACTACACCTTCGACTATGTCGATGGAACGATCAGCGTCACCAACGCGGAGCCAGACCAACTGACTCTGGCAGTCTCCCCGCGCGAGGCGTTGCCTCTGGGTGCGACGGTCACGATCACCCTCAAGGCCACGGACGGTGCCGGTGCGCCGCTGGCAAATGGCTCGGTGCACATCGGCGCGACCGGAGCAAATGCCACCGCAACCGACCTCATAACCGACGCGAACGGCACAGCGACCTACACCTACATCGGCGCCAATTCCGGCACCGACCAGCTCCAGGCGACCGCGACCGGTGGCTCCGGGCAGATTGCGTCCAACACGGTCGCTGTGATCTGGTTCGCGCCCGCGGCTCCGCTCACAACGAGCAACGTTCACGCCAAGTTCTACCCGTCTGATTTCAACACCCACGAAGTGACGGTCACTTCGTCATGGACGCCTGCCTTTGAGCAGGACTTCCCCAACGTCGGGCTCAACTACTGGAACTACTGGATGACCCGCCCGGTGGTCGATGTGACAACGGACATGGTGGGCAACATCACAGGAACGATAGAGGCTCAGGGCAACGGATACGTGGCCGGCCAGGACACCCTCGTCACGTTCAACACCGTCTTCACTGGAACCTTCACCGTCGCCGCGGCAGGCAAGACCCAGATCCGGTTCGGCGTCGATGACAACATCATCCTGGGAGTGGGTGGTGGGGCAACGGACGCCAGCGGGCTCGGACCGTGGACGCCTTTGACCACGCCGATCGCGGGCTACCCGGTCGACACCATGACGCCCGCGAGCGGTACCGCGATCGTCTACTTCCCAGCGCCCGGGGTCTATCCGTTCGAGGTGGACTATGTGGAATGCTGCGGCGGGCCCCTGTACGTCACGATGAACCGCTCTGACGACAAGCCCGTCTCGTCCACAGTGTCGCTCACCATGAGCCCGATCTACGCTTGGCCCGCCAATACCGGCACGACCAAGACGTTGGCTGTGTCTGCCCTCGGACCCGATGGCAAGCCACTCTCGAACCAGCCAATCGACGTGTCGATCGTGGGAGCCAACAGCGCCGAAATCAAGCTCACGACCGACGGCTCGGGCATCGCCCAGTTCACCTACAGAGGCAAGGTCGACGGAACCGACGCCATCCTCGCGACCACCGCCTACGGCGGCATAGCCGGCGAATCCAACGTCGTAAACCAAACCTGGGCAACGCCGTCCGGAGTACCGCCATCGCTGACCGGCGTCGGTCCAGCCGAAGGCTCGATCATCACCGCGCCTACGCCGATCACGGCCACCGTCGCGGCGCCGGCCGGCCAGACCATCGACCATTGGACCGTCAGTTACACGCGCGTCGGCACGACTGCGGGTCCGGTGACCATCGCCTCGGGCGATGGCGCGCCGCCGAGCGCCACTCTTGGCACCTTTGACCCCACCGTCCTTCCCAACGGCGCCTACACAATCACGGTCTCGGTCTACGCCAGCGACGGCGTGGGCTCCATCTCCAACGTCGGCGTCACCGTCGAGGGCAACCTCAAGCTCGGCCGCTACGGGGTCACCTACACCGATGCGAATGTCGCGGTCGGCGGAATCCCGATGCAGGTGCAGCGCACATACGACAGCTTCAACAAGGCCCAGGGCGACTTCGGTATCGGCTGGCGGCTCGGGCTCGCGAACTTCCGCATCTACACCAACGGTCCTCTCGGAGCCGAGGGCTGGAGCCAATACGAGACCAGCTGCTTCATGGCGGGCCTCGGTGGCGGCTTGTGCCAGATGGCCTGGACCACCGCGCGGCCGCACATGGTCAGCGTCGTCTGGCCCGACGGCCACACCGAG
>PMIE01000080.1 GCA_003156975.1 Chloroflexota bacterium | reverse complement strand
GAGATCGAGAAGGCCCATCCCGAAGTCTTCAACATGCTGCTGCAGATCCTGGAGGACGGGCATCTTTCGGACGCCAAGGGCCGGCGGGTGGACTTCCGCAACTGCATCATCATCATGACCTCCAACCTTGGAGCGCGGCAGCTCCAGACCAACTCCTCGCTTGGCTTCCGCCAGCAGGGAGAAACGGACGAAGCCCGAGCGACCGCCTCGCACGACCTGATGCGCGAGAAGGTCGACAAGGAGCTGAAGCAGACTTTCCGGCCGGAGTTCCTGAACCGCATCGATGCCACCGTCGTATTCCGATCGCTCACCGTCGACGAAATCCGGTTGATCGTGGATCTGATGCTGGCCCGCGTTCGCGACCGGCTCAAGGCTCAGGGTATGAGCCTTGAGGTCACGCAGGCCGCCAAGGACCACATCATCAAGATCGGCTACGACGTTGCATACGGCGCGCGGCCGCTTCGACGCGTCATCCAGAACATGGTCGAGGACGTTCTGGCCGAGCAGTTGCTTCTGGGCAAACTGCCGCACGGCACCAGCATCCTCGTCGACAAGGGCTCCGAGGCGGGTCTGGATATCCACCCGATCGAGGAAAAGCAACCCGTCGAAGCCGCGCGCTGAGCCGGCCGAGGGGTGGCCCGCCAGCAAAGCCGCTACATCTGTCAGACGTGTGGCGCTGCCCATCTCCGTTGGGAGGGCCAGTGCAGAACGTGCGGCGCCTGGAACACTCTGGTCGAGACGGTGGTGCGGGAGGCCGACACAAAGCGCCGAGCGGGGCCCAGTCTCGCCAGTCGTGCCGGGGCGCCTCAGTCGCTCAGCGGGCTGCGTGAGGCCGAGCCGGTCCGGATCCCGACCGGCATCGGCGAGATAGACCGCGTCCTGGGCGGCGGGCTGGTGCCCGGCTCGGCGGTCTTGCTCGGCGGAGAACCAGGCATAGGCAAATCCACTCTGCTGCTGCAGGCCGCGGCGGGTCTCGCTCTGGGCCAAAGGATCGGCGACGCAGCCGGCATGGGTGGCGTCGGCGGCGAGGTCCTGTACGCGACCGGAGAAGAGTCCGCCGGACAGGTACGGCTGCGCGCGGGTCGCCTGGGGCTCCTGGAAGGGGTCGCGGCAGATCGAATCTCGGTCGTGGCGGAGACGGACGTTGGCCGCATCGTCGAGCTAGCGCGCGAGACTCGGCCCATCGCACTCATCGTGGACTCCATACAGACGGTCACGATCGATGAGCTCGAGGGGCCGGCGGGCAGCGTAGGCCAGGTCCGGGAATGCGCTCTGCGGTTGATGGAGATGGCCAAGGGTGACGGCATCGCCGTGATCCTCGTGGGCCACGTCACCAAAGACGGAACGCTGGCCGGGCCCAAGACTTTGGAGCACCTCGTCGACGCCGTTCTGAACCTTGAGGGAGACCGGACCGCAACTCTGCGGCTGCTCCGGGCTACCAAGAACCGTTTCGGCTCCACTGAAGAAGTGGGGGTCTTCGAGATGGCCGAGCGCGGGATGGCGGAGGTCGTCGACCCGGCCAGGGCCTTCCTTGCCACAACGGACGAGCACGCGCCGGGGAGTGTCGCCGGGGCCACGCTCGAGGGCACCAGGCCGCTACTCGTGGAGGTTCAGGCGCTGGTGGCGCCTGGTGGCTACGGCAGTCCTCGGCGAACGGCCTCGGGCGTGGACACGAGTCGGCTGGCCGTGCTGGTTGCGGTTCTGGGCCGTCGGGCGGGTATCGGCCTGGGCAGCCACGATGTCTACGCCAACCTGGCGGGAGGGCTGGAGCTGGACGACCCGGGCCTGGACCTGCCCCTGTGCCTCGCCCTCGCGTCATCCCTGCGCGACAAGCCCGTGCCGCGGGACCTCGTGGCGATCGGTGAGGTCGGCCTGCTGGGTGAGCTTCGGCCGGTGCCGGGTCTCGAGCGCCGGCTGCGAGAGGCGGCGCGTCTTGGATTCCACACCGCGATCGTGCCGGGGTCCCGGCGCGGAGATCTGCCGACCGTCGCCGGTATGGAAGTGATCGGCGTGGCGAACCTGCGCGCGGCCATCGGCCAGGCTGTCGGGGCCAATCCAGGGCCTGCCGCGGACGACGGCGAGGCCACGTAGTCGGTCGTGGGGCGCCGATCGAAGCGGCGGCAGGTTGCGTCAGTCGGCCGATCGACTGGCAACGTAGCCACGGGGTCTGGCGATGCGCGATGAGCGATGCTAGGCTGACCGGACGAAGCGAGTTTCATCTCACATTCATTCATCCGCTTCGTCGCAAGGCGTGAAATCGTGATTCGCATCATCCGGCTGCTTGGTGCCGCCCTCGGCGCCCTCGTTGGCTTGGGGTTCGTGCTGGCCGAGCAACCCTCGTTCGATCGGACGGGCTCGCCCGCTTTGCTGATTCCCATCTGGATCGCCGCCTGGGTGTCGGTCGGGTTCCTCCTCCTTCCGTATCTGACCGTCGTGCCCGCGGCCCGGTTGATCCGCGGCGTTCAGGCGATGTCTACGGCGGAGTTCGTCGCCGCAGTGGCCGGATTGGTCATCGGACTTCTCATCGCCCTGTTGCTTGGGCTTCCGCTCACCGTCCTGCCCCAGCCCTACGGCACGTACCTGCCGATTGGCGTCTCGATCTGTTTCGGCCTCGGCATGCTGGGCCTGACCGTCGCCAAACGAGAGGACCTTGTCGCCGCGGCTGAGGCTGCGGGTTTCGTGCGGCGGGGAGAAGGCCAGGCCTCGGCATCTCGCGGCGGCGAGACTGAGGTGATCGTGGACACAAGCGCCATCATCGACGGTCGTATCGCCGACATCGTTGATTCGGGTTTCCTATACCACCGCCTGATCATCCCGCATTTCGTCCTCGACGAGCTCCAACGGATCGCCGACAGCTCGGACACACAGCGGCGAGCTCGAGGTCGTCGCGGGCTCGAGATCCTGGGGCGGCTCCAGAAGGACGGCCCGACGCCGGTCGAGATCGTCGGCGACGACCCGGCCGACGCCGCCGATGTGGACGCCAAACTGGTCTCCCTCGCTCGGGCCCGTGGAGCCGCCATCCTGACCAACGACTTCAACTTGAACCGCGTGGCCGATCTCCAGTCAATCCGAGTGTTGAACATCAACTCGCTGGCCAATGCCCTCAAACCGGCGTTGCTGCCGGGAGACGAGCTGCGCATCAAAGTGCTCACTGAAGGCAAGGAGTCGGGCCAGGGGGTTGGATACCTGGACGACGGGACGATGGTCGTTGTGGAGGGCGGGGCCCGGTTGGTTGGCCACGAGCTGGATGTCGCCGTCACGCGCGTCCTTCAGACGGTGATGGGTCGGATGGTCTTCGCGCAGGCTCATTCCGAGTGAGTGCCGGAGTTGAGCCGAAAAGCCCGAGACCGAGCCCGAGTCCCGCGCCGAGCACCCACCTGGAGGCGGTCGTCGTTGCTGCCGGCTCCAGCAGCCGGATGGGCGGCTGCGACAAGCTGACTGCGGACCTGTTCGGGCAGCCCGTGCTGCAGTGGTCGGTTGAGGCTCTGGCGGCTGCGGGCGTTGAACGAATCGTCATTGTCGCGTCGCTCGCCCGTGTCGCCGAGATCGCCGCAGAAACGTGGCTGCCGGACTCGGTTGTCGCCGTGGTCGCCGGTGGCGAGCGCAGACAGGAGTCGGTTGCGGCCGGCGTGATCGCGCTCGGCGAGCTAGCCGCCGCCGATGCGGCTCGAGTGGCGGGCCGGACAACTCGGCGTGGAGCCGCCACCGTGTCTTCGTCTTCGCCCCCAGCGGCCCAGGCCGATCCGGTCGTTCTCGTCCACGACGCCGCGCGACCGCTCGTCAGTCCGGCCCTCGTCCGGGCAGTGGCCGAAGCCGCGGCCCAATACGGAGCTGCAATCCCGATACTGCCGGTCATGGAGACGCTCAAGCGATTGGACGGCGATCTCATCGGGACCACGGTAGATAGGATCGATGTGGTGGCCGCTCAGACTCCGCAGGGAGTAAGGCGCAGTCTGCTCGATCTCGCCTACGCGACATTCCCTCCCGGCGGCCCCGAAACCTGGACCGACGAGGCCTCTCTGCTCGAGGCCTGTAGAATCACTGTTCATGCAATCCCCGGCGAAGCGACCAACCTCAAGGTGACCGTGCCTGTCGATCTCGAACGAGCTCGCGCCTTCCTCCATGGTGGGCTTGTGCCCGGCCGTCCGGCTCCGGCCGGCAATTCCGGCCTTGCCGCTCGGGGAAGAATCGGGCTTGGCACAGACAGCCATCCCTTCGGGCCGGGCGAGCCGCTGGCGTTGGGTGGCCTGCGGATCGAAGGCGCCCCGCGCCTGGCCGGCCATTCGGACGGTGACGTGGCGCTCCATGCAGTCGCCGATGCGCTGCTCGGGGCGGCGGGAATGGGCGATCTCGGCAGGCTCTTCCCGGCCGACGCTCGCACTCCCACCGGCATAGACAGCCGCGTGCTCCTCACGTCCGTTGCCGAGAAGGTGCGCGCCGCCGGCTGGGTCCCGGCGAACGTGGATCTGACGATAGTGGCCGCTCGTCCCAAGTTGGCCGCGCTTCTCCCGGCGATGGGCGAGGTAATCGCCGCCGCGCTCGGCGTTGCGGCCGCAACCGTCAACGTGAAGGCCTCCACGGGCAATCTCGGCGGTTCCGAGGGCGCCGGGCGGTCCATTTCCGCCAGCGCCATCGCGTGGCTCGTGCCCGTCGACGACGCGGCGACGGCGAGTGGCGCGTCGGCGACATCGGCCTCCAACGCATCGGCCTCCAACGCATCGGCCTACAACGCATTGGCTCCGGCCGCAAGCGGCAAGGCATGACCATCCAACTGCACGACACGATGACCGGGTCCACCCGCGAGTTCCTTCCGCTCGAGCCCGGCCACGCCCGCATCTACAGCTGCGGCCCCACCGTCTACGGTCCGGCCCATGTCGGCAACTTCCGCTCGTTCCTATTTGCCGATCTGCTCGTGCGCTATCTGCGCTACAAGGGCCTGCGGGTGACGTGGGTCATGAACCTCACCGACGTGGACGACAAGATCATCAAGGCGGCGCGCGCCGAAGGCGTCTCGATCGGCGAAATCTCGGACCGCTATGCCGCGCTCTTCATGTCCGACGTTGCGACGATGCGAATGACCGTACCCGACGTGATGCCACGCGCCACGGAACACATCACGAACATGGTCGAGCTCATCGGGAAGCTCCTCGAGAACGGCCACGCCTACAAGACCGACGACGGCTCGATCTTCTTCCGCATCGCAAGTTGGCCGGCCTACGGTCGCCTGGCAAGGCTGGACCCTGAGGGCATGCGGGTCGGTGAGCGCGTTGAGGCCGATGAGTACGGCAAGGACGACGTCCGCGACTTCGCCCTCTGGAAGGGCCCCAAGCCAGGCGAACCGAGTTGGGAGACAGCGATCGGACCCGGCCGGCCCGGCTGGCACATCGAGTGNNGATGGGCGGCCAGAAGATGGCCAAATCCACCGGGAACATCTCCCGCGTCGGCGAGACCATCGATAGGGGAGTCTCGCCGCGCGCCCTGCGGCTGGCCTTGCTCTCCGCCCACTACCGGATGGCGCTTTCATTCAGCGACGATTCGCTGGCAGCCGCGAGTTCTGCGATCGACCGGCTGGACGCCCTGCTCGCCGCGCTGTCGGCCTACCGATCCGACGGCCCGGACGACGGCACGCTACTCTCGCTCCTCGACAACGCACGGACGGCTTTCGAAACCGCCCTCGACGACGACCTCAACATCTCGCCTGCTCTGGCGGCCCTTTTCGAGCTGATCCGCGAGCTGAACCGCAGAATCGATGCCAGAACGCTATCGACTGCGGATGCCGGTCGAGCAACATCGTTCATTCGCGACCTGGACCGGGTTCTGGCGATCGCCCCGGCCACCGAAGACTCATTGGAACCGGACTTGCAGGAAATGCTCGATGAGCGAGCCGCGGCCCGNNCGCGGCATCCAGGTAGAAGACACGCGCGACGGCCAGCGCTGGCGCCGCGCCGAGTAAGCCGCGCCGCGACCTCGCGCGGCCGAACCTCGGCTGCCATCTCAGGCAGCCGACCAAGACGATTGGACCAAAGACGTGCCTGAACATCGACACAAGCCCGGGGACGACCACTCCGGCGGGCGCAAGCCCGGCCACGGCAAGCCCCGCCCGGGCGGTCACCGCTTCGAGGGGCCGAGGCCTGATGCCCCGCGCTTCGATGCCCCGCGGCAGGAAGGCGGACGGCCCGACGGCCCAATCCCGTATCGCGGGCCGGGTGGGCAGAGATCGTTCGGACCGCGACCGGCAGGACGGTCGGGCGGACCCGGGGCAGGGGGACGCCCCGAAGGTGCCGGATACGGCTCGCCACGTCCAGGCGGGTTCCGGTCTGGCGGTCCTCGTCCGGGTGGCTTCCGTTCGGATGGCCCGCGTCCAGGCGGGTTCCGGTCGGATGGGCCGAGACAGGAGGGTCCGCGTCCCGACGGTTTCCGCCCCGGTGGCTTTCGCCCCGGCGGTCCCAGGGCCGATGGCCCGCGCCCCGCTTTCGATGGCGGGGCTCCGGACAACCAGGGCGGCGCGCCTCGCCCCGCCAGGCGAGAGTGGCAGCCCAACGCCGCGTGGACTCCCCAGCCGCCGCGACCACAAAGCCGCCCCGGAGGCCCCCGACCCGGGTTCGGCGGCGGTCGTCCCGGCTACGGCCCTCGCCCCGGCTACGGCCCTCGCCCCGGCTACGGCCCTCGCCCCGGCTACGGCCCGCGTCCCGGGTTTGCGTCCCCGCGTTCATTCGGTGAGGGCCCGGGCGTGGGTGAGGGCCCGAGGCAAGACCAGGACAGCAACTTGCCGCGCGAAGGGGCCGGCGACTTCAGGCCCGCGCAGAGGCCCTACGCACGGCCGGCCGGATTTGCCGGCCCGCGCCGCGGCGGCCCGCCGTCCGCACGCCCGGGTTTCGGTTCCGGCCCTCGGCCGCGTCGTTCCGGCTTCGGTTTCGGCGCCGGCCCTTCCGAGAGTCCCACGCCCTGGCAAGGTCCGGAAGATGGTGGCGAACTAGATCAAGAGTCGGAGATGCCCCAGGCTCAGGACGTGCCTGAGGTCGAAGGCATCGTCGCCGAGGCGCCGGACTCCGAGCCGGACCAGGGCCAGGCTCAAGCATTTGTGCGGCCGGCACGGCCGTCTCGCCCGGCCTTCCGCCCGGACTTCCGCGCGCGTTCCGGTGGCTTCAACGATCGCCGGGCCTTTGGGCCCGGTGGCTCGGCCGGCGCGCCATGGGCAAGACAGCCCGCGGGACCGCCTCCGAGCGATCTCATCGGTCCGGACGAGGAACTCGTCGCCGGCCGGCATCCGGTGGAAGAGGCGTTCATCGCTCGCCGAAAGGCGATTCGCCTGCTCGTTGTTCCTCAGCGGCGCCAGGCGCTAGAGAAGCTCGTTCTCCATGCCACGAACCTGCGCATCCCGATTGTCGAGGTCGAGGGCGGAACGCTGACCTCTCTGGCGGGCTTCGACGGCCACCAGGGGATCGCGCTGGTAACCGACCGTCGCCAGTTCGCCGGCCTCGACGACATTCTTGCCCGGGCGATCGAACGAAAGGAAGCGCCGTTCGTTCTCGTCCTCGACTCTCTCGAGGACCCTCAGAACTTCGGCTCGCTGCTCCGGACCGCGGAAGCATCGGGCGTGCACGGCGTCATCTACCCGGTGCGCCGCCAGGCGCCGCTCTCAGCCGCCGCGATCAAGGCCTCGGCCGGGGCAGTCGAGCATCTCCTGCTCGTCCCTGTCGAGGATCTGGCCGAGGCGCTGACGGATCTCCATGTTCGCGGCTTGCGAGTAATCGGCTCGGATGCCGACGCGTCGTTGACGGCCCGCCAGGCCGATCTTCGTGGTCCGGTCGTAGTCGTCGTTGGCAGCGAAGGGCAGGGCCTTGGCCCGGCCGTTCGGCGTCGATGCGACACGGTCGTCAAGATCCCAATGCGGGGCCGAGTTTCGTCGCTGAACGCAGCAGTTGCCGGCTCGATCCTTCTATACGAGGCATCGAGCCAGCGTGGCGGCGAGCGCCCACAGTTTCAGAATCCGTTCGCCGAGCCGGCGTCTTCGAACCTCGACCTCGAGTCCGATTCTGTGGAACCCGGGGGCGGTCTGGCAACCGAGCCAGTGGTAGTCGCGTCGACCTCGGGCGTTGTTCCGGAGGCCGGCTTCGCCGGGCAAGATGCCGCGGTCGATTCAGCCACTTTCGTCGAGACGGAGGCCGCCGTCGCTGAGACGGATGCCGCCGTAGCTGAGCCGGCTCCGGCTGCGAAGCCGAAGGCCCGCCGCCGCGCCGCGAGCACCGAGGTCACGGCCGAGGCTGCTGCCGATCTGCTGATCGGGTCGGAGGAGGACGCTCTCCTGCCCGGCTCGGCGGCGATCGATTCGAGTGATGCCGCAACTGCCGAATGAGGTCGGACCGGTGCTTGGCGGGTCTGTTTGCCGGCTTCGGCGAGGCATTCAAGCTTCCCGGAAACGGGGACTCGGAGTCGCGCTTGACCGGTGAGGGGGCCAGCCAATATCATTCCCGGGCGCCCAGGGGTCTTAGCGTGAGCATGCCTTTGCGCCCGCCGACGTAGCTCAATTGGTAGAGCAGCGGTTTTGTAAACCGCAGGTTCCGGGTTCGAGACCCGTCGTCGGCTCCAACTGAATAAGGTCAGCTGCAGGCGCGGACCCCCCGTGCCGGGCTGGCGGTCACGTGGGTAGGTTGGGCAGGTGGTGAGCCTAGCTGACTGTAAATCAGCCGTCTTCGACTGTGGAGGTTCGATTCCTCTCCTGCCCACCACATAGATGCCACCCGATCCCGGCCTCGGGCCCTCATAGCTCAGCTGGCAGAGCGCGTCCTTGGTAAGGACGAGGTCATCGGTTCAAGTCCGATTGAGGGCTCCACCCCCGTAGCGGCATAGGGCCGCGCCAGATGGAGTAGAACGCTCGCGATGGCGAAGAAGAAGTTCGNNGTTCGAGCGGACTAAGCCGCACGTAAACATCGGCACGATCGGCCATATCGACCACGGCAAGACAACGCTCACCGCGGCGATCACCAAGTACCTCGCTCTCAAGGGCGGGGCTGAATACCGCGCGTTCGACACGATCGACAACGCTCCCGAGGAGCGAGAGCGCGGCATCACCATCGCGATCGCTCACGTCGAGTACGAGACCGACACGCGCCACTACGCGCACGTCGACTGNNCGTCTTCCTCAACAAGTGCGACGCAGTCGACGATCCTGAGCTGCTCGACCTCGTCGAGCTCGAAGTTCGCGAGCTGCTCTCCAAGAACCACTTCCCCGGCGATGACATCCCGATCATCCGTGGTTCTGCCCTCAAGGCCCTCGAGGCCCCCGACAAGGTCGACGATCCGGCCTACGTCTGCATCCAGGAACTCATGGATGCGGTCGACAGCTACATCCCGACTCCTGAGCGCCCAATCGACAAGCCCTTCATCATGCCGGTCGAAGATGTCTTCGGCATCAAGGGCCGTGGCACCGTCGCTACCGGCCGCATCGAGCGGGGCATCGTCAAGGTCGGCGATGAAGTCGAGATCGTCGGTATCCGCGACACCCGCAAGGTTGTCGTCACCGGCGTGGAGATGTTCAAGAAGCTGCTCGACGAAGGTCGCGCCGGTGACAACGTCGGTTGTCTGCTGCGCGGCATCGAGCGCGACGACATCGAACGCGGTCAGGTTCTCGCTAAGGCGGGCTCCGTCAAGCCGCACACCAAGTTCATCGCTCGTGTCTACGTTCTCTCGCGCGAAGAGGGCGGTCGCCATACCCCGTTCTACAACGGCTACCGGCCTCAGTTCTACATGCGCACGACAGACGTGACCGGCGCCATCGGCCTGCCCGATGGAGCCGAGATGATCATGCCCGGCGACAACGTCGACATGACCGTCGAGCTCATCACCCCGATCGCTCTGGAAGTTGGACAGCGTTTCGCCATCCGCGAGGGTGGACGCACTGTCGGCGCCGGGGCAATCACCACGATCACCGAGTAGAGAATGGCAAAGGTAGACGCGCGTCCGATCATTCAACTCGCTTGCACCGAGTGCAAGATGCGGACGTACACCACGCGCAAGAACAAGAAGAATGACCCCGGTCGACTCGAGCTTCGGAAGTACTGCCCTCGAGAACGCCGGCACACGGTCCATCGAGAAGCCAAGTAGATAGAACCGCCGAGCGTCCGCCGAGGCCAGATCTAGGCGGCACCGAGGACCGGAGCGAGCGCACTTTCGTGCGTGAGCGAGGACCGCAGGCGCCAACCAAGAGATGGTCCGGCCGGCGCGAAGGCATTCCCGCAGGCGCCTAGCTCAATTTGGCAGAGCACTGGTCTCCAAAACCAGGGGTTGTGGGTTCGAGTCCCGCGGCGCCTGCCAGCTAAGTCAAGGTCAGAAAGTTAGAGAGCAGCCGTGTCGCGCATCCAGCGCTTCGTTCAAGACTCATGGCAAGAACTGCAAAAGGTCAACTGGCCGACGCCGCAGCAGGCTCGTAACCTGACGATCCTCGTGCTGGTGGTCAGCGGGGCAGTTGCCCTGTATATCGCCGCCTTCGACACCCTGTTCGCCGTCATCGCCAAGCAGCTCAACGGCGGGTGATGTTGAACATGAAGACGGAGCAGGCTGGCGAGATCGTTCGGCCGCCCGAGAAGCGTTGGTACGTNNGATCCGCCAGGGCCAGCGCCATACGGTGCAGAAGAAGGTCTACCCCGGCTATGTCCTGGTCGAGATGATCCTCGACCCGGATTCCTGGTATGTAGTCCGCAACACGCCCGGCGTCACCAGCTTCGTCGGCGGCGGCAACATCCCCGGCGTCCGCAGCGAGCCGATCCCGCTCGACGAAGCGGAGGTCAAGCAGATCCTCCGGCAGATGGGCGTGGAAACTCCCCGCTACCGCGTCGCGTTCACCAAGGGCCAGAACGTTCGGGTCACAGACGGTCCGTTCGCCGAGTTCATCGGCACCGTGGACGAGGTCAACCCGGAGCGCAACAAAGTCAAGGTGCTGGTCAGCATCTTCGGCCGCGAAACCCCGGTCGAGCTCGACTTCCTGCAAGTCGAGAAGTTGTAGAAAGGAAGCCCGACCCCCGTGGCCAAGAAGATCCGGATCGTTCTCACCCTCCAGCTCAATGCTGGCAAGGCCACGCCTGCGCCGCCCGTCGGCACGGCACTCGGCCCTCACGGCATCAACATCGTCGAGTTCACCAAGTCCTACAACGAGAAGACAGCCGACAAGGTCGGTCAGGTGATCCCGGCCCAGATCACGATCTTCGAGGATCGCTCGTTCACCTTCGTCCTCAAGACCCCGCCCGCGCCGGATCTCCTCCGCAAGGCTGCCGGGATCACCAAGGGGACTGCCACCGCCGGTCGCGAGACCGTCGGCAAAGTGACGCGAGACCAGATCCGCGAAATCGCCACCGGCAAGATGCAGGACCTCAACGCCACCTCCATCGAAGGCGCAATGGCCCAGATCGAAGGAACGGCCAGGAGCATGGGTATCGAGGTCGTCGGATAGTCGGCGGAGCCGACATAGCTCCTCGCTTGAGCGAGAAGTCGGACCACTTACTAACCGCCGATTGTCGGCGGCGTTGGACCCCACGTCACGGGGGAGGCTGAACCGGGAGACCGGAGGCCGCTAGAAGGAGTTCGAAATGCCGGAACGCGGTAAGAAGTACCAGGATGCCGCCAAGCTCGTCGATCGCACGAAGATCTACTCGCCGGAAGAAGGCGCCGAGCTTGCGCGCAAGACGAGCTATGTTGGCTTCGACGCCAGCGTAGAGGCTCACCTGCGCCTGGGTGTTGACCCGCGTCACGCCGACCAGATGGTTCGCGGCACCGTAGTCCTGCCCCACGGCACCGGCAAGGTGGTTCGCGTCGTCGTCTTCGCCCAGGGCGAGAAGGCCCTTGAGGCCCTCCACGCCGGTGCCGATGAGGTCGGGGCTGAGGACCTCGTCAAGAAGATCGAAGCGGGATGGACGGAGTTCGATGTCGCCCTCGCCGCTCCGGACGTGATGGGCATGGTCGGCCGCCTTGGCCGCGTCCTCGGCCGCAAGGGCCTCATGCCGAACCCCAAGTCCGGCACCATCACCTTCGACCTCGAGCGGGCCATCAAGGAAGTCAAGGCCGGCCGAGTCGAGTTCAAGGTCGACAAGGGCGGCATCATCCACGTTGCTTTCGGCAAGGCCAGCTTCGAGCCGCAGCAGCTTGTCGACAACATGGTGACCCTCCTGGACGCGATCAACCGGGCTCGTCCGACCGGCGCCAAGGGTCAATACCTGAGGACGTTGACGATCGCCCCGACCATGGGCCCTGGGATCCGCATCGACATCCCCGGCGTCCTCGCGATCGCGGCGGCGTCTTAGCGCCGCCCAACATATGAGGTCCGGCCGAGGAGAGATGCAGTTGCAGTTCTCGCGGTCCGGACCGGCGACGTGACCGTCTAGCGACGGACCGCCGCCACCCAATCGAATACGACGGACCGCCGCAGACAGCATGGGCCCGAGAGGGCTCAATCGTCGGCGCCGGGCACTGACCGAAGATCCGCCGCACGTTCGGGCTCAAGGCCCGAGTGAGGAGGAGCCGACCGAGAGAATTGCTTCCGCAATTCTCTCAAGGTCAGCGCCGCTGGCGCTGATCCCATGCCGAGGCAGGGATCGAGCCTCCATCCGCACGGGTGGGTGCGCCCCTGTTGGCGATGAGCCGTCAGGGGTTTCGTTGTTTCGGGGCCAAGAGGCTCCGGCTCGACGAAGCAATCGGCCCGCTGCAGAAGCCGCGTCGAGAAGCCCGCCAGGGTTGCTCGCAAGGTCAATGCAGCAAAGTCGAAACGGGCTTCGAGAAGGCGACGCCTACTCGCAAGGTTCGGATCGGCCGGCCGCATTGACCCACCGTCGCGCACCGGCCGTGCGCAACCAACCAGGGAGGTAAACATGCCTACCGAGGCCAAGCGAGAGACCATCGCAGAACTAGCCGAGGAAGCTCGCGCCAGTTCGGCGATGATCGTCTCCGAGTACCGCGGCCTCAAGGTCTCCGAGCTCGGCGCGATCCGCCGAAGCCTGCGCCAGCAGAACGTCACGTACCACGTCGTAAAGAACCGGCTGATGAAGCGAGCGGCCACGGAAGCGGGAAATGACGCTGTCAATTCCTTGCTCACGGGCCCAACGGCGATTGCCTTCATCAAGGGTGACGAGGGGACGTCCGCAAAGGCGGTCCTCGACGCATTCCGGCCCTACCGGCTGATCAAGGTCACCGGCGGCGTGGTCGGCGAGCAAGTGGTGAACGCCGAAGGCGTGATCCGTCTTGCCCAGCTACCCAGCAGAAACGTTCTTCTGTCGCAAGTGGCCGGTGCAATTACCGCTCCGATGTCCACCATGGCCGGGCTCTTCGATGCCCCGCTGCGGGACATCGCCGGTCTTGTGCAGGCTCTCGCCGACAAGGAGTCGGCGGCCTAGCGTCCGCTGACTTGCTCAGTTGCCTTTCGGCAACTGAGGATCGCACCAATGAGACCAACAGTCCGGGCCGCTGGCTCGGGCAACAAGGAGTGACTGATCAAATGGCAAAGCTGACGCAGTCCGAACTGCTCGACGCCTTCGCATCCATGTCCGTTCTCGAACTGTCCGACTTCAAGAAGGCCTTCGAGGACAAGTTCGGCGTTACCGCTGCTGCCCCGGTCGCGATGGGCGCGGTCGCGGCGGCCGCCCCGGTTGCCGCAGCGGCTGCCGAGGAAGAGCAGACCGAGTTCACCGCCGTTCTTACGGAGATCGGCCCCAACAAGATCCCGGTGATCAAGGTCGTTCGCGAGCTCACCGGTCTTGGCCTCAAGGAGGCCAAGGACCTCGTCGACGGCGCCCCGAAGGCCGTCAAGGAAGGCGTGAACAAGGACGAAGCCGCGAAGATCAAGGCTGCCCTCGAAGAGCAGGGCGCAAAGGTCGAGATCAAGTAGCCGATCTGGTAGAGTGGGGTGGCGTGAGCCGCCCCACTCGCCAATTGCACGGATACGGGCCTCGCGTCGGGGTTCTCTCGGCGCGCCCATTTGACATCCGTGAAAAGCGCGGTATCCTACTCCTTCTGTGAGTGCGGCCTTCCCTATCCTCCTCCGTCAAGGAGCGGTTCATGCTGTCTGTCTCTGAGTCCTCTCGCGTTTCCGCGACCTCGCAAAGAGTGCGGTACGCGCGGATCCCCGAAGTCCTCGAGATCCCGAATCTAATCGAACTCCAGCTCAAGTCATTCGATTGGTTCGTGGGGAACGGCCTCCGGGAGCTGTTCGACGAGATCAGCCCGATCAAGGACTTCACCGGCAAGGTGATGGAGCTCCATTTCCTGGACTACGAGTTCGGTGCGGCGAAGTACCTGGAGCTCGAGTGCCGGACCAAGGACCTCACCTATAGCCGGCCGCTCTATGTGAACGTTGAGCTCCTGATCAAGGAGACGGGCGAGATTCAGCGCCAGCGCGTTTACATGGGCGACTTCCCGTTCATGACGGACCAGGGTACTTTCATCATCAACGGTGCCGAGCGCGTCGTCGTGTCGCAGCTCGTTCGCTCGCCGGGCGTGTACTACAGCGCGGCCGAGGATCCCACCAGCGGCCGGACTCTGTATTCGGCCAAGGTCATCCCAAACCGCGGCGCCTGGCTCGAGTTCGAGACGAGCAACAAGGACCTCCTCTCAGTCAAGGTGGACCGCAAGCGCAAGATCGCTGCGACCACACTGCTGCGCGCCGTCGGCTACGAACAGAACGACCAGATCAGCGCCCTGTTCGCGACTGTGGACAGCGACCCCGAACATCAGTACATCGCGTCGACGCTGGAGAAGGATCTGACCAAGACCCAGCAGGACGCCCTGATCGAGGTCTACAAGAAGCTGCGTCCGGGCGATCCGCCTACCGGCGACAACGCCCGCCAGCTCGTCGAGAGCCTCTTCTTCAACTTCCGCCGCTACGACCTCGGTCGCGTCGGCCGCTACAAGTTCAACAAGAAGCTCGGCCCGGTCGTTGACCGCATGGGCATCGAGCTGGACCGCGAGCAGCGGATCATCACTCGTGAGGACATCGCCGCCATCGTCGGCCCCCTCATCGAGCTGAACCGCGGCCTTGGGATGCCAGATGACATC
>PMIE01000004.1 GCA_003156975.1 Chloroflexota bacterium | reverse complement strand
GATCGAGGAACCGGCTGAGCAGCAGGCCCCAGCGCTGGCGCATGTAGCGCAGCTGTCCTGCCAGCGAGTCGGGGTCGGCAAGAGCCGGTGCCCGCAGGAAGGCGATCAGCGTGAGGTTGTCCGGCCCGAAGCGAGGCTGCGTCTCGAAGAACTCCTGCATACCCTTGACCAGATCCGCATAGGCGGTCCGCTGAGCGAGCGGAGCGTCGTCGAAGAGCTCGTCGAAGACGGCAAAGGCGGGGTTGGCGTTGGCCAGCCACAGCATCAGCAGTTCTTCGAGGGCGATCTCGCGGTTCGGCACGCTCTCCGACTCGCCGGCGAGGTATTCGGCCGCGCTCTGGCCGTCGCGGAACACGGCCACGGGCGGGAACTGCTCCACGAAATTTGTGAGCGCGTCGTCGAGTCTGCCCGGCTCGAGTTCAGATGCGAGGGCGGCGATGGCGTCGGCCATGACTTTGGGGTTGACCGTGCGCCGGTAGATCTCGACGGCGTGGTGGAGAACCTCGTCGATCAAGCCCATGGCGTTGAGTTCGGCCGCGTGGACGACGCGATCCGGATAACGCGTCCGGTCGGCGAGGTCGTTCATGCGCTTGGCGAAGGCGCGTGCAGCGGGGAAGTCGGGAATGATGACGTTGCCGCTGGTCTGGAACAGCGCCTTGTCGAAGGCGTAGTGGAGACGGGCCGATTTCGAGATGTGGAACTCGAATGCCACGAAGCGCTCCGACTCTCATGCTGCCGGCGGCCACAACCCGAGCGACTCTGGCCGGTTGCCGGAGTCTATCAGGCAGCCGCAGCTATCGGCGTCGCGTTACGATGCCGGCGCGGCCCCAGGGGAGCGCCGAACCGGCTGGCCGGCCTCTTCCAGCGCCTCGGCGTAGATCGCCGCGCCATCGATGCGTCGCGACGGCGAAACGAAAGTGGCGAGGTCGTCGATGAGGCTGCCCTCGAGGTCCGTGCCGGCCGCCGCGTCGATGAGTCGAACGGCCTTCGCCGCGCACAGCAGAACGTGCTTGGTTTCGGGGCGGATTGGGTCGTCCCAGAACCAGCCGCAACTGGCGAACATGGCCAGCCGCCATCTCTCCGCCTCGAGCAGCGTCAGGAAGTGGGCCTGTTGCGTTGCCGTGGCCACGGGCAGGCAGCGCCGGGCGAAACCCTCGGGCGTCTCTGCCCCGAAGATGACGTCGACGTATTCGTCGCGAGCGCGCCAGAATCCCGGCCGGTCCATGAAATCGGCGGCCAGGCCCGCGGCAACCGTGTCGATCGCCGTCCCGAGCCTCTCTAGAGCGACGCGCAACGGCCCTTTCCAGCGCCCGTCCGATGCGTCCGGACACTCGCCGTACCAGCGCAGGACGCCGTGGTGGCAGCTCCACGATGTCCGCTCCGAGATCTGCGCCACCGGAAAGAGACTCGCCGGTGTGTCGCCGACCATCCGCCCCACAGTCGTGATGTCGAAGCCGCGGTCCGGCGTGTCGGGCCCCGGGCTGACGAGATGGGCCAGGAAGAGGTCGCGGAACTTCTGGTGATGGCCGTACAGCTCGCCGTCCGTTGCGATCACGGTCACGCGCGGTGTGCCGTCCGGAAAGCTCGGGCCGGTAAGCCTCGGCAGAACCCGCTCTCGCGCAAAGGCGTCGGCGTTCATCGTCGCATCCGACTCGAATGACGTCGACGCCGACAGGGCGGCGTCGTAGAACACCACGATGATCGTCTTGCCGCCGCCGAGTTCGACGCGGTAGGGGCGGCGCGTGTCCAACCGTGAGTCGACGGCCTGCCACGGCGCCAGGATCGTGTAGCGGACTCTCTCGTCGGCGAGGATGCGGAGCGTCGTCATGTCCACTGCCGTTTCCGGTAGCCAGATGCCGGTCGGCCGGCGCCCGAAACGAAGCTCGAAGTCGCGCAGGCCCCAGCGGATCTCGGTTCGACGGTCCGCGAACGAGGCCAGGGGCAGGATGGCGTGGTGGTATGACTGGGCCATCGCGTCGCCGCAGGACGCCGCCAGGCCGACGCTCATATCCGAAGCGACGAAACGGTCGTGAGTCGCGGGATCGTTGGTCGCGAGCCAGCTGGCGAGGGTCGGCCCCAGATCGAACGAAATGTGGCGTAGATTGCCGCGTTCCGAGTTGGGCTTGTAGCACTCGGCGTTGATGCGCGTGTTCCAGTCACGATACGGAGCGGCGCCCGCCTGCGGCGCAATCTCCCCGGTGAAGGGATTACGGCGCTCAGGCTGATAGAAGTGGCCGTGAACGGCAAGCTTGGGACGGATCACGCCTCGGATGGTACCGGAGCCACAGATGCGCGACAGACCCCGAACGTGGTACGGACCAACTCAGTTGGGCGTCACTGAGGCGCGATCGATCGTCTGGGTAGCCGCCAGTTCGACACTGAACGAGGCGCGCTCGCCCGGCGCCAACTCGACCGGCCAGCGAAACAGCAACGAACTGCCCTGGTAGACGCGTTCGAAGCCGCCCTCGGAATTGGAGACGGTCTCGACCGGGTACCAGGTCAGGCGGGCGGGCGGGCTGAGCGTTGCGTCGACTCGAACGCCTTCGTAGTCGTTGCCGAAGGCGTGGCGAGCGGCTGTGGCCACCTCGCCGGCGACGTCGTGTGCGGTTCGGTCGCCGGATTCGGCCTCATAGTAGGCCGCCGGATTGTGGCCGCCGCCGAGCAGGTTGACGTTCCATTCGACCGCCAGCTCGAAGGAGACCGCCGAGTCACCGGGGTTTTCGACTTGGACTTCGAGTGCCAGTGTGGGCTTCGATCGGTCGCCGTCGAAACGGAAGGTCTTGGTGACGGCCAACGGCCGACCGGCGCCGTTGAGCTCGAAATCGCCGAGGCGGCGCAGAGTAACGCGGTCGGCCGCGATCTCGATCGCGTCGAACTCGCCCTCGACGAAGTCGCCCAGTTCCAGGTATGTGGCGTGGGTCAGCTGCTCGATGGCCGTCGACCCATCGACGGGGAGGAGGTGGACGAGGCCGCTCCGGCGCTCGTGGCGGTCGTAGTGGAGGTACGCGGCCAGGCCGGGCTCCTTGACGTTGACCATGTCGTGGATCGTCTTGGGCGCATCGTCGGTGAGGGCCGCGGCCTCGGTGGTCCCGATCGCGGCCTCCTCGGCCGCCTTGTCATGGGCCACGAGCCGAGTGTGGTACGCCTCGGGACGGCGCCGCAGAACCGAGGCGAGGGCCACCCGAGATGCACGCAGATCCCAGGACGAAATCGCCGCACCTTCGGCGGGGTCGATCACGACGGTCTGGCCGGGCGAGGTGACGAGGATTTCGTCGAGCGAGTCGAGGTCGGTGTCCGCCAGGCGTGCGCCGTAGGGTGAGGCGGTGTGGCCCGGTGCGGCCGTCGCATCTGCCGCGGCCGCAGCGTCGGCCAGATCCTCGGCCGCGATCAGGTGCGACAGCGTGGCCATTCGCATGTGGACGATGTATATCCCGCCGAACAGCCCGTGCCAGTAGCAGTCGTTCGACTGGCCCTGGTAGAGGTGGTCCACGGCGCGGGCGCGAACTCCGCCGGGTGCGCCCGCTGCCGATGCCATCGCATCGACCTTGTCCGACACGCGAAGCATCTGCTTGTGGAGGTCGTTG
>PMIE01000109.1 GCA_003156975.1 Chloroflexota bacterium | reverse complement strand
GTCGGTTCGTCGAAGAGCATCAGGGCCGGCTTCATGGCCAGCGCCCGCGCGATGGCGATGCGCTGCTGCTGTCCACCGGAGAGCTGGTTGGGGTACGACTTCTCCTTCGCCGCGAGCCCAACCCGGTCGAGGAGTGCGCGGCCCATGGCCACGGCCTCGTCCCGGTCGACGCCGCGGACCTGGATGGGTGCCTCGACGATGTTCTCCAGCGCTGTCATGTGGGGGAACAGGTTGAAGCGCTGGAAGACCATCCCGATCTCCTGGCGCTGCCTGGAGATGTTCTTCTCCTTGTCCTCCACGAGCTTCGTTCCGCCGCCCGCCTCGCGATAGCCGATGAGGTGGCCGTTGACGAAGATTCGGCCGCTCTGGATCTTCTCGAGGTGGTTGACGCAGCGGATGAAGGTCGTCTTGCCCGACCCGGACGGGCCGATGATGACGACCGTCTCCTGCCGCTTGACCTGGAGACACACGTCCTTGAGTACGTGCAGCCGCCCGAACCACTTGTTGACGTCGCGCGCGTCGACGACCACGTCCGTCTCCGGTCGCGGCACGCCACCGATAGCGCCGAGGAGGTTGTGGGAGATCGTTGTCATTGTTCGATCGGCGCCCTTAGCGACATGAACCTGGCTGCAAAACCCTTGTTTCGAGGCCCTGCGCCGCCGGAGGACGACTGCTCAGTGCCACGAGAAAACCTGCGTTCAATCCGGGTCTGGACGAAGCCCCAGATCGTGGTCATAAGCAGGTACCACATGGCGCAGCCGAGGAATTCCTCGAATGGCTGGAAGTTCTGGCCCTGGGCGATGTTGTAGTGGTTGTAGGTCTCGATGACGCTCAACACGAACAGGAGGCTGGTGGTCTTGAGCATGTTGTTGAACTCGTTGCCGAGCGGCGGAATGATCACGCGCGCCGCTTGCGGCAGAACGATTCGCCGCATCGTCTGACCGTAGGTCATGCCGAGCGATTTGGCGGCCTCAGTCTGGCCGGGGTCCACTGCGAGGATGCCGGCACGGATGATCTCCGCCATGTAGGCACCTTCGTTGATGCCGAGGATGATGATTCCCGCCTGGACCTCGCCTGGGATCTTGAGCCCAAACAGGGTGAATGCGTCCCAGCCCCAGACATGGGCCGCGGACAGACCGTAGAAGCCGAACATCAGCTGGACCACCACCGGCGTGCCGCGGAAGATCCAGATATAGAGGTTCGCGATCGCCCGCGCGGGGGCCAGCTTGGCCATCTTGCCGAGGGCGGCAAAGACACCCAGCACGACGCCGATGGCCTGGCTCAGGACTGAAATGACGACCGTTATGTATACAGCCCCGAGCAAGCCTCGCGAGAAGGGAGATACGTCCGTGAAGAAGACATGCCAATCGAAATTGAACGCCTGCTGTCCGGGTTTGCCGGCGCAGCCGGCGGCAACCAAGGCAACCAGCAAGCATCCGGCCAGCCAGGCTGGCCGGATGCCGTGACCGCGAAACACGCTCATTGTCGTGACGCGGGTTGCTTGGCTAGGGGTTGGTCGAAGTCACGGCGCCCGACTGGACGTTGTACTTCGTGAGGATGGCGGTGTAGGCGCCGTCGTCGATCATCGACTGCAGCGCGGTCTTGACGGCAGTCTCGAGGGCAATCGGACCGGAGGTGCCCTTCTGGACGCTGATCCCTTCCTTGACCAGGGAAAGCGTCAGGTTCGCCACGAGTTCGAACTGGTCGGGATGCTGGGTCACGTAGTAGCCGGCGACCGGCGAGTCGGTGAAGTAGGTCGCGACCTTGCCGGTCTGGAGGGCCAGCAGGGCATCGCTGTCCTTCTGGTAGGGCTTGATGTCGATGGCGGCCTTGCCCGCGTCGGTGCAGGCCTTGCTGAGGCCGGTGGTCTTGTAGTCGCCGGCGCCGTTGAGATGATCGGCCTCGGTCGTACCGTTCTCGACGCCTACTGACTTGCCGCAGAGATCGGTGGTCGCGGCGATGGCGTTGGGATTACCCTTCGCGACCACGAACGACTGGCCAGCCTGGAAGAACGGGATCATGTCGACCTGCTTGAGCCGGTCGGCATTGATGTTCTGAGCGGAGATGATGATGTCGCACTTGCCGCCCTTGAGGGCCGCGACGATCGTGTCGAAGACAGTGTTCTGGACCGCCATCTTGAGGCCGAGGCGATTGGCGATCTCGTTGCCGATCTCGATGTCAGATCCGGTCGGGTTGCCATCCTTGTCGAAGAATTCTTGCGGCGGGTACGGGATGTCCGAGCAGATGGTCAGGTGGCCGGCCACGACGAGCTGATCGGCCGCGACGGAGCCGACGACCTTCTGGGTCGGGGCAGGAGTCGGCGTCGGAGCGGGAGTCGCTCCCGGCGCGGTCGTGATGACGGGTGTGACCACCGGCGCGGAGGTGACGGCTGCACTGCTACAGGCGCCGGCGACGATGGCTGCGGCGGCGATCACGCCGAATAGTCGCAATCGGGAAGGAATCATTGGGCGTCTCCTGTCCTCCGGGTACCCAGCGCCTGACGTCCTCTACCCCGACGCGCACATGGGCTTGAGTTGGTGGCAGCGTAGCCGTACCAGATGGAGCGTGCAAGGTACGCGCGACACGCTCGGTTGCGGCTCGGTTGCAGATCTACGACGAGATCTCCCCGGAGTCGGGCGGGGTGGGACAGGGTCGAGCAGAGTCGGGCAGAGTCAAGCGGGGAGCGGTGCCCGGGCCCGGCCGTTCCGGCAGTCCGGCAACGACGCCGCGAGCACCCTGCCGTGGAGTGGCTATGCTCTTGCCAATGGCCCGCCAGCTGCCCCGCCGCATGCCGCTCGCCGAGCTTCACTGCCACCTCGGCAGCGCCGTCACGCCCGCCGTGATGTGGGGCATCGCCCACGAACAGGGCATCAAGCTCCCGACGAAGGACTACTGGCAGTTCCGCCAGATGATCACGGCCTCGCCGACGCGCGACCATTCGTTCGACGGCTACCTGGGGCTGTTCCACTGGACCGAACTGATCCAGTCGTCGCCGCTTGCGATGGAGCGGTCCGTCTACGAGGTCATCGGCGGCGCCTATCGCAAGAACAACATCACCACGATGGAATTGCGCTTCAACCCGATGAAGCGAAACCGCAACGGCGAACAGGACCTGGACCACATCATTGCCGCGTCGCTGCGGGGGATGGACCGGGCGATGCTCGAGTATCCGATCCGGCCCGGCCTGATCTTCTGCCTGGACCGCGCCTTCCCCTTCGACCTCAACGAGATCGTCGTCGAGAAGGCGATCGCCTGGCGAGACCGCGGCATCGTCGGTATAGACATCGCCGGGCCCGAGTCTGCGACCTTTCACCCGGCCGACTACAGCGAGCTCTTCCGCCGCGCTCGGCAGTTTGGCCTGGGACTGACCGTGCACGTTGGCGAGGCCGGACCGGTCGAGGAGGTCGCCGAGGTGATCGAGGCTCTGGAGCCCGATCGGATCGGCCACGGCGTCAAGTCGGCCTACGACCCACGGACGATGGGGATGCTGCGGGAGCGCGGCATCGTTCTGGAGGTCTGTCCCACTTCGAACCTGCAGACCGGCGTGGTTTCGAACTGGGAGGAGTTCCGCTGGATCTTCGAGCAGTTCCGAAGTAACGAGATCCGCTACGCAATCAGCACCGACGGCCCGGAAATGCTGCGGACCTACATTCGAGACGAGCTGGCCACGCTGGGCAGGCTCGGCATCCTGTCATACGAGGAGCAGGTTCGGGCGGCCGAGACCTCGCTCGAGGCGTCGTTTGTGCCGAAGGTCAACGATGTCGCGGCGGCGGTCCGCCAGCCGGCCCACCGTCGAGAGGTCGAGCGCGAAGAGGCCTGATCCGGGGTTGACAACATGGCCCGCGCGATGGGGCCCCGGCGCGGCGAGCTCGGGCGTTACTTCTTGACCGGCTCGACTCGGTACGTGCAGCTCCGGCCGCCCGAGGCGATATGGCATTCGCGAGTAACCGTGGCGCCCAGGATCTCGCCAAAGAGTGCCAGCTCCTCCTCGCAGGCGATCGGGAAGGGTCTCGACACTCCGGAGATGGCGCAGTTGTGTTCGCTCAGCCAGATCGTGCCGTCCTGGTCGCGCGTGGCCCGGCCCAGGTAACCGGTCTCGTCCTGGTAGCCGGCAACCTCGCGTACCTTCTCCCACAGAGATGCCCCGGCAGGCAATCGTTCCGCGAGACGGCCACCGATGCGCGTCTTGAGTTGCCGGCGTCGCGTGGCGAAGACGTCGCGGATCAGGGCTTCGCCCCCGATCGTTCTGATCGCGGTCAGGATCGATTGGGCCAGGGCCCCATAGTTGGCCGGGAAGAGCTCCTGCGCCGCGGGCGTCAGGTCGTAGACGTGGCGCGGCCGGCCGACGCCGTGGCGGCTCAGGCTGCGCGTGACAAGGCCTGCCGACTCGAGGGTCCGGAGCTGCTGCAGCACGCCGGTACGGCTCGCCCCAACGCGATCGGCGACCTGGTCCGGCGCGGCTGGTCCGCCGGTCCGGAGGGCGTACAGGACTTCTCGCCGAAGGTTGGACGAGGCGCCGGGTCCAGGTGTAGGGGTGACAAGCGGCGTGACTGTGCGGACACGCCGCTCGATCATCTGGGCGTCGGTGCCGTGCTCGAACGGGCTGGTCGAGCCGTGAGCCTGATCGGCGTGAATTGGTGACGCGCTGGCTTCCGCCTTGCCGTCGTCTCGCGGCAATGCCCCTCGCGTGGCCGTTGGCAGCTCCGAAGACGTTGCGGGCTCCTGTTCCATGGCGAGAAAAGTAGCAGCGCGCGCCGAAACCTGCTCGGGCCTCGACACGCTATTCGGCATCACGGAGATGCCCGCGGCCCCGGCGGTTGCCTTCGCCATGACATGGACTCGCCGATTGCGCCCCGTATACCGTACGATCAGTCTGATCGCGGCGGTGGAACCGGCTCGCATTTGGAGGTGCAACCGGCCAGGGCGCTGCAGGTCTGTGGTTGTCGGCTGCTAAGGAGCCCCTGTTGCCAGAGATTCGAGCATTCCGTGCGCTTCGCTTCGACCCCAGCAAGGTTGGAGATCTGAGCCGCGTCATATGCCCGCCCTACGACGTCATTGGTCCCGATCTGCATCAAGCGCTCCTGGCTCGCCATCCGGCGAATGCGGTTCGCCTGGACCTCCCGGAGAATCATGGCGGCGAGGCGGACGAGCGCTACAGAACGGCGGCTCGCACCCTGTCGGCATGGCGGATGAACGGGACCCTTCTCAAGGACGGTCTGCCGAGCATCTACGCCTACGAGCAGACCTATCGAGTTCCCGGCAGCGACAAGACCCGGACGCAGCGCGGATTCTTCGGCCGCCTGTTTCTGGAGGACCTCATTCCGGGCTCGGGTGTCCTGCCGCACGAGAAGACCCTGTCGGCCCCCAAGGAGGACCGGTACAAGCTTCTGCGAGCCACCGGGGTGAACACCAGCCCGGTCGTCGGCCTATTCGCCGATCCGAGTGGGGAGTCGATCAAGGCGCTGACGGAGATTGCGGCAACGAAGCCCGATCTCGATGTGGTTGACGACGACGGAGTGCGTCACCGGTTGTGGGCCGTTGCCGAGGAAGGCCCGCGTGAAGGTCTCGTGACGTCGCTGTTGGAGGCGGCGGGCAGGGACCCGATCACCATCGCCGACGGCCATCACCGCTACGAGACCGCACTTCGATACCGCGACGAGCGGCGCTCCAACAAGACGGGCGAGTCCGACCCTTCGGCCGACTACGTGATGATGCTCCTCCTCGAAACCACCGGCCAGAAGCTGACCGTGTTGCCGACTCACCGGATCGTTCGAGGTTTGGGTGACGAAGGCGTTGCCGATCTGATTGCCCATGCGAGATGGCTCTTCGATGTCAAACCGGTGGAGAACCGGACCGAGCTGGAAGCCGCCTTCGCCTCGATCGAGGTAGATGGTGGGGCCGGTCGCTTCGGGCTTTGGACGAGGCAGGGCGGCGCAGTCCTGGTGGCTCGCCTGAATGAATTCGCACTGTCGCTCAAAGAGGGCGGGCCTGCGCTCCACCGCCTGGACGTCACGCTCCTGCAGGTGGCACTGAATCGGCTGTGCGGCATCGACCCGGCCGCCATCGCGGCGGGCCGACTTGCCTACACCAAATCAGTGTCCGAGGCCCTCGATTGGGTGGACGCCGCCAGAGACGGCGCCGACGCCGCTTTCCTGCTCGACCCAACGCCCGTGGCCGAGATTTCGGCGGTGGCGGCCGAAGGCGACGTGATGCCCCAGAAGTCGACCTATTTCTACCCAAAGGCTCTGACCGGCCTGATCATCAACCCGCATGAGTGGTGAGATCGGCGTTGGATTGGACCGCAACCGTCTGGCCCAAGGAATCTGAGAATGAGTGACAACACCCCCGACGAGTTGCACGTTGCCCGGTCCCACCCGGTAGGTACCAACGGCCGCCCAATCAGAAAAGACGAAATCGAGATTCCGGAAAGCGGTCTCTACGTGGAGTCGTGGATGCCCGAGCGGCGCTCGCGTCGCAGGCCGCTGCTGTTCATCCACGGTGAGCTGACGGGCTCGTGGATTTGGGAGCGGTACCTCTCCTACTTCGCAAGCCGCGGCTGGGAAGGCCACGCCCTGAACCTGCGGAACCACTTCTGGTCCGAGACCACGGACATCGCCCTTGTGAGCTTCGAGGACTACGTCGATGACGTCGTCGCCGTGATCGACAAGCTCGGCCAGAACGCCGTGATCGTGGGCCATGGCATGGGCGGGCTGCTGGCGCTGAAAGCGGCCGAGCGGCATTCGGTCGGCGCCGTTGTGCTCCTCGATAGCGAACTGCCGCGCGATCTGCGGCCGCCGGTCAGGCCGCACGAACTGCGCGAGATCCCGGAGGTCTACGGACGCGATCACATCGGCTGGGAAACCCTGCCGGAGAAGCTGCAGCGCGAGAATCGAGATCTGACGATCGCCGATATCGTCCGGCTGCAGCATCTCTTCGGGCAGAAGCCGCACGAATCGGGTCTCGTCAAGCGGGAGATCCGCGAGGGCATCGCCATCGACCGGGCGCGTCTGTCCGGACTTCCGATTCTCGTCGTGGGTGCGGGCCTGGACGGGACGTCGTCGGCGACGGGAGCCGAGCGGCTGGCCGACTGGCTGGGCGGTACCTACGAACCCTTTGGCGCCCATTCGCACTACGGTCTGGTGATCGGCGAGTCGAGCTTCCAGCAGGTTGCCGACGGCGTCAGGGCCTTCCTCGAATCGCATCGGATGTAGGCCGGCGCCGCCGCAGTTCGCCTCCGCGGTTGCGCCGGTTGGCGGACCTCGTCCCCGCCTGATATCATCCCGCCCGGCCGGTCGCAACCGGTTGCCTCAATGCCGCGTTCGTCTAGAGGCCTAGGACACGGCCCTCTCAAGGCTGAGATCATCGGTTCGAATCCGATACGCGGTACCAACTCGCTGCTATCCGACGCCCCCGGACCGCGCCCTGGGGGCGTCTCTTTGTGCCGTCCGCGCCGCCTGCCAGTGGCGTCGCGTCGCGGCCCCAATCCGCCAGTCGGCCCCTGATAGGATGATGCAGGCCCGCGGAACCGGGACTTGGGGAATAGCCCGCACCGGGCAACACCGATACCAGGAGATGGTCATGGCGGACGATCAGCAGCAACCCGGTCAGCCACCGGCAGGAGCGCCCGGCGCGTGGCCTCCACCCGCGTCGGACCCGAATGCCAACCCGCAGCAGCCCGGCTTTACGGCGCCTCCAGCCGGCGCTCCGGCCCCCTGGGGCCAGCCCCCGCAGCAGCCCGGTTGGGGCCAGCCTGCGCCGCAGCCCGGTTGGGGCCAGCCGCAGCAGCCNNTACGGCCAGCCTGCCGGCTACCCTCAGCCCGGCTTTGGATTCGGGCCGCGCTATGCGGGTTTCTGGATCCGGCTGCTGGCCTACATCATCGACGGGTTCATCTTCGCCGTCGCGGTCTTTGTGGCCTTCCTCTCGCTGGTCGTGATCGTAGGCATCGTCCTTCTACCGCTCGTCATTCTCTGCTGGTACCCGTTCTTCTGGTGGAAGAAGGGCGGCACGCCAGGAATGACATTGCTCGGACTGCGCATTGTCCGGGCGATCGACGGCGGCCCGATCGACGGCGGAATGGCCGCGATCCGCGCCATCGTCTTCTATGCCGAGAACTTCTTCTTCTCCACTCTTCTCATCGGCTGCCTCGGCTTCGTCTGGGCGGCCTTCGAGCCGCGGAAGCGAGCCTGGCACGACATGGCGGCCGGGACCGTGGTCATCCACACCAACTAACTCGTTGCGGTTCTGCGAAAGGGCGGAGGCCTCGTGGCCCCCGCCCTTTCGTTGTTTCGTGGCAGACTCCAAGGGGCTTTCGCGAGTGTAGTTAGGGGCGGTCCGGCGGCGCTTGTGCCGGTTTTGCGCGCCGGCTCGAACATGCGGTCGTAGAACGGCCGTTCTGTGGAAAACTTGGTGGAAGAGTTGGTGGAGAAACCCCTTCCCGGGGACTCAAGCCCCGCCTAGCATGCACCCCAGCCTGCCGCGGAGGAGAAGCTCGCGGGGGAGAAGGAATCCCAGCCTGGACCGAGCCTGCGGTCCGTCACCAGGTTCTGGGATTCGCTGGGCACGGAACAGAGGAGCGAGTGCATTCATGGATTCGCGCAGGCGCCACGAGGATGGCGGCGCTATCGA
The DNA here is from genome assembly GCA_003156975.1 of Chloroflexota bacterium. Lineage (GTDB taxonomy): Bacteria > Chloroflexota > Limnocylindria > Limnocylindrales > CSP1-4 > Fen-1039. The sequence continues at coordinate 2,105 of PMIE01000109.1, read as the reverse complement.
TGCCGCCCTCGATTTCGTTCGGTTCTGTCACAAGCGCAGGCGGGTCGGTTGGCCCGAGCTCTACGACGAAATGTGCCGCGTGGCCAGCCGAGGCCTCTACCACGGTTGGGGTTTCGGCGAGCTTGCCGAACACGGCATCGCCTTCGGCCTGGCCGAGATGCCGCGTCTTGCGGTGCTCGTGTCCGAGGTCCTGGCCCAGGAGGGTGAGCGGCGGCCGCGAGCGTTGGTTGGAGTGATGGCACCGGTGGCGGTCCGATCGGACGTGCTGGAGGAGGCGCCCGAGGTTCCGCTGCGAGCAGGTGCGTTTGTGGGAGCGGCTCGCTGAGCCAGGATGCGTGGCGCCCTCACGCTTGCGCCGGCTCGGCAAGCTGATCCAAAGAAAGGCCCTCCCCGCTGGGAGGGCCTTTCGCTATGAGTTTGGCATCGGGGCTTGGCCGAATGACTGGGGCCGGCCGGCGGCGGGGCCGCGGATCCGACTGAGCTTGCGGATTGGCGGTTCCGTCAGGCGCGAATCTGACGGCGACCCAGCTCGGCTTCAATCTGGTGTTCGGCGTCGACGTAGGCGGCGATGCGATCGCGCAGCTCGTTGGCCGTGGGCGTGTACAGATGGACCTGCTGCTGGAGGATGTAGCTCAGGCGGCGGCTCGTCATGCGGACGTGGTCCAGGTTCTTCATGAGAACGAGCGGGTCCATTGCGGCGAGGTCGCTAGGCTGATACATCGGGTTCATGTGTCGGATTGTATTGGCACGGCTCGCCGGACGTCGTATGGGCGCGCCAGGGGCGCTACAGGCCGCGCGGCGTGCGGGGCGGCCACTCCCAATCGATCGGCAGGCTGGCGCCGTTCAGCGCCCGTCGGCGCCCGGCCTCGCTGGTCGCCAGGACCACGATCCGGTCCACCTTGGTGGCCTGGCCCGCCTCGTCGCCCCACAGCTTGGTCATCTTGCGTCCGGCGGCCACGTCGTCCTGGGCAATGCCCGCCAGGCGATATCCCTCGGGGGCGGCCGCGAACTCCCAAACCGACTCCGCCAGCCCGACGCCACCGCTGATCGGCCGGCCGCGGTCCATTTCGACGTCCCCGATGACGAGGGCGACGACGGCATCGTCCGCGAGCGCGGACCGCAGCCCGCGAAGTACCTCGCGCATAAACACCAGGTAGGCGTCGCGGTGGTGGGCGTCGTCCAGCAAGTCGTCGATGGCGGAGGCGTCATAGCCGAGCAGCCACAGCCGCAGCCAGTTGTAGTAGCCGTACTTCACCACACGCAGGTACGGCGGCGACGTGACGACGAGGCGGGCACGTTCGGGAAGGCCACGGGAGTGCAGCGCCTCGCGGAAGCGGACGCCTGCGTCGCGCGCGTCGCCGAGCAGGGCAATGCCTCGTGTGGCGGGCAGCGGCTGGCGGTAGAGGCGCCGCAGTTTGTCATCGAGGAGCCCAAAGACGTCGCGCTCGGGCGAGTGGAAATCGGTCCGCTCGACGAAGTCGCGAACGTAGCGCGGCGCCATGCTGAAGGTGTTCGGCATCACGATCGATAGGTAGCTGGCGCTCTTGCCGTGCAGGATGCCCGTCAGCGTCGCCAGGACGAACCGGTCGGTCCGATCGTCCGGGTCGAGGCCGGCGCGCAGATACAGGAGCTGAGCGAGTGTTCGAGGGTGGAATGCGAGGGCGACCTCGGCGGGCACCGATGCGTCCGGCCGGATGGGGATGGAGCCGCTGAGAGTGGCTGACCGGTTCGCGGGGGCGGAGATCGGTCGACTGCCGGCGCCCGGGACCTCGATGTCCGATGAGCCGGGATTTGCCACGATTGAGTCCGCGAGGGCGTTCCAATCGCCGGCGGAGGCGGCCCAGGCAAGACGCAGGGCGGCGACGCGGGTCCTGACATCCGCCTTCGTGGGCGGATCGACCTTGGCGGCGGTCAGGATGTGGGCGAAGGGGTTCAGGTCGTTGCCGGCCCCGATGCGGCCCTCGGCGCAGGCCTGGAGCGGCGTAGTTCCACGGCCGCTGAAGGGGTCCAGGACGACGTCGCCGGGGCGGGTATATCGGGCGATGAAGGCGTGGACCAGACTGGCCGGGAAGCTCGCAAGATACGAGCACATCGGGTGGAAGCTG
>PMIE01000067.1:34299-62498 GCA_003156975.1 Chloroflexota bacterium | reverse complement strand
CTTTCATAGCCGATATGACGCCGCAGGCAACCGGACATCGATGACCACCGCCGGCTCCACCACCGCGTATGCCTACAACGCCGCCGAAGAACTGACCTCTGCCGGCACCACCACCTACAAGTACGATCCCGCCGGCAACCGCATCGCGGCCGGCTCAACAGCGTACTCATACGACGACTTCGGCAATCTCGCGACCGAGACCAGCGGTGCCACGACCGTGGCCTACCAGACCAACGGCGCCGGGCTCCGTGTCAGCGCCACGTCGGGCTCCACCACCACTACCTACAACTGGGATGCGGCAGCGGCATTGCCGGCGCTCCTGTCCGATGGCACCAACGGCTATCTCTCCGCCGACACTGCTCTGTTGGCCGAAACCGTCGGTTCGACCAACTCGTACCCGCTCACCGACGCTCTCTCGTCGGTCAGAGCCAGCACCGACTCAGCCGGCTCGGTGACCGCCACGGCTTCATACGAGGTCGATAGCGCCGTCCAGGCAGGCTCAAGCTCTGTCGGCTCGCTCGGCTACACCGGAGCGCTTACCGACTCTAGCGGCCTCGTCTATCTCAACGCCCGCTCGCTCGATACCACCACCGGTACCTTCACTTCCCGCGATCCCGAGACTCCGGGCGGGCCCGGGATCACCGGCTTCAACCCCTACGCCTATGCCGGACAGAACCCGACGACGTTCACGGACCCGAGCGGACGAAGTGACGAGGTGGTCGAATACGGGTCGAATCTCTTCAACGTCGCCATACGAACAATCGTCAGCCTGAGCACCCTAGAGAGGATCGGCTACGGTGCCTTCATCCTGTTGGGCATCATCATCGGCTTGGGCGTCGGGTGTGTGGTCAGTGGGCCGTGCACGATTCCCTGGCAGAAAGGGCCGACACTTCCGCTGTCGACTCTTCCCAGATTGCCCGATCTAGGGCGCAGCTTCTCACAGTGGTGGATGGACGTTGTAGCCAAGGGTATCTTCGGTGAGTTAGTCGCCTACAACATCCTGAAAGGTCTTCGCCCCGACAACTTCTACCGATTCCACGTCTACTTCCCAACGTCTCTCGGCAAGAGGTACCTCGATATTTGCGGATATCCGGGCGCATACGTCGACCCTCAGAATCCCGATTACTGTGTCGAGGTCAAGTTCGGCAACTCGCCATACACCATTGACCAGATGGAGAAGGACGCCGAAATCACGCGGGACTACCACTTCCCGATCATCTACCTGCCAATCTCCATACCCTGGCCGTGGTGAGCGGTTGCCGATGTACTCATCGATGGATCCCTGTCTCTGCCTAATGTGGGAGTGAGGCGGATATGCGCAAGTACGACGATTACGAATACCACACTGGCGCCGCAATCGACAGCGGGCAGCCGGAGGAGAACGGCTTCACCCACATCGGGTTCATCATTTCGTGGCTCGTTCGCCACGACATGGGAGCGATGTCATTCTTCAGCCCCGAGATCGTCGCCGAGCTCCTAAGGGGCCAGATCAGCCCCAACGATCTGCGCGACCTGGTCGACGGCAAGCTCATCAGCGACGCTTTCACGCCGGCCGGTGCCGCCTTTCTCGACGCCTACTACGAGACTGGCTACGCCCACGACTACGAGTTGGAATTCGGCGGCCTTGCCCCCTACAGCGTTCCGGACGAAGCAGAGTACCAGGCCCGTATCGACCGACGGATTGACGAGGCCTACGAGCATTGGATCGCAGCCGACCGCCCAGTCCGTGGGCTGTTCGACGCATGGCCCCCGCCGCCATACGCTCCCGGTACCGCGGCGCCAGCGACCGGTGATGCATCGTCCAGGTGGTCGGGGACGATCGCATTCACCCGGGCGGATGAGATTCCCAAACGACATCTCGACCCAGATCTAGAGGCGCGGGTCGCGGCGGCAGTCGGCATCACAACGGCCCTGTCTTCTTGCGACGCCAACGGCTACGGCTCCTCGATCCTCAGCGGAGCACTGCGCAATCTGAAGGTGCCCGCCGCGCGCGTGACGATCACGCATTGGCTGGAGCCCAACGCCGACGCCCGGCTAGAAGCCTACCGGGTGCCTGATATGGGAGCCGATGCGCTTGCGCGCGAGTTTCGGCCGTTTTTCGAGCGCCGGTTCACCGCCAGATGGACGGATGTCTCCGTCGCCGGTATGCCGGCGCGCAATTGCCGCGTCAGGCTGGCAAAGCACCGGCCGCTCTGGGCTACCTGCTGGTGTGCCATCGACGGCTTCGCGCTAAGCGCCGGAAGTTACGATGGGGATGTCTCGGCCACAGCAATGTTGACCGCGCTCGTCGAGGAGCTGCGCCATCCCCGCATCTGAGTTCCCTCTCTGCATGGTCCAGGTGCCAACGCCGCCTATACATACGATCCTGCTGGCAATCGGGCCACGATGACCGCCTCGGGCAAGACCACGACCTACACCTACAACTCGACGGAGCGCCTGGCCACCGTCTCTCAGCCTGGCTTGGGGTCCTTCGGCTTCGCCTATGACGACGATAGCGCCCTCACGACTCTGACCCGGCCCAATGGCGTGACGAGCACCAACTCACTTGACGCCGCCGGCCGCCTGACCGGCCTCACGTACAAGAACTCCGGCGGCACCACGATCGCCGCATATGCCTACACCCTCGACTCGGCAGGCAACCGCACGAGCGCCACGACCGGCGGCTCCGGCATCGCCGCCGGGACCGAGCACTACACCCTCGACACAGTCGGTCGCCTGACCGGGGTCACCTACGCCGATGGCACAACGGTCGGCTTCGGCTATGACGTCGCGGGCAACCGCACAACCATGACCGCCGGCGGCTCGACCACCGCCTACACCTACAACGCCGCCGAAGAATCCCTCCAGACTCCTCGCAGGCAGCCATCACCACGGCATGCGGCTACGACACCGCCGGACGCCTGGCCAGAGTCAGCTGTCCCGCGTCAAGAATCTTGGGCACTTTAGTGCCCGACTAGGTGCGATTCGCGATGGCCGGCAGGGCGACGGCGCAACCGATGGATGTCCCTCCGTTGCCCTTGCGGCCTCGCCGCTGCTAACCTAACAGCGGACCTTGCAGCGGCCTTGCCGCCGCGGCCACGCGAAAGACGGTCGGCAGCCACCGCCCAGACGGAGGTAGATCGGTGGACATCACCGGAGCCATCAGAGGTGCGCCCGTAGTCGACCTGGCGATTCTGGTCGGCCTTGGCCTCTTCTTCTTCATGGGCGTGATGCAAGGGGCGATCCGGCGCTTGCTCGGAATCGGCTCGATGATGGTTGCCTTTCTGGTGGCCGGAAACCTGCGGGTACCGGCGGGCAACTTCCTGGCGGACAACTGGACGCAGTTCGATCGCGACTACAACAAGATGCTGGCCTTTGCGATCATCTTCGTGGTCGTGGCGGTGGCAGCCTCGATCACGACCCAGGGCTTCTACAAGCGGACCGACCTCTCGGCCCAGCATCCGATCATGGACGACATCGTCGGTGGACTGCTTGGCCTTCTGCAGGGCGCCCTTCTGCTGCTATTCATCGTCATCATCCTGGACTCATACCCGCTCCCGGCGGCCAGATCTGGGGACCTGACCTACTTCCGCGACGCGCAGGACATGATCCTGAACCAGTCCCACATCGCCTTCTGGCTCAAAGACCACATCGTGCCCGGCTTCCTCCATCTCCTGTCATTCCTGCTGCCGGGCGATCTGGTCTCGATCTACCCCTGATCGACTTCCGCCGGCAACACCCTCTTGGTATGGCCATGTTTCCGCGCGACCTCCTCGCCGGCGACACGGAAACGGCGGCACGACGCCTGATCGGTGCCCGCCTCGTCAGAGGCAGTGGTCCAGAAGCGCGCACCGGCCGAATTGTGGAAGTGGAGGCCTACATCGGGCTGGAAGACCTTGCGTCGCATGCCCGAACCGGCCGGACGAAGCGAAACGCGGTCATGTTCGGACCCCCTGGAGCGGCCTACGTGTACCTTGTCTACGGCATGCATAACTGTTTGAACGTCGTGACCGAGGCCGAGGGCCGTCCCGCGGCGGTCTTGATTCGCGCCGTCGAGCCGATCGCCGGCGTCGACGAGATGCGCGCATCAAGGCTTGGCGTTCTGGGTGGCGGGTCCGGACGTCGTGAGACTGCCGCGGAGTTGTCGCGCCGCCGCGTCGAGACTCTGCCGAAGGCGCGGCTCGCCGCCGGACCCGGTCTTGTGTGCGCCGCGTTCTCGATCGACCGGCGCGACGACGGCCGCGACCTGTGCGACCCGGCCTCTCCAATTCGACTGGAGATCACGGACGAGGACGAACAGCTGCCGATTGCGGTCGGGCCGCGCATCGGTATCGACTACGCGCCGGAGCCATGGCTGAGCCGCCCCTGGCGGTTCTTCGTGCCGGGCCACGCGTCGCTTTCAATCGCCGAGGCGCGAGACCGGCGCGGGCAGGCATCGTGACCACAGAAGTCGCGCCGACCGGCCTGGACCCACGGTCGATGGCCCTGCTCGAGTTTCCGCTCGTACGGGCACGCCTCGCGGCGGCAACCGGCTTCGATCCGGGTCGCCGCCTAGCGGAGGCTATCGAGCCTTCGACGGAGGCCGTGGTCGTGGCCCGCGGCCTCGATGAGACCTCGCAGACTCGGGCCTTCATCGCCGGGCATCCCGGCAGCGGCATCGGCGGGGCCAAGGACATCGGGCCGTGGATTGAACGCGCGGCTCGCGGCGGGCGGCTGGATCCAGGCCACTTTCTGGAGATTGCCGATACGCTCCAGGCGGCGTCGCGTCTCGTCGATGCGCTGAACGACGACAAGCGACCGCTGCTCCGGGACCTCGCCCGCGAGATCCACTCGTTGCCGAGCCTGCGCAGCACCCTGGAGCGCAGCTTCGATCCCACCGGCGAGTTGCTCGACACGGCTTCGCCGCGACTCGGCGGTCTCCGCCGCGCCGTCCGAATCGCCTACGAGCGCCTCCGGACTCGTCTCGACCAATTCATCCATTCCGGCGAGCTGGCCGGCTCGCTGCAGGAACCGATCGTCACGCTCCGCGGCGGCCGGTACGTGATCCCAATTCGGGCCGACTCACGCGGCAAGGTGAAGGGCATCGTCCACGACGCCTCGGGCAGCGGCCAGACGCTCTTCGTGGAACCACTCGTGGCCGTGGAAATGGGCAACGCCTGGCGCGAGGCCAAGCTGGCTGAAGGCGCCGAAATCGAGCGCATTCTCGACGAGCTTTCAACCGTGGTCGCCGCTCAGGCGGCGCCGCTGCGAGAGACCCTCGAGGCGCTGGCGCGCTTCGATTTCTGGTCCGCGAAGGCGCGCCTCGCGGAAGAGATGGATGCCATCCCGGCCGAGATTGCCACTCGGCCCGAGATCGTTCTGCTGAGCGCGCGCCATCCGGGCCTCTCCGGGCACGTCGTCCCGGTGGACATTCGGCTGGGCGGCGACTACACGGCGCTCCTCATCACGGGGCCGAATACCGGTGGCAAGACCGTAGCGTTGCGGACGCTGGGGCTGCTGAGCCTGATGCACCAGTCGGGGCTTCACGTCCCGGCGGACAGTGGCACGCGGCTGCCGGTCCTCGACGATATCTACGCCGACATAGGCGACGAGCAATCCGTGGCGCAGTCGCTCTCCACCTTCAGCGGCCACATGCGCTCCATCGTCCGGATCGTCGAGTCGTGCGGGCCCAACAAGCTGATCCTGCTCGACGAACTCGGCGCCGGCACGGACCCGACCGAAGGATCAGCCCTGGCCCAGGCACTGCTGGACCACTTCATCAAGTCCGGCGCGCTCGTGGCGGCGACCACTCACTACGCCGAACTGAAGTTGTATGCCCACACGACGCCCCAGGCCCGCAACGCCTCCGTCGAGTTCAACGTGGAAACGCTGCGGCCCACGTACAAGCTCACGATCGGACTGCCGGGTCAGAGCCAGGCCTTCGCGATCGCCGAGCGGCTCGGTCTGCCCGTGTCGCTCGTGGCCGATGCCCGTTCCCGCCTGACCGACGAGCAGCAGGCTTTCGAGGAAACGCTCGCCTCGATCAAGGCCACTCAGCTCCAGACGACCGATGCCCTGGCCGAAGCCCGGGTTGCCGAGGAGCGAGCCCGAGCCGCGCTGGCAAGCGCCAACGACGAGCGCCGCCTGGCCCGCCGGGAACGCGAGGAATCGGTGAAGACCGCGCGCGACGAGGCCGAGCGCATGATCGACGAGGTCCGGGCCGAGGTGCGCGGCATCCGGCGCAAGCTGGAACGCGAGACGGTCACTCAGAAGAGCCTCGACGAAGACCTGGAACGCGCAACCGCGCAGCTCGAGCGATTGCCGGCTCTCACCACCGAACCCGATCCTGTCCGCACCGCCGCCCTCCTCGAACCGATCGTCTGGCGCATCGGCATGCGCGCCCGGACTCGGACCGGCGGAGCCGAAGGCCGCATCGCCGCGCTCGAGAAGGGCGGGCGGCGCGCCACGATCGAAGTCGGGGGTCTGCGCATCACGGTCGCCGTCGAGGATCTGGAGGCTGCAACCGGCGGCGACGGGGATGCCCCGGTTCCGTCGCACTACTCCTCGTCCGGAACATCCGGCTCGCAGCGGACCCTCTCCATCGGCAACGCGCCATCGCGTCTCCAGTTGGAACGTGCCCGCACGGTGGCGTCCTCACTGGACCTGCGCGGGGCAAGGGTGGAGGAAGCGCTCGAGGTCCTGGACCGCTACCTCGACGACGCCTCTCTCGCCGGCCTCGGCATGGCGACCATCATCCACGGCATGGGTACCGGCGCCCTCCGCGACGCGGTCCGAGACCATGCCGCGGCTCATCCGCTCGTCAAGGAGTGGCGGGCCGGCGGCCGGGGAGAAGGCGGCGACGGAGCCACGATCGTCACCTTCTGACGCCAGGCGGCGGAGGGTCGGGCGCGGGGCCGGCCGCGACGTCCGGTGCAGGACCGCGGCGCGGGATGCGACAATCGGCCCGGATGACGCCGCCAGCTCGGGCGGGTCTCACTGGAGGAGCGATTGAGTCTGCCCACGAGCCGGATGGCCGGGGTCAACGGACCCGCCGCGGTCAGTGTCGTCGACGCGACCGACTGGGACGCGGCCGCCTGGGACGATCTCGCCGTTCGCAGCCCGATGGGCGATGCGTTCCAGTCGCATGCCTGGGGAGAATTGAAGCGCGGCCTCGGCTGGACTCCATCGCGACATGTCATCGAGCTTGGGAGCCGCCGCATCGCCGTCGCGTATGTCCAGGACAGATTGCTGGCGGGGCGCCTTGCCGGGCGTCTGCCGGGGCCGCTGGGAGCGTCCAGGGTCGCTTACTGTCCCAGAGGGCCAATCCTGCTCGACCGCAGCCCCGCGGCGGCCCAGGCGGCTCTCCACGGCCTGCGGCTGATCGCCCGCCGGCGGAGAGCCGTGGCCCTGACCATCGACCCGACGTGGGAAGAAGGCTCCGACCTGGCCGCCGGCCTGCGTCCGGAAGCCTTCCGGCCCGCGAGGCGCGAGATTCAGGTCTCGCGTACGGCGATGGTGATCCCGCTCCAGCCAACCGACGACGCCCAGCACGCCCTGTTGGGCGACAGCGTGGCCCGCAACATCAACAAGGCCCGTCGTGCCGGCGTGACCACCGAGCGCGTAGATCTAACCGATCCTGCGGCCCGCGATGCCGCCCTTGACGAGTTCTTCGAGATGCACGCCGCCACGGGAAGGCGCGAGGACTTCCTGGTTCGGGACAAGGCCTATGAGCTGACTCAGTGGCGGCTGCTGGGCGAGTCACGAGTGGCCAGCCTGTGGTTCGCCGGCGTGGAGGGACGACGCCGCAACGGCGTGCTCCTGCTCCACTGCGGAAGCCTGCTGGTCTCATTCGCCGCAGGTGCGCCGGACGATGCCGACATGGGCAAAACCCGGGCCAACCATCTCCTGCAGTGGGACATCATGCGATGGGCCGCCGACGCGGGCTTCAGCGGCTATGACCTGGGCGGTGTCGACACGCGCGCCTTTCCCGGGGTGCCCCAGGACGAGTCGCATCCGCTCTGGAACCTGTATCAGTTCAAGCGCGGCTTCGGCGCGCGGCCCGAACTTCGTATCCGCGCTCATGAGTACGCGCCCAACGCGACGCTCGGCGCTGCCTGGAGACTGGCTCGGCGGTTCCGATGAGCGACCCGGGAGCGGCGAGAGGCGGTCCGCGACGGGCAGAGGTGCCGCCCCTTCACGACGAGTCGCCACGTTTGCGCGGCTGGCAGCCGCGGCCGGCGCTCGATCGGCGTTCCTCGCAGACGGCCCCCGAGGCTGTGGCCGGGGACGTAGTGCTGACCGCGGACGTTGCGACCTCGGATCTCTCCGCCGCGGCGTCGGCACGCCTCGGCGGCCGAGCCATCGCCCTGGCGGGAGTGGTCGTCGTGGCAGGCGTCGTGCTGTCGCGCCTCATCGGCTGGCTCCGTTCTGCCGTCTTCCTGGCGGAGTTCGGCGGCAACAACAGCAACCTGGACGCCTTCTATGCCGCCTTCCGGATTCCGGACACCCTATTCCAGCTGGTCGCCGCAGGCGCTGTCGGCTCGGCCCTCGTGCCGGTCGCATCCGCCCTGCTGGCCGACGGTGAAGGCGAGCGCGCCAGACGCCTCATCGCCACGATCGCCAACTTGATGGTCCTCGCCCTCGTGCCGCTGGCCGTGCTGGTTTGGATCGCCGCGCCGTCGATCGTGCCCGTGATCGCGCCGCCGGACGACTCCAGCCAGCTGGCCCTGGAGATCGGGCTGACCAGGCTGATGCTCATTTCGCCGATGCTTCTGGCCGTTGGAGCGGTGATGACCGCCGGGCTCAACTCGCTCGGCGTCTTCGGGGCGCCGGCCATGGCGCCCAATGTCTACAACATCGGGATCGTTGTCTGCGCCATCGTCCTGACACCGTTCCTGGGCGTGTACGCGCTGGCGATCGGGGTCATCGTCGGTTCTGCCGGCCACGTGCTCACGCAGGTCCGGGCCGTGAGCCGGTCCGGGCTGTACAGTCCGCAGATTCACATCCACGACCCAGCCGTGTTGGAAACGCTGAAGCTGATGGGGCCGCGCGCCCTGGGCCTCGGCGTGACCCAGCTGGTCTTCCTGGTGAACACCTACTTCGCCCAGAGCCTCCACGACAAAGGCGCGCTCACGCAATACAGCAGCGCCTTCACGGCCCTGCAAATCCCCGTCGGTCTGATCGGCGTGCCGCTCGGCATCGTCCTCCTGCCACCTCTGTCGCGGGCCGTAGCAGGCGGCGACAACGAACGCTTCCGTCGGTTGGTCGATCAAGCGCTCCGACTGCTGCTCTTCGTCGTGGTCCCATTGACTGGCTTCATGCTGGTTCTCGCGGCGCCAACGATCGCCTTCCTGTACCAGCACGGCGAGTTCAATGCGGCCGACACGGCCTCGATGGTCCCGATCTACGAAGTCTTCCTTCTGGGACTCGTGGCGCACGTGCTGATCGCCCTTCTGGCGCCGATCTTCTATGCCGGCAAAGACACGAAGACGCCGGTCACGGCGGCCCTGCTTGCCGTGGTCGTCGACGTCATCGCGGCCGTCGTCCTGTTCCCGTTCATGCATCTGTTGGGCCTCGCCCTCGCAATCGGCCTGGGGGCCTGGGCGGAGGTCCTGCTGCTCGTGGTCTTGATGGAGAAGCGCGTCGGGTTCGACCTGCGGCCGCTGGCGCGCCATGCCCTGGCCTTCGCCGCCGGAGCATGCGTGGCGTCGGCAGCGGCTCTCGTGGTCGCGCGCTTCATCGAGCGCTCTACCGGCGGCGCCTCATCGCTCGTGACACAGTTCGGGGAGTTGGCCGCGAGTGGTCTTGTCGGCCTAGTTGCGTACATGGCGTGGGCCCGAGTCTTCCGCCTGCCGGAACTGGCGGATGCCCTGGAGCTGGCCAGAACCCTCACCGGCCGGAGGAAGCCCGCCCCGCCTGAACCGCCCGCAAGAGATTAGCGGCGGCCGCGCTTCGTCGGCAACGGCGCCACCGGCCGTGATCCGCGCTGCCCGCGCCGCCGCCGGGCAAACCCGAACAGCGAGATGGACAGTGGCATAACCACGAGACCCGACGGGGCAGGGGACGGGGTCGGGGCCGGTGTATCGGTTGGCACAGGCGGAGCGGTCGGCTCCGCAGTGGGAGCCTCCGTCGGGACGGGCGTGTCCGTTGGAACAGGAGTTGGGGTGGCTATGGGCGACGGCGGCGGCGAGCCGGTGTTTGAGGTGCAGTACTTGGTCGGCGGGAATGGAGCCCCCCACGTCTTGCCGAACGGCGTCCAGAACCCGACTTTGTAGAAGTACGAGGTCGCGGAGTTGTTCGGGCCGCCCTTCACGCCGGTCCCCTTCGTGGCCCGGCTTGCCCAGATGTTGTCGTACTGCTGCCACGTGGGATTGGTCGAGTCGACCTGACTCAGGTTCAGGTAACCCTTTGTGACCTTCACTCCCGGGCAGTCGTACGTCCACAGCGTGTTGGTCGTCGAGTCCACATCGAATGAAACCTTCGTCGTGTCCACCTGGGTGGGAACCGTCCCGTCAACGAAGACTTCCTTGTAGGTCCGGGTTGTGTAGGGGCCGGGGAGCATCCCGCTGTAGGCATCGACGGAGGCCCAGGTCACGCCGGCCGGCTGGTGGAAATCGACGACTGGCATCCCCTTCGTCGTGTCCTGCATAAAAGCATGCCAGATCGGCGCGGCCATCTCGAGTGACATGACGCTATGGCCCGGGGCGTTGTCGCTGTTGCCGGCCCAGACGCCTGCCACGAGTGCCGGGGCGTTCGGATCCGTGGGAGGCGCGACGTAGCCGAGGGCAAAGAGGTCCTGCGTCTGATCGCTCGTGCCCGTCTTGAGGGTGGCCGGCCGGCGCGTCCCGCCCTGCACGATCTTGTACTGGCTCCACCAGTTGTTCTGAGCGGGGTCTGTGTTGCCGGCGAGCATGTTTGTCACGACGTATGTCGCCTGCGGGGTCGAGGGATGGGTGACCTTCAGCGTCTGCAACGAGGCAGACCACTGCTTGGCGCCTCGGGAGTCAGTTATCGACAGGATCATGTTGCGCTGCACCAGAGTGCCACCATCCGCGATGGCACCGTATGCCGAAACGAGGTCCGATGGATGAACCTCGACCGTACCGATCCCGATCGAGACGCCCGGGTTCGAACCATCCGGAAACCGCAGCCCAAAGTCCTGGGCACGCTGGAAGAGGTGGTCCACGCCATTGATCGAGGCAGCCTTCACGGCCGGAATGTTGAGCGAGTACTGGAGAGCCTCGCGCATGCGGACGGGACCGCGCTCCAGGCCGTCGGCATCGTGGGGGATATAGGTGGGAATGTCCCCGCCACCGAAGTTGGTGGCCACATCCATGAACATCGTGGCCGCCGTCATCGACTTGTCCTGGATCCCGACCACGTAGTTGATCGGCTTGAAGGACGAACCCGGCTGACGTCCATTGCCAGAAGACAGGGCGTCGAACTCGGGGTCGAAGTAGTCCTGGCCGGCCTTGCCCGGATCCTTGATGATCTTGCCGTAGAAATCGGCACTGCCCGCGTAGGCCAGAACCTGGCCCGTCCGATAGTCCAGGGCCATCAAGGCGGCGTTGTGGATGTTGCCGTTTCGCAGTCCGACTTTGCTGCCGGACTTGCTGGGGCCGAGGATCTCCTTGTATTCCTCCGGGTAGGTCTTCAGGGTGATGCCCAGGTCCGCGAGATACTTGATGTCGTCGGCAAGGGTGGCCTGGTTCGGCCCGAAGACGTAGGCCTTGAGCCACTTCTCGGCATCGGCCTGCATGGTGACGTCGATCGTGGTGATCACCTTGTAGCCACCGGTGTCGACCAGGGCACAGTCGTCCGTGGCGACATCCGGACCGCACACCAGATCGGCCAGCTGCTGGCGAACCATCAGATCGAATTGCGGGGCGATCATCCTTGGCTGGGTATCCGGATGAAGCACGACCGGTTCCGACTCCGCCGCGACCAGTTCGGTATCTGAGTACTTACCCCTCAGCAGACCCTCCTGGTTGTCGCGCCGCATCTCCTCGAGGATCGTGTTGCGGCGCTGGACAATCGGCGCGCCGTCCGGCACGACGATGGTGCCATCGTCGAGTGGCACGGAATTCGCGACCAGGTCGTATGCCGAGGGAGCCTGGAGGAGGCCGGCGATGATCGCGGCTTGGGCGACGGTCAGCTTGCTCAGGTCCGTGACCCCAAAGTAGCCCTTGGCGGCCGCCGCGACTCCGTAGCTCTGGTTGCCGTAGAAGTTGAGGTTCAGGTATGCGCTGATGATCGCCTGCTTGCCCTCCTCGCCGGGGAAATCCTGAGTCAGGCGGACGGACTGGATGATCTCCTTGATCTTGCGGTCGAGAGTGCTCGTCGTCGGCGGCAGGAGCTTCAGCCTGACGAGCTGCTGCGTGATCGTCGAACCGCCGCGGGGCTTGCCGGATAGGGCGTCTCGCAGGGAGGCGAGGATCGCCGCGGGATCGAAGCCCGTGTTGCCCCAGAAGGTCTTGTCTTCCGTGCTGGTGGTCGTGTCCAGCACGACATCCGGGATCTCCGCGAACTTAAGGACCCGGCGATTCTCAGAGCCGAAGGCCGCCAGCTGGATCTTGCCGGTCCGGTCGTAGAGGANNACGGCGCCGGCGAATCCAACCAGACTCGTCGCGAAGAGCATCCCCAGAAGAAACAGCGGGAGGATCGCGAGGAAGCTTCTGCTGATGCCGCTGCCTGAACTACGCGAGCCGTTATGGTTACGGCGGCGGCGCTGGCGGCGGGCAAGGCTGGTCTGCATAGCGGCTCGCAAGATAGCATAGGTACGTAGGCGGCCAATTCACCCCCTCCCGCCGGGGCTTCGACGAGCAGGCGCCTACGGGCGTGACGACAAGGAGCGGATGACGGCGATGACGCTGGCAGGCGAAACCGACGGGGCCAATCGCACGACCGCGACAGCCGGGCTGCCCGGCTTGCTCGACGAGCTGCGGTGGCGCGGAATGCTGCACTCCACCAGCAGCGGCCTGACCGAGCGACTTGCGACCGGAAAGTCCATCAAGGGCTACAACGGCTTCGATCCGACGGGTTCGTCCCTCCACATCGGCAGCCTGGTCCCCATCTTCGGGCTGATCCACCTGCAGCGGGCCGGCGGTACGCCGGTGGTGGTGGTGGGCGGCGGAACGGCGATGATCGGCGATCCGTCCGGCCGATCGTCGGAGCGGCTGCTTCTCAGCAGAACCACGGTCGAAGAGAACATCGTCGGCATCCAGAGCCAGCTGACCAGGTTCCTCGACTTCGACGGACCCAACGGCGCCGAGCTGGTCGACAACTACGAATGGCTCAGTTCGTACTCGCTGCTGAGATTCCTGCGCGACATCGGCAAGCACCTCACCGTGCCGTACATGCTTGCCAAGGATTCGGTCCAGATCCGCCTCGACGCCGGCCTCAGCTTCACCGAGTTCAGCTACATGCTTCTCCAGGCGGCCGACTTCCTGCACCTGTACCGCGCCGGCGGCGTCGAGATGCAGATGGGCGGCGCGGACCAGTGGGGCAACATGACCGCCGGCCTGGAACTCATCCGAAAGGAGTTCGGCCTGGGCGACGGGCAGGATCTCGCGTACGCCCTGAGCTACCCGCTGCTGACCAACCCGAGCGGCGAGAAGTTCGGCAAGACCGCAGCCGGCACGAGCGTCTGGCTCGATCCCGCAAAGACGAGCCCGTTCAAGTTCTATCAGTACTGGCTCGACGCAGACGACCGCGACATGGCCAAGTACCTGCGAACCTTCACCCTTTTCGACCGGGCGAAGATCGAGGACCTGGAGGCCCAGCAGGCGGCGCATCCGGAGTTGCGCGTCGCCCAGCGAGCGGTCGGCTACGACCTGACGGCTCGCGTCCACAGCGACGAGGCGGCGCGCAATGCCGTGCGCCTGAGCGAGGCGGCATTCTCCAAGGAGCCGATCCGCGATCCGGATGTGCTCGAGGGCCTCTATCGGGAGATCGACGGCTTCGAGTTCACGGCTGAGGATCTCGCCGGCGGCGCCCTGCGTCTGGCGATCGCCAGCGGGCTCTACGCCTCCAACGGCGATGCGCGGCGGGCGATCACCCAGGGCGGCCTCTCGATCAACGACGAGCGTGTCACGGCCGTCGACTCGGCCGTCCCGGCGTCGATCGCAGGTCGCTACCTGGTCCTGCGGGCCGGCAAGAAGACGGTGCGGATGGGGCGGCTCAAGCGCTAGGAGGCGAGCGCCTGATTCGGGCGCGGCGCTCAGGCCTTGTGCCGCTCCCGCAGCCGGGCAATGACGGCGGACGGCGGGAGGCCGCGCTCGCGGAGCAGAACCAGGGTGTGATAGAGCAGGTCGGCGACCTCACCGGTCAGGGCGTCGCGGGTTGCCGCTCGTGAGTCGGCACCGGCCACAGCGTCATCCTTGGCGGCCATGAGCACTTCGGTGGCTTCCTCGGTGACCTTGCGAGCGGGCGCGTCCACGCCGCCGGCCAGCAGCCGGGCAGTGTAGGAAGCGGCCGGGTCGGCAGAGGCACGCTCATCGATGGTTGCCCACAACGTCTCCAGCCACTCGAAGCCCTGGCCGGGGAGGGGAGTGGCAGCTCCACGCTCCGTGGCCTCCGTGGCCGGCGCGGCCGCCGCCGCAGGCGCCCCACCGGCCGCCCCTGCCGGGTCGAAGCAGCTCCGCGTGTTCCGGTGGCAAGTCGGGCCGGTCGGGATCACCCGAAACAGGAGCGCGTCGCCGTCGCAATCCGCAGCCACGTCAACCAGCCGCAGTACGTTCCCGCTTGTCTCGCCCTTGCGCCACAGCGTGTCGCGGGAACGGGAGTGGAAATGGACATCGCCGGACGCAAGAGTGGTCGCAAGTGCTTCGGCATCCACGTACGCAACCATCAGGACGCGACCGTCGGCGGCATCCTGAACCACGCTGGGAACCAGACCGGACGGCCCCCAGACCACGGCCTCTTCGAGCAGTTGCTTGCCGATCATGCGCCCGACTCCTCGATGCGACGGACCGGCAATCCCGCGGCCGCCATTGCTTCCTTGACGTCTGAAACGGAGAACATCCGGCGGTGGAATATCGACGCCGCGAGGACCGCGTCGGCCTTCCCATCCAGAACCGCGGTCACGAAGTCGGCCGGTCCGGCCGCGCCGCCGGAGGCGATCACCGGCACCCGAACACGTGTCGCGATCGCGGCCAGCAGCTCCGTGTCGAAGCCGCTGCGTGTGCCGTCGCGATCCATCGAGGTAACAAGGAGCTCACCCGCGCCTAGATCCACGGCCCTCATCGCCCACGTCACGGCGTCCAGGTCTGTGGTCCGGCGTCCGCCATGAGTGACGACTTCCCACCTACCGGGCGTGCCGTCGGCACCAACTTCCTGCGGCAAGCGCCGAGCGTCGATGGCGCACACCACCGCCTGACTGCCGAAACGCTCCGCACAGGCGGTTAGGAGAGTCGGGTCGGCGACGGCTGCGGTGTTGAATGAGACCTTGTCCGCGCCGGCACGCAGAACGTCGCGCATCTCTTCGACGCTGCGAACGCCGCCGCCCACCGTCAGCGGCACGAAGGCGCGCGACGCAGTGCGCCGCACGACGTCGAGCATCGTCCCGCGACGCTCGTGGGCAGCGGTGATGTCGAGGAAGACGATCTCGTCGGCACCCTCGTGGGCATAGCGTTCGGCCAGCTCGGCAGGATCGCCTTCGTCGGTCAGGTTCACGAACCTGGTGCCCTTGACGACCCGGCCCTTGTCTACATCCAGGCACGGGATCACGCGGCGCGCCAGCATCAGGCGGCACCCGCCGAAACGGCGCCGTCGCCGCCGGAGCAGCCCGCGCTCGCGGCCGACCCCGCGCTTGCCGCTCTCGCCGCAGCCACCAGCCCGACGAAGTTGGATAGGACTCGAAGCCCGGCCTCGGACGACTTCTCGGGGTGGAACTGCAGGCCGTACAGCGACCCCCGCGCGACCGCGCTGACAAACGGACGGCCGTGGGTCGTGCGAGCCAGAACGATGCTCTCGTCGGCCGGAGCCGGGGCGAACGAATGGACGAAGTAGAAATGCGCGCCATCGGCGACGCCGTCGAATAGCGCGTGCTGCCGCGTGAGGTCCACCGAATTCCACCCGATGTGCGGCAGCGTCGGAGCGTCGGCCAGTTCGACCGTCCGGCCGGCCAGCAGGCCGAGCGTCTCGACGTCGCCTTCGTCGCTGCCATCGAACAGAACCTGGAAGCCAAGGCAGATGCCCAGGCACGGCCGTCCCGCGCGAACCCAGTCGCGCAGCGGCTCCAAGAGGCTCCGTTCCCGAAGGTGGTCCATCGCGGATCCGGCCGCACCGACGCCCGGCACCACGATCGCATCCACGCCGGTCATCTCGGACGGCTCCGTGGCCACGCTGACCTCGGCCCCGACCGCCGCCAGGGCCTTGGTGATGCTGACCATGTTCGCCGCGCCGTAGTCCAGGACCGCGACGCGGACCGCGGCATTCATCCGAGTGCGCCCTTTGTGGATGCGGGGCCCTTCCGCCGCGGATCGACGGTGACGGCCGCGCACAACGACCTGCCGAGCGCCTTGAAGGCGGCCTCGGCCAGGTGGTGGTCGTTGCGGCCACGGCCCTTGATGTTGAGCGTGACGCCGCCGGCACGCGCGAACGACTCCAGGACGTGCTCGATCAGTTCGAGTGGCAGCTTGCCGGCTCGCTTACCGCGGAACGGCAGGTCAACCACTGCGTAAGGCCGGCCGCCCACGTCGACGACGGCGGTGGCGACTGCCTCGTCCATCGGCACGGCCGCGTCGCCGAAACGGGCGATGCCGGATCGGTCACCGAGGGCCTGGGCCAGCGCGGCGCCGACGACAAGCGCCACATCCTCAACGGTGTGGTGTTCGTCGATCACAAGATCGCCGGTCGCGTCGATGTCGAGGTCGAAGAGGGCGTGGTGCGCAAGCGAGTTCAGGAGGTGGTCGAAGAACCCAACCCCCGTCTCGATGTTGGTTTCGCCGGTCCCATCGAGTCTGAGAGTGACCGTGATCTGCGTCTCTTTCGTGGAACGGGTAACCGTCGCCCAGCGATCTCCGGAGGCGACTACGGTGCCGATGCTGCTCATGCGGGGATCCCCCTGGCTGCTTCGATGAGTCGGTCGTTCTCCTGGGCCGACCGGACGGTCAGCCGCAGACAATCGGCGAATGGGTGTCCGGGGCCGAACGTGCGCGGGACAAGGCCCACCCGAAGGAGAGCCTCGGCCGCTGCTGCTGCCGCGCTCTGCGAACTGAACCGGATGAGGATGAAGTTCACCTGCGACGGATAGGGACGCCAGCCGAACTCCGTCAGGTCGCGCAGCAAACGCGTGCGCTGTTCGGCAATGCGAGCGACGTTTCCGGCCGCCAGCTCCGGCCGGAGCAGCGCTGCCGTCGCCAGCGCCGCAGAAACCGTGCCGACCGACGCCGGTGCCCTGAACGAAGTGACCGGCGCAAGAGTCTCCGGCCGCGCTACGGCGAACCCCACCCTGGCCCCTGCCAGCGCGTGAGCCTTGCTCAGGGTGCGGACTACCACCAGCTTCGGGTAGTCGTAGCGGAGCGGCAGGACTGACCGCCCGACGAACTCGGTATAGGCCTCGTCCACGGCCACGGTTGGCGTTTCGCGGCCCTCACGCCTCGCGTCGGACTCAAGCACCGCCAGCAGCTCGCCGATCCGCTCCGGCGGCTCCAGGACGCCGGTTGGGTTGTTCGGCTCGCACAGCCAGACGATCTGGGCGGCGCGTGCAGCCATGGCAAGGGTGGCGATGTCGAGCCGAAAGCCTTCCTCGGGTCCGAGTCGCGGCACTTCGACGACCTTGGCCCCGCGCTGCTCCGAGACGATCCGGTACATGGCGTAAGTGGGCGTCGCAACTACGGCCACGGAACCTTCGCGCAGCGTGGCGCGAGCGATCAGGTCCAGCGCCTCGTCCGCGCCGGCGGTCGGCAGGAGTTCGTCCGCTCCAACGCCGTAGGCCTGCGCCGCAGCCGCGACCAGCGCCGCGTAATCGCTCGGCGGGTACTCGCACAGCGCCGGGTCGAACGAGCCGGCGAGGACATCGCGCAGATTCGGCGGCGTCGGTGACGTGTTCACGTCGAAGCGGACGATCGAGTCTCGCGGCAGTCCGTACTTGGACGCCAGAAAGTCGGTCGTGGGCTCCCAGACGTACGTCGGCGCCGACTTTGGCTGTGTGCTCATGGCTCGCCCTCGAAACGCAACTCCACAGCTCGTTTGTGGGCGATCAAGCCCTCGGCCTCGGAGATTGCCTCCACCGCGTCGCGGATCGTGGCCAGGCCGTCCCGGGTGATCCTCTGGACCTGAATGAACTTGCCGTAGCTCTCCGTGGAAAGCGCGCCGGAAGACCGGGCCAGTCCGCCTGTGGGCAGGACGTGGTTCGCGCCGGAGGCGTAGTCGCCGGCCGACTCGGGAGCGTACGGGCCCACGAACATGGAGCCCGCGTTCACGAGCCGTGCGACCGCTTCCTCCACGTCAGCGACGACGACGGAGAGGTGCTCCGGGGCATAGGCGTTGACGAAGTCCAGAGCGGCGCTGCGATCGGCAGAGAGCACCACAAGCGCCCCTGCGGCGAGTGACCGCTCCAGGATCGCCCGACGCGCCGCCGTCTCGAGCTGCCGACCCAGCTCCACTTCGACGGCCGCGGCAAACGCGGCGTCCCAGGTGACGAGCAGGGCAGGGGAGTCCGGGCCGTGTTCGGCCTGCGAGAGAAGGTCCGAGGCGACGTGCGCAGGATCGGCAGTCCCATCGGCGATGACCATCACTTCGGATGGGCCGGCCGGCAGGTCTATCCCGCACTCACCGAATACCTCGAGCTTGGCTGCAGTGACCCATGCATTGCCGGGTCCGACGATCCGATCGACAGGGTCGATGCCCGCCTCGGGCAGCCCATAGGCGAGTGCGCCGACCGCTTGGGCGCCGCCGGCGACGATGAACTGATCCACGCCGACGAGCCCGGCCGCGCCGAGCAGCGTCTGGTTCAGCCGACCTTCGGCATCGGCCGGCGAGGCGACAACGACCGTGCCCACGCGGGCGACCTTCGCAGGGACAACTCCCATCAGCAGGGAGCTGGGGTATGCCGCAGAACCACCCGGCGCGTACACGCCGACTCGCGCCAGAGGCACCCAGCGCCGTTCGATCACGACGCCCGGAACGATCGTCGTGGCCTTGGTCCGCGGTAGCTCCGTCTCGGCGAAGCGGCGGATGTTCTCGATCATCTGCTCGAGACCGGCCCTGATGCGCGGTGGCAGCGCGTCGCGAGCCGCCTCCATCTCGGCTTTCGTGACCAGCAGCGAGCCGTCGGCCCGACCGCCACCGTAGCGGCCGTTCGCCTCGCGCACGGCGACATCTCCGCCCGCCTTCACTGCAGCCAGGATGGCGCGCGTGCCCTCACGGACCTTCGGGTCCGGCACGGCGCCGCGACGGACGAGCGCTCGGACTTCGGCCGCAACCACGGGATCGGAGGCGGCCCTGGCAAGTTCCAGGTGGCGCAGGGAAACGATCGGGGCGGTCACGGGACGAGCTTCTCGATGGGCAGGATCAGGATGCCGGATGCGCCGGCCGCCTTCAGGCGGGGCAGCAGCGACCAGACGGCGTCGGCATCCACCACCGCGTGGATGGCGATCATGCCCTCGTGCGCGAGCGGTATCACCGACGGCGACTCGAGCCCGGGAAGCAGGTCCTCCAGCTCGGCCGCCTTCCCGACCGGTGCGTTCATCATCAGATACTTGCGATCGCGCGCCGCCAGGGTGGCGCTGAGCATCGTCTGGATGGAGTCGAAGATCGGGCCGTGCACCTGCTGTGCCGCAGCGTTCGCCAGCAGAACCGCCTCGGACGCGAAGACCTCTTCGATCGGGCGAAGGCCGTTCACGACCATCGTCGAGCCGGTGGATACGAGATCGACGATCGCCTCGGCCAGACCAAGCCTGGGCGCAACCTCCGCCGCGCCTGAGACCGGAATGACTTCAACGGGGATAGCTCGCGACTCGAAGAAGCGCTTGGTTATGTTCATGTGCGAGGTCGCGACGCGCAGGCCGGCCAGATCCTCGGCGGCCCGGAACGGCGAGTCGTTCGGGACCGCGATCGTGAGCCGGCAGCGGCCATAGCCGAGCGTGCGCAGCTGTGGAACGTCCGATCCGGTTTCGGCAACCAGATCCAGGCCGGTGATGCCCAGCTCGGCCACGCCGTCGCTCACGAACTCGACGATGTCGTTGGTTCGGACGAACAGGATGTCCAGATCGAAGTTCTGGACGCGGGCAACGAGCGCACGCTCACCGGTTTCGAAGACGAGCCCTGCATTACGCAGCAGGTTCACGGTAGGCTCGACCAGCCGGCCCTTGTTCGGGATGGCCAGGCGAAGTCTGCGTGTCGTCATCGGGTCTCTTCTCCAGTCGTGGGGTGCGCGGCGCGCAGCCGTTCGAGCGCCTTGGTGTATCCGCCTTCGCCGTGGTGCAGCCATTGGGCAATGCGGGTGATGGTTGCCGTGCTCGCTCCCGTACGGCTCGAGATTTCCGCGTAGTGCATTCCCGCATCCAGCAGTCGCACTACGGCCCATCGCTGCGCCAGGTCATGCAGCTCGCCAAGAGTGCAGAGATCGCGGAAGAAGGCAGAGGTCTCGTCTGCCGAATCGAGACGCAGAATCGCCTGGAACAGTTCGCCGGCGGCCTCGTCGCGCCAGTCTTCCATCGCACTCATCGAGCTACCTCGTTACGTCGCCTGCCGAAACAGTCCGGTCCGGAGTACTGGCTCGGCGTGTACTGATGTAGTAGCATAGTAGCATGGTAGAGGACTCGCAACTCAGTCTGTCGTTTGACGACTTCCAGCTGCTGCCCGCAATCGACCTGCGTGGCGGGCAGGTCGTCCGTCTCTCCGAAGGCGACTTTGGCCGCGAGACGGTGTACGGCACGGACCCGGCCGAAGTCGCACGCGGGTTCGTCGCGGCCGGCGCCCGGTGGATCCACGTGGTTGACCTGGATGGGGCGCGTGACGGTGCCCGTCGACAGACCGAAGCGGTGAGCCGGATCGTGGCGGCAGCGGGGGAGGGGATCGCCTGCGAGGTTGCCGGCGGTTTGCGCGACGAAGAGGCTGTGGCGGCAGTATTGGGCGCCGGGGCAGCGCGGGCGGTAGTGGGGACGGCTGCCCTGCGGAATCCGGACTTCGCGGCACGGCTCATCGCCCGTTTCGGTGCCGAGCGGATCGCCATTGCGCTGGACGTGCGTGACGGGATGGCCGTCGGCCAGGGCTGGGTACCCGGCGCGTCCGGCGTGCCGGTGGACGACGCATTCGCAGCACTCTCGGATCGTGGCGCCCGAACCTTCATCGTTACTGCCATCGAGCGCGACGGGCTGCTGGCCGGTCCGAACCTGGAGCTACTCTGCCGGATGGTCAACCTCCGCCGCGGGGATGTCATCGCCTCGGCCGGAGTCTCGTCGATGGCCGACATCGCGGCGGTTCGCTCGATCGGATGCGTGGGCGCCGTAGTCGGACGCGCCATCTACGAAGGTCGATTGAACCTCGCCGAAGCCATCCGGCTCGTTGACAACAGCTCGCTGCCGAGTAGGTAGGAAGATCGCCAAGCCCATCCCCGCGGGCCCGGGGCCGGCACGCACCGCCACCGCCTAAAGACCCGCTGCGCCGCCGCCGAGTCCTCTGTTGGAGGCGTCGGCTCCGGGTCCGGTCTTCACGGGCTACCGACTCGGTCTTATGTGGCGTCACCCTGTGGCTCTATCCGATCCGGGCGCGAGCATCGGCCGTGTGCCCCATCGACTGGCCGCAGAAACACAAAGCGGGCCTCGCGCCGGCCGGTGCGGGGCCCGCTAGTTGCGTCTGGTGGACCCCCCTAGTCCGAGTTGAATCCGCTGCATTCGTGGTACCAGCCGCCGCCGTAGTCGTGCGATTGCCAGGTGCTGTCGGTGCTGTCGAGCCACGAGTTGAACGCGGTCGCATCCGCGAACTTCACGAAAGCGCATCTTTCGCCCGACTCGGGGGCGGAAGTGTCGAAGTACGTAGCCCCGCTCACGACCCTTACATCGTGGACATCGATGAGCCCGATCCAACCGGAGCCGACGCGGTTTCCGGACTGAGCGCTCGCGGCAGCCTGATCGAGGGCGCCTCGGCTCAATTCGAAACGGGCCGTGGTCGGGATGCCGGACATCATCAGCGCCACCGCAACGAAGAAGATCACCGGCGGCGTCGCCCAGCGCGCCCATGCTCGCCTCGAGATGATCAGGCGAGTGTCCTGAGAACCGATGATGAACGCGACGAGCCAGACGAACCCGATATTCAACCCGATCGCCAGTGACAACATGAGGAACGGGTTGTTCGGGTCGCTTGATACAAGGACGCCAAGCAACATGACCACCGCAAGCAACCCGATGAAGACGGGCCCGGGCGCAAAGCCCGGCTTCAGCAGTGGCCCTCGCGGTGCACGCGGTGGCGGCCAACCGCCACCCCATCCGTATCCGGCCGGTGGCTGCGGCCAACCGCTGCCCCAGCCGTACGTCGGAGGTGGGGGCAGCGGCAACCAGGCCCCGCCCGGCCCCTGGCCGGCGGGCGGCGTTGACGGCTGACCAGCACCGTCGGCTGGCGGTGGCAGCGGCGATGGCGTGTCTGTCATGACCCCTCCTTCTGTTCGGCCGGCCTGTTCGACCCGCGGCGGAGCTATTCCTTGTGAGCCGCCTCCTGCGCCTTCTTGTGCAGCTCGATCACCTTGTCGGCGATGTGCTGCGGCACATCCTCGTAGCGGTCTAGCTTGGCCGTGAAGGTTCCTCGCCCGCCGGTGAGTGAGCGCAGTTCCGTGGCGTAGGTGAACAGCTCGGCCTGGGGCACGCTGGCGGTGATGACCTGCATCCCCTCCTTCGTGTCCATGCCCAGAACGCGGCCTCGGCGGCCGTTGAGATCGCGGTTCACGTCGCCCATGTAGATCTCGGGGATCCGAATCTCGGCGGTCATGATCGGCTCCATGAGAGCCGGCTTGCACTCGAGGACGCCCTGATGGAGCGCCATCGAAGCCGCGATCTTGAACGAGAGTTCGTTTGAGTCCACCGGGTGGAATGAACCGTCGTAGAGGGTCGCCTTGAAGTCACTCAGCGGATAGCCCGCCAGAACGCCTTCGGCTGCCGCCTCGCGGATGCCCTTCTCGACGCCGGGGAAGAAGTTCTTCGGAACAGTGCCGCCGACAACGTGCTCGGCAAACTCGACACCGCCGGCCTGATTCGGCTCGATCTCGATCCAGACGTCGCCGAACATGCCGTGGCCGCCGGTCTGCTTCTTGTAGCGGCCGTGGACCTTCGTCTTGCCTCGGATCGTTTCCTTGTACGCAACCCGGGGCGTCTTGGTCATGATCGCGGCACCAAACTTGCGCTTGAGCCGCTCGCCTAGAACGGCGACATGGGCGTCGCCCATCGTGAGCAGAATCTGCTCGCCGGTGTCCGACCGCTCCACCCGCGCCGATGGCTCTTCCTCGAGCATGCGCTGGAGAGCCGTTCCCATCTTGTCCAGGTCCGCCTTGGTCTGAGGCTCGATCGCAACCTGCAGCGTGGGGATCGGGAAGTCGAGGGGCGGCAACGCATAGGCCTGCTCACGCGAGGCGGCCAACGTGTCGCCGGTGCCGGTCACGGTCAGCTTTGCCACCGCGCCGATCTCACCGGCGTGGAGCTGGCCCACGGTCTCCTGATCCTTGCCGTGCAGGAGCAGCAACTGGCCGACGCGCTCGGGCTCGTTCCGCGTAGCGTTCCATGCCTGCCCCTGACCCTGCAGCGTGCCGGTCAGAATCCGGATGAAGGTCAGGCGGCCAACGAACGGGTCGGCGGTCGTCTTGAATACGCGGGCGACAACCGGGCCGTCCATGGACACGGGCAGCTTGACTTCTTTGCCCTTGGAATCCGTGACCGCGATCCCGGTCTCTTCCGCGGGGGAGGGGAGGTAGTGAACGATCGCGTTCATCAGCGCGCGAACGCCGATGTCCTTCGAGACGCTGCCGACCAGGACCGGTGCCACCAGGCCGGACCGGACGGCCATGTGCAGACAGACCTCGAACTCCTCATCAGAGATCGCCTCGCCCTCGAGGTACTTCGTCAGGACGTCGTCGTCTGCCTCGGACGCGGCTTCGAGAAGCTGGTCCCGGCGGGTGGCGACCTCATCCGCGAGGTTGGCAGGAATCGGAACCTCGACTTCCTTGCCGCCCTGGAGCTGATACGCCTTGCCGTGAAGCAGGTCCACGTAGCCCGTGAACGTGTCCGCGGCGCCGATGGCGATGTGGAGCGGCGCGACCTTCTTGCCGAACGAAGTACGCAGGGCGTCGAGCGCCTGAGTGGGGTTCGCGTTCTCACGCTCGCACTTGTTCAGGAAGAAGAGGGCCGGATGGTTGCTCGCTCGAGCCAGCGCGACAGCCGACTCAAGGCCGGCCTCCACATGCCCGGAGGCGTCCATCAGCAAGACCGCGGCATCCGTAGCCGCGAAACCCTCTACGACCTCGGCCGCGAAATCCGCGTATCCGGGGGTGTCGACGAGCTGGATTCTCGTCCCCTCGTATTCCAGGCTGGCTACGGCGAGGGTCAGCGACTGCTTTCGCTTCTGCTCCTCGGGCTCGTAGTCCAGGCTGGCGGTGCCGTCATCGACGCGGCCGAGCCGCGTGATCGCGCCAGCATCAAACAGGAGGCGCTCTGCCAGCGTCGTCTTACCGGCCCCGGCATGGGCGGCCAGGACGACGCTGCGAAGGTGGAGGAGGTCGGCGCTCTTGGTTGTCATCTGCTATTCGATCCTCTGGTGGCGTCAGATCGCATCGAACAAGCGGCGCGACGAAGGGCCAAGCGCCGCCCGGCCATGATAGCCCCGCGCGTGCCGGCGCAAGAGGGCGAACCGACGCCCTGAAGGACCTCGGCTCTGAGCCGCGTCTGGCGCTATACTCCGGCCGATGTCTGGACATTCGAAGTGGTCACAAATCAAGCGCGACAAAGGCCAGAACGACGTCAAGCGCGGCGCCGTCTTTACGAAGATGGGCCGCGAGATCAGCGTTGCGGCGCGCGCCGGCGGGGCTGACCAGGACGGCAATTTCCGGCTCCGACTCGCCGTTGAGCGCGCTCGCGCCATCAACATGCCGCTCGACACGATCAAGCGCGCCATCGAGAAGGCGACCGGTAGCGGCGAAGGCGAGCAGTTCGAGGAGATCACGTACGAGGGCTACGGCCCGGGCGGCGTCGCGATCCTCGTCGAGACTGCTACGGACAACAAGAACCGGACGGCCGCGGAAGTGCGCTCCGTCCTGACCAAGGCCGGCGGCCAGCTGGCGGCGCCCGGCAGCGTCGCGTGGCAGTTCGAGCAGCGCGGCGTAATCACCCTCGCCGAGGGCGGCGATCCCGACGAACTGACGCTCCTCGCGATTGACGCCGGCGCCGACGACGTGGACTCCTCTGCCGATCAGGTCGAGGTCTACGCCAAGTCGACCGACCTGGAGACCGTCCGCAGAGCTCTCGAGGCGGCCGGCGTGAAGATCGAATCGTCCGAGCTGTCGATGGTCGCCAAGAACACCGTCGAGCTGGACGTGTCGAAGGCGCGCCAGGCGCTCCGGCTGGTCGAGTTGCTCGAGGATCTGGAGGATGTCCAGCGGGTGACCGCCAACTTCGAGATCCCGGACGCATTGCTCGCCGAGGTCGGCGGATGATCATCCTCGGGATAGATCCCGGGACGGCGATGCTGGGCTATGGCATCGTGGAGAGGACTGGCACCAGGCTCCGGGCGATCGACTACGGCGTCATCAGGACGTCTTCAGAGCTGTCTCTGCCTGAACGGCTGGAAGCGATCTACCTCGCCGTGACGGACCTGATCGAGTTGCACAAGCCGACGCTCGTAGGCGTGGAGCGGCTCTTCTTCACCAAGAACGTTCAGACGGCTTTCGCCGTTGGCCAGGCCCGAGGCGTCGTCCTGCTGGCAGCCGCGCTCCACAACCTGGAGATTCGCGAGGCCACGCCGAACGAAGTCAAGGTGGCCACCGCCGGGCACGGTTCCGCGGCCAAGGAGCAAGTACAGCGAATGGTCCAGGCCATTCTGGGCATGGCCGAAATCCCCGAGCCTGATGACGCAGCGGATGCTCTGGCCATCGCAGTCTGCGTGAGCAATCGCGAGCGGTCGGTCAGTCGCATCCCAACCGGTGCCCTGGATCGATCTGCACTTCAACCCGCCCCGACCGGCATCACTCCCTACGAGAAGGCGGTCCGCGAGGCGTTGCGCCGCGAGCGGCTGGGTCTCGGTCCCGACGCGCAGGCGAAGCGCGCGCCAAGATCCAAGACGGCCTCCTAGCGCCGCGTGCGATCGTGATCGCCTCACTCGAAGGAATTGCGGGCGCCGTC
Source organism: Chloroflexota bacterium (assembly GCA_003156975.1). Lineage (GTDB taxonomy): Bacteria > Chloroflexota > Limnocylindria > Limnocylindrales > CSP1-4 > Fen-1039. Next base: position 36,219 of record PMIE01000067.1, on the reverse strand, counting down.
TTTGCGGACTCGTTGATCATCGAAGTCGGTGGTGTCGGCTACCGCGTCTTCGCCGCCCCGGCCGTAATCGCGACCGTGAAGGTCGGGGAGCGGACCAAGCTCTTCACCCATCACGTCATCCGCGAGGATCTCCAGGCGCTGTACGGCTTCCGCACTCCGGAGGAACTCGGGTTCTTCGGTCTGCTTCTCACCGTGACCGGCGTTGGTCCGAAGGTGGCGCTCGGGATCGTGGGCTCGCGACCGGTGGGGGACCTGCAACTCGCGATCCTTTCGGACGACCAGGCGCTCCTGACCGCGGTCCCCGGCGTCGGCAAGAAGCTGGCCGCGCGCGTCGTTCTGGAACTCAAGGAGAAGGTCGCCGCCGCCGGATTTGCCGCCGGTTCCGCCGGGAGTGGCGCGCCGGCAGGGGAGTCGGAGGTAACCGCCGCGCTTCTGGCGCTGGGATACTCGGCGGGCGAGGCGCGCCAGGCTTCGCGCGACGCACTGACGGACCTCGCCGTCGGCTCGGGTCTCGAGGAGAGGGTCAAGGCCGCGCTGAGAACTCTGCTCAAAGGGTAAGTGGATGTGGCGTGACCTCGTCGATGCCAGTCCGTTGAGTGCCCATCCAGGCCGGGCGCGACACCGCTCGCGGTTTCTCGCCGCGCTGCTGGTTCTCGCCCTTGCCGTCGTCGCCTGCGGCCCGACGCCGACACCGTCGGCGAGCTCCGCCCCAACGCCCAGCCCAAGCCAGTCGTCCGTCCCGACTCCAACCCCCGTCCCGACTCCCAGAATCGGCAAGTTCGACTCCGCGGCATTGATGAGCGTGAACCGGAGCAACGCCACTGCCACGCTTCTGAACGACGGACGAGTTCTGATTGCCGGAGGCCTCGCCTACGGGCATCCCGTTGCGAGCGCGGAGCTATACGACGCCGACACAGGCGAATTCGCCCTCACGGGGTCCATGACTGAGCCGCGTGCCAATCACGTTGCCACTCTGCTGTCGAATGGGCTGGTGCTGATAACCGGCGGAGCCGCCGACGGCTCTGCCGAGATCTACAACCCGGCCACGGGCCGGTTCACGCGAACCGGCGCAATGCGGGACAAGGCCGTCTACCAGACGGCAACGCGGCTCAACGACGGCCGGGTTCTGGTCGCCGGTGGGCGAATCGGCAACTCGTACTCTGCCATGGCCGAGTTCTACAACCAATCGACCGGCAAGTTCAACCGCGCCCGAACCATGAAGGACAACATGGAGAACGCCCAGGCCACTCTGCTCCAGAGCGGCAAGGTGCTCATAGCCGGCGGGGACCGAGGCGACACTGGACGCCATCAGGTAATCCTGGCCTCGGCCGAAATCTTCAACCCGGCACGCGGCACCTTCACCAAGACCGGATCGATGGCGTACGCCCGCTCGCACTTCGCGGCAGTCCTTCTGCAGAACGGCAAGGTGCTCGTCATGGGCGGCATAAGCACGACCAGCGGCACTGGTCTCCTTTCCACCGCCGAGCTGTACAACCCGGCCAACGGCCAATGGACCCGCACGGGATCGATGATCCTGGGGCGTTCCAATTTCACCGCGACCTTGCTTGTCGACGGCCGCGTGCTTGTCGCTGGCGGCGGTGACAACTCGGCGGAGTTGTACGACCCGGCGACGGGCACTTTCATTCTGGCCGCGCAAATGTTCATGGCACGAGAATTCCAGACTGCCACGCGCCTGCTGGACACCCGGGTGCTGCTGACCGGTGGCAACGGCGCCATGGTGTCCGAGTTCTATACGCCGTAGCTCGTGTAGAACACCCGTTCACTCTGGTATGATCCCCGCATGAGCGACGGCCCTGAGAGCGACATCTCGCGAATACTCGCCCCGGACGCAGAGGACGAGGTAGAAGTCGCGGTAGACAGGTCGTTGCGGCCCCACACCCTGGACGAGTACATCGGCCA
>PMIE01000067.1:0-34217 GCA_003156975.1 Chloroflexota bacterium | reverse complement strand
CTGGACGTGATGATCGGCAAGGGGCCTTCGGCGCGGAGCCTGCGGCTAAGCCTCAAGCCATTCACGATCGTCGGAGCCACAACGCGCGCCGGCCGGATATCCAGCCCGTTGCGTGACCGCTTCGGCGCCACGTACCGCCTGGACTTCTACGACGTGGCGGATCTAACGGCGATCGTCGTTCGTTCCGCCAGATTGCTCGGCGTCGAGCTGAGCCCGGACGGCGCCACGGCCATCGCCCGGCGCGGCAGAGGAACGCCGCGCGTCGTGAACCGCCTCCTGCGCCGCGTCCGAGACTACGCTCAGATCAACGGCGACGGACACGTGGATGCGGCCACGGCAGACAAGGCATTGGCCGCTCTCGAGATAGACGACGAGGGCCTGGACGGAACGGACCGCAAGCTGCTCGCCGCCATCGTTCAGAAGTTCGGCAGTGGACCGGTTGGCGTCCAGGCGCTCGCGGCGGTCCTGGCTGAGGAACCGGAGACGGTCGAGGATGTCTACGAACCGTTCCTGCTCCGGCTGGGATTCCTGGATCGCACGCCTCAGGGCCGCATCGCCACGGACGGCGCCCGGGCGCACCTGGCCCGCCTCGGCTACGACATTCCGGCCGCGCGACGAAATGACACGGATCAGCCGGCTCTCTGGGACGGCGCGGTGCGCGGGGCCGAAAGCACGACTGCCGCGGACAGCTCCGACGCGGAAGGCCCCAACCGCTGATGTCGGCCAACCCCAAGGACCCGTCGTCGGATCGCGTTTCGCCCGCCCGATTCGAGGTTTTGGTCGCGCCTCCCGCCGACGGCTCGACCCGAGCCCGGCTGGGCCGCTTGACGCTGCCGCACGGCGTCGTCGAGACACCGCAGTTCATGCCGGTGGGCACCAACGCCACGGTCAAGGCCCTGGATCCGGGTGACCTGCGCGAGGTCGGCGCCTCGATCATCCTGGCCAACACGTACCACCTCTACCTGCGGCCCGGCCACGAGCGCATCGCCCGGCTCGGAGGCCTCCACAAGTTCATGGCCTGGGACCGGCCGATCCTCACAGACTCGGGCGGGTTCCAGGTCGTCTCGCTCGGCGACCTCCGCAAGATCGACGAAGGCGGCGTTACCTTCCAGAGCCATCTCGACGGCTCGCTTCACCGTTTCACGCCGGAGCTTTCGATCGAGGTCCAGGAGGCGCTCGGGGCCGACATCGCCGTTGCCTTCGATCAGCCGGTGCCACCGGCCTCAACGAGTCTCACGGCGCTCGCCGAGGCCACCACGCGCTCAAACCGCTGGGCGGCCAGATCCCTGGACGCACACACGCGCCCGGACCAGGCCATGTTCGGCATCATCCAGGGCGGCCTGGATCCGGAGCTCAGGGCAGAATCCACGCGAGTCATCGCCGGGCTGCCGTTCGATGGGATATGCATCGGCGGTCTTGCGGGAGACGAAACGGCGGCGCAGCGCGAAGCCACGCTGGATCTCGTTGTCCCGTTGCTGGCGGACGATCCACGGCCGCGCTACCTGATGGGCCTGGGTTCGCCGGCGGATCTCCTGGAGGCGGTGCACCGCGGCATCGACATGTTCGATTGCGTCCTGCCCGCCCGTGTCGCGCGCAATGGGCAGCTGTGGGTGCCCGGCGGCCGCCTGAACATGCGAAATGCCCAGTACGTCGACGACCCGCGGCCGGTTCAGGAGGGCTGCCGCTGCATCCTCTGCCGCAGCTTCTCGAGGGCCTATCTGGCCCATCTCTTCCGCGCGGAAGAGCTCCTCGCCTACCGCCTCGCGACTTGTCACAACCTCACCTTCACCCTAGACTTCATGGCCGAAATCCGCTCCGAATTGCGCTCCGGCACGTTCACGTCGCGCCTGCCCGAGCTTCGAGCAAACGCGCAACTGTCACGGTCCAGTGCATTGGCAGTGCAGTCGGAGTGAAGAGCCCACTCGTAACCTGTCGAACGCGGAGGCACACCAAATGGCGAGCCGAGATCGCCCCGGAAAACAAGAGAAGAAGAAGCCGAAGGAATCCTCGGCAAAGGGCCTCAACAAGCTTCAGCCGATGCTGGAGCCGCCCACCAACGTCGAGGTATGGAAGCCGAAGCGCAAGCCCAGGACCGAAGAGACAGAGAGCTAGCTCGCGGGCGGACGCCATCAGGCGAACCGCTCCGCATTTCCGCAAGTCGTCCTTCGCGACGGCTTGCGGGGAAGATAGTGGACAGGAGCGAGGAGCAAGGTGGCTGTAACTGAGCGCGGAGCTGAGATCCGCGGCACGTCCCCCGAAAAGACAACCGAGCGCAGCAAGGCCGTCGACGCGGCGATCATGTCGATCGAGAAGCAGTTCGGGCGCGGCTCGATCATGCGACTCGGCTCGAAAGAGCGTCAGGCCGTAGACGTGATCCCAACCGGCTCCATCGCCCTGGACCTTGCCCTGGGGGTCGGCGGCATTCCGCGCGGCCGCATGACCGAGATATTCGGTCCCGAGTCCTCGGGCAAGACCACTCTCTGCCAGCACATCCTGGCCGAGGCCCAGAAGAGGGGCGGCGTCGTCGCATTCATCGATGTCGAGCACGCCCTGGACCCGGGCTACGCCCGCGCCTGCGGCGTCAACGTCGACGAGCTGCTCGTCAGCCAGCCGGACACCGGCGAAGACGCACTTCAGATCACCGAGACCCTGATCCGGTCCGGCGGCGTGGATTGCGTCGTGGTGGACTCGGTTGCGGCGCTCGTGCCCAAGGCCGAGATCGAAGGCGAGATGGGCGACTCGTTCGTCGGCATCCAGGCTCGCCTCATGAGCCAGGCNNGTCATGTTCGGCAACCCGGAAGTGACCCCGGGCGGACGAGCCCTGAAGTTCTACGCCACCGTCCGTCTGGACATCCGCCGCGTCGAGACGATCAAGGTTGGCACGGACTCCGTCGGCAACCGGGTTCGCGTGAAGGTCGTGAAGAACAAGGTTGCGCCGCCATTCCGCGTGGCCGAGTTCGACATCATGTTCGGCGAGGGCATCTCCCGCGAGGGCGGCCTGCTCGACGTTGGCGTTGCGATGGACGTCGTGACCAAGACCGGTGCCTGGTTCACGTTCACGGACACTCGCCTGGGTCAGGGTCGCGAGGCCGCAAAGGATTTCCTCAAGGCCAACGCGGACATTTCGGGCAAGGTCGAGGAGTTGATCCGCGGCAAGATGGCCGACGTCTCGCTGCCGGTCGAAGGGATCGAAGAGGCCGAATAGCCGGCGATGGCATATAGAACCGGCACAGAACGGCTGGAGGCACGCCGGGTCCGTTTGGAGCGGCACGCCGCCGAGACGGACCCGGACGTCGTCCTGAACGCAGCCGCCCGCTTCCTTGAGATGCGGTCGCGCTCGGTTGACGAGGTTCGCCGGCACCTGACCACGGCCGCGTACCCGGATGAACTCATCAGGCGCGCCATAGACCGCCTGCTGGAACTGGGCATGCTCGACGATCGGGCCTTTGCGCAGGCATGGGTCGAGTCGCGCGATCGGGCTCGGCCGCGGGGCCAGGTTGCCCTGCGGCGAGAACTTGCCCTCAAGGGGATTGACCGCGAAACCGCTGCAGCCGTGCTGAGCGAGCGAAGCGAATCGGCCATGGCCGAAGACTCGGAGAGTGGCGGCGTCGGAGCGGATCAGGCGGCCGCCGAGCGGCTCCTCGCCAAGAACCGGGCTGCGCTGCTGCGCGTGCCGGAGCTCCGCGCTCGGCGCATGCGCGCTTACTCCCTCCTGGCTCGGAACGGCTTCGATCCGGAGGTCTGCCGCGAGGTGAGCGCGCGCTCCGTAGCGCAGGAGCTCGACCTCGACGACTGAGCGCGCCGGCCGTTGCGGCTCGGCGGCGGGAACGACCCATCGGGATGTCGGGCCGGCGTCACCGGATTCCTCCGCTCGCCGTAGACTACGGAGCGAGACGAACAACGCGCTGCCGGCCCCCAATGCTCGGCAGCGTCGCCAGCTCGAATCACTGACAACGCGGCTTCGTTCGGGCCAGCCTGGGAGTGGGCTCACCGGGGTTCGGAGCCGCTCTGAACACACATACGTACCTCCGGTCCACATTCGACCGGGTGGGAGGAAAGTGAATATGGAAACCGCCCTTGTGGCTGCCGTTGTGGTGGTTGCGCTTGTTGCGGGCGTGGTCGTTGGCTTCCTGGGTCGTGGCCTGGTTGCCAATCAAGCCATACAGAGCGCCCAGGAGAAGGCCGGTCGGATCGTCGCCGAGGCCAGAACCCAGCAGAAAGAACTGATCCTCACCGCCAAGGACGAGAAGCTGCGGCTTCAGGGCGAGGCNNGCTCGAGCAGCGCGACCGCAAGCTTCTGGATCGCGAGCGCGAGTTCGAGACAAGCCGCCAGGAACTCGCGCGTGCCCAGCAGGAGCACGTGGCTGCGCTGGAGCGCGTCAGTGGAATGTCGTCAGCCGAGGCAAAAGCCCAGCTTCTAGAAGCCGTCCGCGATGAAGCGGACCGAGACGCCGTCCGCCTGGCCAAGTCCATCGAGAATGCCGCGCGCGAGGAAGCCGAGGAGCGGGCTCGCGAGATCGTCATCACGACGATGCAGCGGATCGCCGCCGACCACACCGCGGAGCACACCGTCTCAGCCGTCCATCTTCCCAACGACGAGATGAAGGGCCGCATCATCGGCCGAGAGGGCCGCAACATCCGCGCCCTCGAGCAGGCCACCGGCGTGGACCTGATCATCGATGACACCCCGGAAACGGTCGTCATCAGCGCCTTCGATCCGGTCCGCCGCGAAGTCGCCCGCATCGCGCTGACCAAGCTCATGGCCGACGGTCGCATCCATCCCGGCCGCATCGAAGAAGTCGTGGCCAAGGCCCGCGCCGAAGTGGATCTGGTCATGCGCCAGGCCGGCGAGCAGGCGATCTACGACGCCGGCGTCCCCGCGCTTCCCGGCGAGATCGTCAAGCTGCTCGGGCGACTCAAGTTCCGCACCAGCTACGGGCAGAACGTTCTGGTCCACTCGGTCGAAACGAGCCGCCTCGCGGCGATCATCGCCGCGGAGCTCGGCGCCGACGTCCAGGCGGCCAAGGTGGGAGGTTTGCTCCACGACATGGGCAAGGCGATCGACCACGAGGTCGAAGGCCCGCATGCCCAGATCGGCGCCCAGATCGCTCAGCGCAACAACCTCTCGGCCAAGGTCGTGAACGCGATAGCCGCCCACCATCAGGAAGTCGAGTTCGAGTCTTTGGAGGCGCCGATCGTCCAGGTCGCCGACGCAATCAGCGCGTCCAGGCCCGGAGCCCGCGGCGAATCGATGGAAACCTACGTCCGCCGCCTCGAGGACTTGCAGGCAATCGCCGAGAGCTTCGAAGGCGTCGACAAGAGCTTCGCCGTGCAGGCCGGCCGCGAGGTCCGCGTCCTGGTGAAGCCCGATCAGATCGACGATGTCAGCGCCAGCCGATTGGCCCGCGATGTCGTCAAGAAGATCGAGGCCAGTCTGACCTACCCGGGTCAGATCAAGGTGACGGTCATCCGCGAGACGCGGTCCGTCGAATACGCGAAGTAGTTCGCGGTGACGCTATCCGGGCGCATGCCTCAACAGCCTGCGCCCAAGGGCAGGGCTTGCCGGATCCTCATGATCGGGGACCTCATCGGCAAGCCCGGCCGCGTGGCCGTCGAGGCGATACTGCCGGACCTCCGCAATGAGCTGGATATCGACTTCGTGACTGCCAACGGCGAGAACGTCGCCGGCGGCATGGGCCTGACCGTCTCCACGGCCGAGGCGATGTTCAAGGCAGGTGTGGATGTCATTACCTCGGGCAATCACATCTGGGACAAGCGCGAGATGTACGCCCAGCTCGAGCATGACGAGCGGATCCTGAGGCCGCTCAACTACGGCACGGATGGCGTACCGGGCCGCGGCTGGGGTGTCTTCCATGCCGCAGACGGCACCGAGATCGCGGTCCTCAACTTCCAGGGCCGCACCTACATGATTCCGATCGAGAACCCGTTCACCGAGTTCGATCGGTTGATAGAGCAGGCCTCCGAACCGTTGCCGCCGGTCCGCGTCGTGGACTTCCACTGCGAACTGACGAGTGAGAAGAACGCCTTCGGCATCTACCTCGACGGCCGAGTGACCGCGGTAGTCGGCACCCACACGCACGTACCGACGGCCGACGAACGGATCATGCCCAAGGGCACCGCCTACCAGTCCGATCTCGGAATGGTAGGCCCGATCCACAGCGTCATCGGCTTCGACCCGGCGACCGTCATCCCGCGCTTCCTCAACGGCCTGCCCACTCGTTTCGAGGTTGGGACCGGCCCGGTTGTCTTCAACGCCTGTCTCATCGACGCGGACCCAGCTACCGGGCGGGCCGTCGCCGTCGAACGAATCCAGCGTACCGTCGAGGTCTGACGTGTCCGGGGACCCGAACCTCGCCGGCTCCGCCCCGAGTTCCAGAGGCCGTGGCACCCGGCCCATGTCCGGTCCGGCCGTCGTCCCGCCGTATCCGTCCCGCGTGGACCTCCACACCCACAGCTGCCGCTCCGACGGCGTGCTGGAACCACGACAACTGGTTGATGTCGCGGCCGCAGCCGGGGTCCGCGTACTGGCCTTGGCCGACCACGACACTCTCGCCGGGGTGCGCGAGCTGCGGGCGCCCAGCGCACCCAGCCTTCCCCTGGAGCTGGTCGCGGGCGTAGAAATCAACAGCATCGCCTCGGGAATTGACGGCCTCTGGGAAGGCGAACTCCACATCCTGGGTCTCGGCGTGGATCCCGCCAGCGAGGAATTCGAGGCCGCGCTCGAGAAGCAGCGAGCGGCGCGGCTGATCCGCTTTGGCTTGTTGATCGCGCGCCTTCGCGATATGGGGTTGCCCGTGGACGAAGGTGCGGCGGCGCTCACCACTGCGCCGGGTTCCTCTCTTGGTCGGCCCCAGGTCGCCCGTCTCCTTGTCCAGGCCGGCCACGCCCCTTCCGTCGATGCCGCGATGAAGGAGTTACTCGCCCGCGGAAAGCCCGCGTACGTGCCGCGCCGGGGCCTCGGGCCACTCGACGCTATTGCCGCCATTCGCGCCGCCGGCGGCCTTCCGAGCCTCGCCCATTTCGGGGACGCACCGAGGCGCCGCGACCTCGTCGCTGCGCTCGTCTCCGGGGGTCTGGGCGGGCTCGAGGTCCACTACCGCCACTTCGACGCGGAGACAGTGGCCGGAATGGCAGCCCTGGCCCGAGACCTGCAGCTCGTGCCGACCGGGGGCAGCGACTATCACGGCGACGGCGAGACATACGCCGAAGCTCACGCCGCCCTGTTCGTTCCCGACGGGGATGCCGTTGCCCTATTCGGCGCACTTGGCCTTGCGGCGCCGGCATTCCCGGCCGTAGTGGCGAGCGGCTCGTGAAGGCTCGATCCATGGCGGAGCTTGCCGCCGCGCTCACGGCCGCGCCATCCGCCGGCACCGCCGGATCTTCCTCTGGCGGCCCCGCGGCCGCGCCGGCAATCGCTGCGGGCCTGGACGAGTTCCGCCCCGAAGCGAGCAGCCTGCCCCGGTTCTACGTCTGGACGCTCGGCTGCCAGATGAACGTCAGCGACTCCGAAGAGATGGCCGGTCAGCTCCTCGCCGCCGGTTGCACCCGGGCCGCCTCGATGGAGGACGCGGACCTCATCGTGATCAACACCTGCGCCGTTCGAGAGCATGCCGAGGCGAAGGTCATCGGCCGCCAGGGGATGCTCGCCGAAATGAAACGCGCCCGGGCCGGGATGCGTGTCGTCTTGACCGGCTGTGGCGTCCGCGAGTCGGAACGCGCCGGCCTCGCCCGGCGCTTCAAGGCGGTCGACATGTTCCTGCGGCCGGACGAAGAGCCGGAACTCGCGCTCCGGCTCGGTCTAGTTTCGGCGCAGGCTCCGGTTGGCCTCCAGACGGTCTCCACGGCCGCGACCACGGTGCTGAGTGGCCGCCCGGTGAGCGCGGCCGACCGTCTCGCCGCCTCGCGGGTCAGCGCCCTGGCCGAAGGCCGTGTCGCTCGCTCGTCCACGATTTCCGCGTGGCTGCCGATCGTCTACGGCTGCNNTACTGCATCGTGCCGTTCAGCCGCGGCCCAGAACGCAGCCGTCCATTCGACGACATCATCGCCGAGGCTCGGGAGATCGCCGCGGCGGGCTATGCCGAACTGACTCTGCTCGGCCAGAACGTCAACAGCTACGGCCACGACCTGCCGGCCGAGGAACGCTTCGCCCACATCGACACGGAACGATCGGCCGGACGGCAGCTGGACCTGCGGTCCCGACCGGATCTGGCCGAACTGCTGCGCGCAATCGACGGCATCCGCGGCCCGGACGGCCACCCGGCCATTCCTCGTTTGCGCTTCATCACATCCCATCCGTGGGACCTCTCCGACCGGCTGATCCAGGCGATGGCAGATTGCCAGTCCGTCGCGGAGCACCTCCATCTGCCGATCCAGTCCGGCGACGATGCGATGCTCCAGCGGATGGGGCGCCAGTACACCGTGCCGCACTACAAGGAGCGTCTGGCCCGGATCCGCGAGGCAGTTCCTGAGATCGCCGTTTCGACCGACGTCATCGTGGGTTTCTGTGGCGAAACTGAGGAGCAGTTCCAAGCAACCCTCGCGGCGCTTCAGGAGATCCGCTACGACACCGTCTTCGCCGCCGCCTACTCGCCGCGTCCGGGGACCCCGGCGCTGCGCATGGCCGACGACGTGCCGGCCGAAGTGAAGCGTCGCCGCCTCAACCAACTGCTTGCCGTTCAGGAGCGCATCGGCCTGGAACTCAACAGGGCCTGGCTCGGTCGTGACGTGGAAGTGCTCGTCGAGCGGGTGATGCCCATGCGGCCCCGGAACTATCCCAACGAGGCCCAAGCCGACGACGGCGGCGAGCCCATCTCGGCGATCCCGAGGCTGGCCGGAACGGCAGGGGAGGGGAGCGTCGCCCTGGCCGGACGCACTCGCCACAACAAGCTCGTCCACCTCGCCGGCGATCCCGCGTTGGTTGGCCGCGCGGTCCGAGTTCACATCGAGCATGCAGGGCCGTTCGCGCTCCGCGGCCGCGTGGTCCCACAACCGAACAGCGCCGCACGATCTGGCAGCGCCGCACGATCTAGCAGCGCAGCCGCCCCGGCGTCCCGGTGACCAACCCCGCCCTGCCGCCGCTCATCGTTCTTGCCGGCACGACGGCGAGTGGCAAGACCGCACTCTCGCTCGCTCTCGCCGAGGCACTCGCCGCAAGAGGCGTCGCGGCCGAAATCATCTCGGCGGATTCCCGCCAGGTCTACCGCGGCATGGACATCGGCACGGCCAAGGTGACCGCCGAGGAGCGGGCTCGAGTCCCGCACCACGGCCTTGATCTTGTCGATCCGGACCAGCCGTTCAGCGTCGCCGATTTCGCCGCCCATTCGTCGGCCGTCCTGGACGGCATCGCCGAACGCGGTGCCGTTGCGATACTCGCGGGAGGCACCGGCTTCTACCTCCGAGCGGTGGCCCGCGGCCTCGCCGTGGACGAGCTCCCGTGGGACGTGGAGGTGCGCGCCGCAGTGGAAGCGTCGCTGATCGCCGACGGATTACCTGCGCTGGTCGCCGAACTGCAAAGCCTCGCCCCCACCCGCGCCGCCCAGGTCGACCTTCGGAACCCGCGCCGCGTCGTTCGCGCCGTCGAGATGGCCCGCCTTCAGGGAGACGCGCCACTCCCCAAACCACGCGGCTACGGTCGGGCCGTCCTCTGGCTCGGGCTGACGGTCCATCAGGCGGCTCTCCGTGAGCGAATTCAGGTCCGGGCGCGCGCCCAGTTCGATGCCGGCCTCGTCGATGAGACCCGCGGCCTCATCGCCAGGTTCGACCCGTCCCTGACCAGCTTCTCCGGCATCGGCTACGCCGAGGCACTTGCCGTCATCCAGGGAAGTCTCAGCCTCGAAGCGGCCGTCTCCGAAGACGCCCGGCGGAATCTCTCGTTTGCCCGTCACCAGGCCACCTGGTTCCGCCGCGAACCGGGCATCTGCTGGCTGGAGGCAACGTCCAAGCTGCCACTCGAGGATGCCCTCGCGGCCACGGAGGAGTACCTCGCCGACTCCCGGTAGCGCCCCCGCGGTTAGTTCCGCGAGCGCGCCGTCGCCGTAACTCCTACCCAGGGAGGAACTAACGGCTCGCCCACCGCGGCTCAGCCGCAATCCTTTCCCTCCGACACCTCAGACTGGGTAGTCCGAGCGCACGGGTACCAACCCGGTTATCCATCCGGTTGGTTGCGCAGAGCAATCGCGGCCGGTACTCTCGGCGTGACGATCGGCAGCCGGTAGGAACCGGCAGAGTGGGTGGCGAGTTGGGTAACTTCACCAACCCGGAAATTCCGGAAGCACTTCATCGACTGGCTCTCGCGGCTCCAAGTCGGCTCAGGAACTCGTGTGTGACCCGGCGCCTTGGCGCGGCCGTCGTCGTTGGTTTGCTGGCTGCCCCGTTCCTCGGAGCGGCCCCTTCGCTCGCGGTTTCGCCCGTGTCGGAGAGCTCCAACACCGAAGCCGCCTGTCCCACGCCCGAACCCGGGTATGCCCAGTGCTACGCCCTGATTCGCAGCGATGTCGCACCCAGCGCCGAGGCCCCATCACCTCAGGCAACCACCGGCAGCGGCCCATGGGGTCCAGCCGATCTTCGGAGCGCCTATGCGCTTCCCGGTGGATCAGCAGGTTCCGGCCTGACGGTCGCAGTTGTGGATGCGTTCGATCTGCCGACGGCCGAGGCCGACCTCGCGGCCTACCGATCTCACTTCGGCCTGCCGGCGTGCACCACGGACAACGGCTGCTTCAGGAAGGTGAATCAGAGCGGCGCTCAGGGTTCCTATCCCGTGGCAGACAGTGGCTGGGGCGGCGAGATCGCCCTGGACATCGACATGGTCTCGGCCATATGCCCCAACTGCAAGATCCTGCTGGTTGAGGCAAACAACAACAAATACGGCAACCTCGGGGCATCGGTCAACACGGCCGTATCCCTGGGGGCTATCGCCGTGTCCAACAGCTACGGCGGTCCCGATTGGAGCGGCGAGACCAGCTACGACAGTTACTACGATCACCCCGGCGTAGCGATAACTGCCTCCACCGGCGACTGCGGCTACGACTGTGCAAGTGGCCTCGGCGTGGGGTACCCAGCCGCATCGCCGACTGTTGTGGCCGTCGGCGGCACCAGCCTGACAAACGACAGCAGCGCCCGCGGTTGGACGGAGACCGCCTGGGACCACGCCGGAAGCGGCTGCTCCCTGTACGAGGCCAAGCCCGCCTGGCAGCATGACAGCGGCTGCGCGAAGCGGACGGAAGCCGATGTCTCCGCAGTCGCGGACCCAAACACGGGCGTGCTGGTCTACGTCAACTCAAGCTGGTGGCAGTACGGCGGCACGAGTGCCTCCTCGCCGATCATCGCCGCGACCTTCGCCCTGGCAGGCGGGCCCGGGCCGGGCAGCTACCCCGCGAGCTACCTCTACGCAGACCCAGACGATCTCAACGACGTGACGTCGGGCAACAACGACGTCACCTACCACACTTGCACAGTGACGTACCTGTGCAACGGTGTCGCCGGATATGACGGCCCCACGGGCCTGGGCACGCCGAAGGGCACACATGCCTTCACCGCTCCACCCGTCACCACCGTGCCCGGCAAGCCGACCAATCTCGTCGCCACGGCGGCGGATGCGACCGCAGGTCTGACGTGGACCGCTCCCTCAGACGGCGGAAGCACAATCACGAGCTACGCCGTCACCGAGACCGAGCAGAACCTCGGCGTCGTCCCGTGCGCCGCCACAGGCGCGACGGCTTGCACCGTCAGCGGCCTCACCAACGGCACCGAGTACGCCTTCACCGTCCATGCCGCCAACGCCAAGGGATCCGGCCCGGAGTCCGCTTCATCGAACAATGTGACTCCCACTGCGCCAACAGTCCCGGGCAAGCCGACCGGAGTGACCGCCACCCCGGCCGTCGCCTCGGCATCCGTCACCTGGGCGGCCGCCCCGCCCGGCGGCAGTGCCATTACCGGATATACGGCCACGAGCGATCCCGACGGCAAGACCTGCACCACGACGGGCGCCCTGACCTGCGTCGTTGACAGCCTGACCAACGGCCAGCCGTACACGTTCACCGTCACTGCTGGGAATGTGGTCGGAACGGGACCTGCTTCCGATCCGTCGGCCCCCGTCACGCCCTTTCCCGGTGCCACCTACCGGCCGGTCCCGCCGGTCCGCCTGCTCGACACTCGTTTCGCAAATGGCCTCACCGGCAAGCTCGTAGCCTATACGCCTCGCACCTTCCAGATCGCGACCCGCGGCGGTATTCCGGCCGATGCGACGGCCGTCACCGCAAACGCGACAATCGTGAACGCGACCTCCGCGGCCTCGCTCTACCTGGGTCCCACAGCAATCGCGAGGCCCTCAACCTTCACGATCAGATTCAACAGGAACGACACCACGGCGTTCGGCGTCACGGTTGCCCTGAGCGGTGCCGGCACGATGAGCGCAACGTACATCGCAGGCTCCGGCACCACGGACCTCGTCATCGACGTGACCGGCTACTTCACTCGAGACACCGCCGGCGGCACCTATCACGCCCTGACGCCGGCTCGGCTGCTGGACTCCCGCTACGGCAACGGCCTATCGGGCAAGTTCCTGGCCAACGTGCCACGGACCTTGATCGTCGCGACACGCGGAGGAGTCCCGGCCAACGCGAAGGCAATCACGGGCAACGTAACCGTCGTCAATTCAACCAGCTCCTTTGCCGTCTACGTCGGACCGGACCCGATTGCCAAACCGTCCAGTTCCACGCTCAACTTCAAGGCAGGGCAGATCCGGGCCAACAGCCTGACGGTCGCCCTCAGCGCAACCGGGACGATAAGCGCCACGTTCATGGCCAACCCGGGCAACAAGACCGATCTGGTCTTCGACGTCACTGGCTACTACACGGAGGATCTCACCGGAGATAGCTACGTGCCCATCGCTCCGGCTCGGATGGTGGACACCCGTGTCGCCAATGGCCTGTCAAGCAAGGTTGGCGCAAATGCCCCCCGAACGTTCCAGGTCAGGGGCCGTGGCGGGGTTCCGCTCAACGCGACCGCGGTCACGGGCGTCCTGAGCGCCGTCAACCAGACCAGATCTGGAGCCATCTTTCTTGGACCGGTTGCCACCGCCAAACCATCGACCTCTGCATTGAACTTCCTCAAGACCGACGCCGCAGCCAACGGCGTGACCGTCGCCCTCAGTCCGAGCGGAACCCTGAGCGTGACCTATATGGTTCCCGCCGGGTACACCACCGATGTCCTCTTCGACGTCACCGGCTACTTCGTTCCGCCTTCGCCTCATCCGGCGACCTACACGGCAGATCTGTTCGACACGCGCGCAGACCGCTGGCAGGACCCGGACTACACGGCATGCACGGCCACCGCAACCATGTCGATGCTCAACACGGTTTCCTACGCGGCGACCGCCTCAGGGCTGGTCTGGCAGCCGACGACTTCGTATGACACCCAAGAGTCGATCCTTGCGTACGAGCGGGCGCACATGACGATGCTCGTCACCTCGGCCGGCACGGATCCTCACGGCTGGCGCAACGCCCTCAACTATTACGGCTGGGGCAGCATGAGCGCCGGCGTCTACCGCGACTCGTCCTACTCCTCCTTCGACTCGGCCACAAAGGCCGCGGTATCCGCTCTGGCCAGGTACCACAAGCCGGTCGGGATCCTTGCCCTTGCCGGGGGCCACGCGCAGGTCATGACCGGTTTCGAGGTCATAGGAGACGACCCGAGCACGGGCTCGATGAACTTCACAATCGTCGGCGTTGACATCACGGACCCATACGCATGGGCCGCTCGGCGAGACTCCTGGGTCACCCTGGCCGACTGGCGATCGGGAGGCACGTGGGTCCGCTTCTCGCCGTACCTCGAGTCCGACTCGCCATATCGCGACCCGATCGACTCCAAGATCGGATACGACGAGTGGTACGGCAAGTGGGTCATCATCGACCCGGTCAAGTAGGGTCGCTCCGAGCTCTCACCGCCATCGGCTATCCTGCCCCTGATGACCAAAGACATGATCGATCTTGCGGCGCCCAAAGAGCGCGCCTTCCTCGTCGCCGTCGACACCGGTGACGACCCCGGTTGGACCGCCGAGGAATCCATATCCGAGCTGGCGAGTCTTGCCGACACCGCCGGCGCCGAAGTCGTCGGTGCTGAGTGGCAGAACCGCCGCCATGTCGACCCCAACTTCTACGTCGGCAAAGGCAAGGTGGACGAGCTCGTCGCCGCCAGGTCCGAGACCGGCTACACCATCCTCATCGCCGACGACGAGCTCTCACCTGCCCAGCAACGCGCTCTTGAAGAGGCCGTCAAGACCAAAGTCATCGATCGCTCGCGGCTCATCCTCGACATTTTCGCGCAGCACGCCCAGACACACGAAGGCCGGCTCCAGGTCGAACTGGCGCAATTGGAATACCAGCTGCCACGTCTGACCAGGATGTGGACCCACCTTTCGCGCACCGGCGGCGGCATCGGTACCCGCGGCCCCGGCGAGTCCCAGCTCGAGACGGACCGGCGCCTCATTCGCGACCGCATCAAGAAGTTCAAGGAGCGAGTCGAGCAGATCGCAGAGCAGCGCCGGACGGCCACGCGGGCCCGCGATCGCCGGCTCTTCCCCACGGTCGCGATCGTCGGCTACACCAACTCCGGCAAGTCCACTCTGCTCAACGCCCTGGTGGGCTCCGTCGTCGCCAAGGCCGAGGACCGTCTCTTTGCCACGCTGGATCCCACCTCTCGCCAGGTCAAGCTCGGCGATGGGCAGACGGCGATCGTCACCGACACCGTGGGCTTCATCCACAAGCTGCCCCACCAGCTCGTAGACGCCTTCAGAGCGACGCTCGAGGAAGTCACGCGCGCAGACGTGCTGGTGGAGATCGTCGACGCCTCAGACCGCCATTTCGCCGAGCATCGCGCCACCGTTCAGACAGTTCTCGAAGAGCTGGGCGCCGGAGACAAGCCGCGGTTCGTCGCCTTCAACAAGGCAGATCTGATCGAGGCGGCTGCCCGCGACGGCGACACGCCCGCACCCGCGATCGCCGGCCAGGTCCTCATCTCCGCCAAGACCGGCTACGGATTGGAGACGCTCAAGGCAGAGCTGTCGGCCCTTCTCGCTTCGCTCTGGGTGGACGTGGACGTGGCGGTTCCGTACCGAGCCGGCGAGCTGATTGCCCGCGTCCGCGAGCGTGGCACCGTCGAACTCGACTATCGCAACGCGGACGTCCGGGTCACGGGCCGCGTCACCCCGGGGCTTGCCGGTGAGCTCGAGGCGGTTGCCGCCAAGTGGCGGGAGTCTCTCCGCAGCGGCGAAGTGGACGAGACCCAGTCCTGAGGCCGCGCCGCGTCGATCGACAGGGTGGAGACGGTCTGGAACGTCCGTTCTCATGCATTCAGCGGATCACGGAGATGCCCACTGCCCGTGTTGGCGATGAGTGGACAAGTACGAGAATCGCCCTCGGCGGCGGCGCAAGTGGTGGATAAGCCACTATCACCACCCAACCCCGAGGCCTACATTACGTCTTGCCCGGAGGGGCCAGCGAGATCGACACCAGGCCAGCGGTTCTGGCGGAAACGGTGCCAACGATCTGCACGAAAGCTCTTGGACCCGCAACGGTTCTCGAGTTGGACGCAGAACGTACACCGCGGAAACCGGAATGTAGAGGGCCCGGTGGCAGGTCCGGCAGTGGCCGGAACGCGGTCCGCCGCTGAGCGAGAAGTTTTCGGACTCCTTGCCCGCGGTGGTCAGAGCGGCCGGTACACGCGAACCCGCAGTCCGATCGAACGGTTCCTCTGGGCACTTTTTGTGTGTCCGGATTCCGGCGCCCAGGCGAACCTTCGGCCGATCTGACCTGACGGCGAGCGGGGTAGGGGAGGGAGGCGGTATCCTCGGCCGCAACTCCACCGCAGCCCAGGAAATAGATGCCGCCCGCCAGTCCCAGTATCTGGATCATCATCCCGACGTACAACGAACGCGAGAACGTCGGCCCCATCACGGACGCCGTTCTCGCCACGGTGCCGGACGCACACGTCCTCGTCGTCGACGACGGATCTCCGGACGGAACGGGGGAGCTGGCCGACGAAATGGCCGCCGGGAACCCTGCCATCTCCGTCCTGCACCGCAAGGCCAAGCAGGGACTGGGACGGGCCTACGTCGCGGCCTTCGAAGACCTGCTGGCGCGAGAGGCCGACATCGTGGTCCAGATGGACGCCGACTTCAGCCATCCCGTCCGCTTCCTGCCGGCTCTGCTCGAGCCCCTGCGAAACGGCACTGCCGATCTCGTCCTCGGCTCGCGCTACGTCAAAGGCGGCCACATTCCGCGCTGGAACATCATTCGCCGCTTGGTCAGCCGGGGCGGAAGCCTCTTCGCGAGCATCGTTCTGCTGATGCCCTACCGCGACCTGACCGGTGGTTTCAAGGCATGGCACGCGCCCGTTCTGCGCCAGATAGACCTCCAGAAGCTCCATGCAGGCGGCTATGCCTTCCAGATCGAGACGACCTTCCGCGCCAGACTGGCCGGCGCCCGCGTCGTCGAAGTGCCGATCACCTTCGAGGAGCGCCGCCTCGGCACCTCGAAGATGAGCATGAACATCTTCATGGAGGCCTTCCTGCTGGTCATGGCGCTGCGCATGGCGACGCTATTCCGCCGCCGCCGGCGAACCCTCGCCGCCGACTGAACCAGGTCCGTCGGAGGTCGCGACCACACACGCGTTCGATCACGCCTATCGGCCGAGCGATGCGGCGGGCCTGGCGTGTGCAAGAGCCGTGGACAGGATTGCCCAGCGGCGCCAAGAACTTCCCAAAGAGGTGGATAAGGCCGTTGGCACGTCGTCCCGGCGGGGCTAGATTCTGTCTTGCCCGGAGGGGCCACGAACAACCGAACGACTCGACCGATTCTCGGATCGGCCGAACGATGCGGAGTCGCGGTTCCTCTGGGCGTTTCTGTTGCCGTCACCGGCCGTCACGAGCGGCCCGCCGTGCACTCGAGCGCCGGCGGGCCGCTTGCTTCTGTCCAGATGCCCACCGCACTTGCCTTTGCTAGCCTAGGGTGCTAGGCTTTTCGTCAGTCGCAGGCATTGTGCCGAGGATCCGTGCCATGGCCAAGCCAATCTACGTGCTCAAGGCTGCCCGGAATGGGCGCGGCTGGGCGATCGACGTGCGCGAGCTGCGCGCCGTGCGCACCCAGGCGCGCCGTCTCGACCAGGTCGAGTCAGCCGGCCGAGAGGCGATCGCCGTGACGCTGCAGACCGCGACAGACTCGTTCGACGTTGCTGTTCAAGTGGACGCAGCCTCGTTGGGCGCGCTGCAGGCCACTGTCGAGGACGCGCTGAGGGCGCGTGAGGCGTCCGACCAGGCCCAATCCAGAGCCTCCGAGGCGATGCGCCGCGCGGTGCACGAGATCCGCTCCGCCGGCTACACAGCGCGGGACGCCGGCATGCTCCTCGGCGTCAGCAACCAGCGCATCAGCCAGATCGAGCGCCAGGTAGCGGACAACGAGACGCAGAAGGCCGATCGCGACGGACTCTGACGCTGGGGAAGGCACCCAAGTCGCGGATTCGGTGTCTCAGACCGTCTGGAAGGCTTCGATGGTACTGCCGATAAGAGAGGTTATGTCCGTTATCGCGTCATCGGTTTGAGGACGACCACGGGACCGCAAGAACGCCTCACCTACCGAGCCAGTTGCGTGTCGCCATGTTCGGACGTTGCCGTAGCGGTACGTTTGTCGTTAGGCGACAGCCCCACGACTTGCAGTTGGACGAAGGTGTTCGGCGGTCGAAGGGGCGGAAGGAAATGAGGTATCGGATTGTCTCGAGGCTTCAACGCCGTATCAACCGTGTCAATTGACGCACGCCGGAGCCAAGTCTGGGACGTACTTGTCAACCCTGGCAAGGTGAAGCAGTACATGCACGGCACCAACCTCTCGACTACCTGGGCGGTCGGGAGTCCGATCTCCTGGAGCGGCGAGTGGAAGGGCAAGGCCTACAAGGACAAGGGCGAGGTCCTTGAGTTCGAACCAGAGCGGCTCCTGGTGTATACGCACTGGAGTCCGATGGGTGGCAGCGAGGATAAGCCCGCCAACTACCACACCGTCACCTGTCGTCTAGACGAGCACGGCGGTACGACCACTCTGAGCGTCACCCAGGACAACAATGCGACCCAAGCCGTAGCCGACCAGATGGCCGCGACCAACTGGGCACCGATGCTGGAGGGCCTCAAGGCAGTTGCTGAGAAGGCCTGACTGACAGGCCCGTGGATCGGACGAGCCAACTTCGATCGGCTGATCCTGCCCCCTCAGCCTGGGCTGAGAGCCCGGAAACGATCTCCGAAGGGCGCTCTCCCAGGCCGGCACCAAGGAGGAGCCGGTCGAGCGTCGCCAGGCGGGCGTGACGACTCCGGGCGACTGCGCCATAGGCGGCGTCGTAGACCGTAAGGCCATGCAGCTCGGCCAGCGCGAGTGCGTCGGCCAGTTCCGGCGTCGCGATCGGCAAACGCGGGCATATCGATTCGAGCGCTTCGAGGACCACCTCAGCGCGAGCCGCCGAAATTCGCATTCCGCGGACGAGAGCGTTCCCCACCTCGTAGATCGTGAGGTCGAGGACCGAGAGCGCTGCCCGGCGTGATCGGTGCAGGTCCAGAAGGGCTAGGGACTCCCCTACTTCCTCCTCGCCTTCCGCATGGAACCACTTGAGCACAACACTCGCGTCGCAGAGGATCTCAAGCACGGCTCACATCTCGTGCGTCGCGGTCGTTCCGAACCAGCTCGGCGGCCTCGAACGCTCCGGTGCCGGCCAGAGCGTCGCGACCCCGCGCGAGGGCGGCGTCGATCGCGTCCGCGCCGGACCAGCCCAGCTCATGGCGAGCGGCTTCCTCCAGGAATGCGCTCCGGGTAAGCCGGCGGGCTCGAGCTTCGCCGTCGATTCGTTGCAGCAGCTCGTCGGGCACGGTTATCAGCACCTTTGTCATGCTGCCAGGATATCCGTAAGATATCCCCAGTCAAGGGTGGGTCAAAGATGGCCGCGGCCGATCATCCCCGGCTTACGGCCGTACACTCGCTTGCATGATGCAAACCCTTCCCGCCGCGTGGCGATCCGCCCTTGGTTCCCGGCTGTCAGACGCCGACATCAGGAAGCTCGACGAGTTCGTCTTCGTGGAGAGGGCCCAGGCCCAGGTTTTTCCCCCTGATGAGGATGTGCTCGCCGCTCTGCGCCTGACGCCGCCCGACCAGGTCCGTGCGGTGATCCTGGGCCAGGACCCGTACTACCGACCGGGCCAGGCGAGTGGCCTGGCTTTCTCGGTGCGCGCCGGCGTCGATCGGCCGCGGTCTCTCATCAACATCGTCAAGGAACTCGAGACCGACCTTGGCCATCCGGTTCCGACCGACGCCACGCTCGAGCCGTGGGCACGGAACGGGGTGCTGTTGCTGAACACCGCCTTGACCGTGCGCGAGGGGCTGCCGAATAGCCACAAGCGCCAGTGGAAGGCGTTCACCGCAGCGATCGTGGCCATGCTAGCCGAGCGGCCGACCCCGCTCGCGTTCCTGCTCTGGGGTGAGGAGGCCAAGGCCGCCGGCCAGAAGATCGACCGAAGCCGCCACATCGTGGTCAAGTCGGCGCATCCATCACCACTGTCGGCGAAGGGCTTCATCGGCAGCGCTCCGTTCCGCAAGACCAACGTGGAGCTTGCGAAACGCGGTCTGCCGCCGATCGACTGGGAGCTGGCTCCCGCCATCTAGGCGCACCCAACTCTACCGGCGGGCTGGCCGGGCGCCTGTCAGACGGTATAGACGAACCCCCACCAGCCCGAGAACGGCCCGACGTGACCGCCGCCGTCCACTCCCGCGACTCGCCATCGGCCGGGCTGCTTCCCGACGAAGTCGAACGTGTACGTGGTCGCCGGCACGTCCGCGGAATAGCGTTTGACCCACTGCTTCTGGTTGAGCTCCCAGAACTCAGCCTGGAATTGGTACTTGATCGCGCCCACCACGGCGCTCCACTGACAAGTCGTGATCCTTGGGAACTTTCCGAATACGGTGCCGTCCGGAGGGCTGATCAAGACCGGCGCTGCCAGGGTGGGCGCGGGCATCGGCGAGGGCGGCGACGCTGCCGATGTGGGCGTCGACGTGGGCGGCGACGTTGGAGTCGCCGCCGGCGTTTCGGAGACCAGAGGGGCGGTCTCCGAAGCGTAGGCCGATTGGGTCGGCGTCGGCGACGTGCCGCCCGCGGTCGTTGGCACGGGTTGATTGCACCCGGCGATCAGCAGCGCGCAGGCGATGGCAACGGCAGACCGGACAGAAGAAGCCATCCTGATGCCACCATCTTCAGCCCCATCGCACCCCTTGGTGCGCACGCCTGCGATCTTAGGCCCCTCGCTGTCAGGCAGACTGCCGATCCTGCAAGCAAGATGAGGCCGGCGTGGTTGTTGGGCGACGCGAGACATCGATAACCCGTCCTGAGGTACCGGGGACGCGAGCGCCATATCGGAGTACCGTGAGTGTCACTCACCCCATTCTCAGAGCTCGACGGTCGTTCGTGACCCGAGAGCGATTCGGTCGCGCCATCTTGCGGACCCTCTCGGCCCCCGACGCGAAGGGCGCTGGTGAGAGGTCACAGGAGAGCGCGATGCGCAGGTTCGGTAGACGTATTCGGGCGATGGCTCGGCGCCACAAGGCGCTGACCATTGGCCTCACGATCACCACCATAGTGATCGCCGGCGGCTTCTCGCTCGCCGCCCTGAGTGGCGCCTTCAACGCCCCCTCCCCCGCTCCGGTCGCCGGCGCCTACACGTTCAGCTCGGATTGGACCCTGCTGGACCTCGAGCGTCACATCGACGCTGGCGAGGTCGCGACGATCGCGCTGGTGTCCGGAGCAACCGGTACCCCCGTGAGTGCCGCCGGCACGGCGTCGAATCCGTCGACCGACGTGCTCGCCGCCCGGACGACGAGCGGTCAATGGGTCCGCGTGACCCTTGCCGTCTCCCCCAGCGACGCGCTCGTTGCACTGCGGAGCCTCGGCTTCGGGCGCCTTATAGCCGCGGACTCCGTGGCCCAGTTGCCCTCGACCAACGGCGTGGCCGGGTCCGGATCCCAATCCTCCGATCCCCTCGGCGGCATCGTGCAGCTCGCCATGCTGGGCATCGTGCTCGTCGTCGCGTTGGTGCTGCTCCGCAGGAACGGAATGGGCAGTGGCAAAAACGCAGGCAACTACGAGGTCATTCTGCCGGCCGATCTCCATGGCCTCGACGGCGACACCGGTTCGGTTGCCCGGCCGGTGCAGTTCGCCGACGTCGCCGGTTGCGATGAAGCCAAGCTCGAGCTGACCGAGGTCGTGGAATTCCTGAAGTTCCCGGACCGCTTCCGCGTCCTGGGTGCCACCATCCCGCGCGGCCTGCTGCTGTACGGACCTCCCGGGACCGGCAAGACGATGCTTGCCCGCGCAACCGCGACCGAGGCGGGAGTCGCCTTTGTGTCCATGTCCGGCTCGGGCTTCGTCGAAATGTATGTCGGCGTCGGTGCCAAGCGCGTACGCAACCTCTTCGCCGTCGCCCGTAAGTTCGGCAAGGCCATCATCTTCGTCGATGAGATCGACGCTCTCGCCAAGACCCGCGGCGGCAACAACTCCAACGACGAGCGCGAACAGGCGCTCAATCAGCTGCTCGCAGAGATGGACGGCTTTTCGTCGTCCGACTCGATCGTCGTAATCGCGGCCACCAACCGGATGGACACTCTCGACCACGCGGTCCTTCGCCCCGGACGGTTCACCCGCAAGGTGAATGTGCCCCTGCCCGACATCGACGGTCGCCGCGCGATCCTGGGCATTCACGCAGTCGGCAAGCCGCTCGAGAAAGCTGTCGACATGGAAGCGCTCGCTCGTCGCACCGCGGGAATGAGCGGTGCCCAGCTCGCCGATCTTCTGAACGAGTCCGCCATCTATGCTGCCCGCCGAACTCACGAAGAGATCACGCCGGTCGACGTTCACGACGGCTGGCTCAAGTCGATCCTCGGCACCTCTCGAAAACGCTCCATGGACGAGCGCGAGCGCAGCATCATCGCCGCGCACGAGGCAGGGCACGCCGTCTGCGGCCGCCTCTTCGGCGATCGACGGAGGGTCGAGGAGATCAGCCTCTTCGCCCACGGCGACGCTCTGGGCGTCACCGTCTCGTCGTCGGAAGACGACTATCTGCCGTCCGAATCGGACCTGCGCGCGAGGCTGGTTGCGCTCATGGGCGGTCGTGCGGCCGAAGCCATCCTATTCGAAGACGTAACCGGCGGAGCCGCCAACGACCTCGAAAAGGCGAGCGAGATCGCCACGAGGATGGTCACCCAATGGGGCATGGGCCACGATCCGGACTCCGCGACTCTCGGCGCCTCCGGCCGGGGGACGCTCAGTTTCCGGGTTGTCGGTGAGGACGCCTCCCTTTCGGTCGGTCTCCGCGCGGCCCTGGACCGGACGATCAACGCGATTCTCGATCAGGCTTACACGGAAGCCCGAGATGCACTCCTGGCCGAGATGAAGCGAGTGACGCGTGTTGCCGCCTACCTCTATGAGCATGAACGGATCGATGGCACTCAGTTCGAGGCCCTGTTTGACGGCAGCCTGGTGCCTTCGGCCGACGTGGAGACGCAGTGGCGCAGTGCCAAGAGCAAGCCGCGTAGCTGGGATGAGATCGACGATTTGATCGCGACTGCGGTCGCCACTGTGGAGACCTCGACCGTTGCCCGCACCGCGGCGCCGCAGCCTGGTCGGTCGAAGCGCGGGCGCGGGAACACTCAGCGTCATGCCACGTTGTCTGCAGCGCGTGCGCTGCTGGTGAATTGGTGGCAGCGCGGCTCGCCGGGCGTTGACCGGCCCGCCGACTAGACCACGTCCTGGGCTGGAGGCGCTTGGCCACACCCTATCAGATCGACTCGTATCCAAAGCCAGGTCCTGCTCATCGCCGCCCAATTCGAGGATGCTGCCCGTTCGGGGCAGGCCCTCCTGCGGAACACAGACGGAACCGCCCTCGTGCTCGACTCCCCCACTCTACCGACCGCCTTACGCGCCCCTCGCCTCGGCGGCGCGTATAGAAGACCGCTTGGCCGGGCCGGCCATACCGAGCTGGCTTATCCGCTGAGGGCTGACGCCCACCAGGGTCCCGGCATCGCGGGTCGTGAAGCCTGAAGCGCGGATCTGAGCCACTGCATCGCGGATCGCTGCTGAGGCCGAGTCCTGGGCAGCGGCAGCACGATCCCGCTCTTCCACGGCACGCTCGATCACGGCCCGAAGATCTCCGATCGAGGAGAGGTCCGGCTCGACTACCACGTCGAAGGAGTCCTCCGGAATCTTGCGCATCAGGCCGATTACCTCACGAAGCATCGACTCGGCCTGGTCCAGGCGGCGGACCTGCGTGAAGAGCCCTTCCTCCCCTGGTACCTGAAGGAACCACCAGCGGCCATCGCGCACGGCCACGGCTCGGTATGTCCGCGTCATCGCCGCCACCAATCCTTCCCCAGCTCACCTTCGAGCTGCTTGAACACTGTCTCGGCCAACCTCTCCCCTATCTCCGTGTGCCGGGGATCGGGACATCGATAGAACCGCATCTCCAGATCTCGTGATTGGCGCCCTGACGCTCGTGCCTCCAGGCCTTGCCCTGGCGTTGAGCCTCCCGGGCGATCGTTCCCAAGATCTGGCGTCGCTTCACCCCATCTATGCCCCTAGCCTATGCGCGTCTAGCACCCTTGTCTAGCATCTGCGACGTGGGCGCGGATACAGGCCTTGCCTCGTCCCATGGTCGGCCTCGCCATTCTGCCGAGCACCGATCATCTGCCGCTTACGAGCGCAGGCGGCGCAGGCCTCGGCCAGGTACCCACGACAAGGCGACGAGGCCCTCAGGAGCGGCCGCGGAGCGCCTCATCCAGATCGCGAAGCAACTCCCCGACGCGCCCTCCACCGGGCGGTGCCGCGGGGTAGCGGCTGAGCACGTCGACGACGATTGGCGTCGCGCGCCGGCGAGCCTGATCAATGTGACCCGCACCCACACCTCGATCATCGCCCGCCACAAGTTCTGCCGCTCTCGCCGCGTAGGCCGCAGCTCCCAGAATGTGCTTCACCTGATGGGCGTCGGCCAGTGGATGCAAGTACGCGGCGGACGCCGCGCTCATCGCGGCTCGCGCCGCATCGCCCGCGGCCGCGGCGCCTGCGGCCGTGTCGGCGTCTCGGGCCGCCCTGAGCGCCGCCCACGCGGTGTCGCGCAGTGTCTTCCCGCGTTTGCCGCCTCGGGCGAACGTCCACGCGGCGTCGATCGCGTCGCGAGGGCGGGAGTCGGCCGGGTGTGCTCTCTCGAAGATCTCCAGCACTTCCTGCGCGCACTCAGCAGCGTACCGGGAGACCTCACGAAGGTCCTCTATGCTCAGAACGATCTCGCTGGTTTCCTTCGCCACGGATGCATCCTCGCCCGGGACATGGGACGCCGCCACTCAGCCCCGGTCCACGAGCCGAACGGCCATATAGTAGTGCGGCACTTTGCTAATGGCTCCCAAACGGCCCATTCGCCCGCCTGCCGAGCACGAGCCGCTGGCGCCGCCACCGGGCCCCGCATAGCAGGAGATCAACATGAAGACAATGACATGCAGACAGATGGGCGGGCCATGCGATGCCCCATTCCACGGGAATACGGCCGATGAGGTCATAAAGGCGCAAGACAAGCACTTGAAGGAAATGGTTGCCGGAGGCGATGAAACGCACAAGAGCGCCCGTAAGAGCATGCAGGATAGGTGGAGACATCCCATATCCGGAATGAAGTGGTATTCGACCACCAAGGAGGCCTTCGCCGCTCTTCCCGAAGACTGAGCGGTGATCAACCGGCGGCGGCCGGCCACCGCGACGTCGGCGTCGGCACCGACCGCCCGACCCGCTGCGCTTCGTGAATGCTAGTCATCGTCCGGCCGCCGGGCGCCGCCTTCCGCGACGCGATCTCGAGCCACCCGGACCATCACCACATCGACCTGTCGCGGGCACGGGCGCAACACGTCGCATTCTGCGCAGCGCTCGAGGACGCCGGCTTGCCGCTCCTGCGTCTTCCTGAGGAACCGGATCTCCCCGATGCCACGTTCGTCTCGGACGGGCTCGTCGCGCTGGCGACCGCGCCGGCATTCCGCGGCGGAGCACCCGTGGTCGTGGTAGCGCGGCCGGCCCTCCCATCTCGCCGGCCCGAGGTCGAGTCGGTGCTTCGGGCCGCAACCGCCGCCTGTTGCTCCCCGACGACGAGCTAATGGGGGCCAACGTCCTCGCACTCGGCGGGCACGCGTTCCTCGCCTCGGGAAACCTGACCGCCGCCCTCCTCCTGCGCGAGGCAGGGCAGGTAGTTCACGAGCTCGAGCTCGACCAGTTCGCGCTCGCCGACGGCGGCCCGACCTGCCTCGTGAACATCCTTCCCTGACGTAGCCCACTACACCTCCTCCGCCACTACACCTCCTCCGCCGTAGGGGAGAACCCTGAGTTGGCGCGAGGCGCGGGCTCACTGCGTGGCGTAGCTCGCTCCGCCGGTGGAGTCGTCGAATTCAGCGGTCATCCTGTTGGTATTCTGGAAGGGTCATTTGGCCGGCGCTCACGGAGCTTGCGACGCTGGGGTAGCTCTCGCGCTACGCGTCCGGGGGCGCATTCCAGTCTGAGGTGTGGGGTGCCTGAACGACATCGCGATACGACTGCACGGAGCTTGCGCCGTCCTGGCAGTCGTCCCGATAGCTCTCCCGTAGGCCCGGTCAGTCTGCCGCCTGGTGTGCCTGAACGACGTCGCGATTTCAGCGTGCGGACGTTACTAGGCGGGATCACGGCAGCGGCTGCCCTCGTTGCCGCCGTGAGCAGTCTTGCTGCACTGGACAATTCGCGGCGGGCCACCGACGTTGCCGCTCGAGCGAACGAGATTGCGGTTGCCAATGCCGAGCCGAAGCCGCACGTCTCGCTCATAGACACGATCTACCCGGCGGAGGCCAACCCGTCAGACCCACCATGTCTCGCTCTGGTTCCCGACCACAACGGATACGTCTATGACGCCTGGTGGCGGAGCTACACCTTGATCGTGGACATCAACAACTCCGGGCGCGTTGGGGTGGATCTGTCGATCATCAAGTCGGAGTGGCTGGGTACTCTGATCCGACATGGCGAGCCGCGGCCTGCCGAAAGTTCCGTCAATGCCAGGCCGTACGCCTCTCGCGATGACCTGACCTCGTGGCTGTCGTCGTATGCTCATGCGGATCTTCCAGAAAGCCTCGATGGGATTTCGTTCAGCCAGATGCCGATCCACCTGGATCCGGGCGCCACGAAACGCCTCGCTCTCGCGGCCGATTCGGTGTGGTTCCTTCCACTCAATGCCGCAGGGAACGCTCCACTGAATACCTGGATCGCCAATGAATCCTCGCACCGTCTCACATTTGCCTTCGCAGATGGGCAGGAAGTGGTCCTGGCCGTCGGTGCTCCCGAGCCGGACAACCTACCCGGCACGCCGGCGCCGGGATCTACATATCCTCCCTGCTGAGCCGACGACGGGGCGCGGTAGCGCGAGTCACTCCCCTACCCTTGCGGTCCGCGCTGTTTCAGGCTGGGGGCTCCTGCGGCGGCAGCGGAACCGTCAGCGTTTCGCGGAGCTGGTCGTAGTAGCGTCTGTACTCGGCTCGGGCCCGATAGTCGTCCGGCCTGGGATCCATGATCTTCAGCAGGGAGATGAAGCATTCGGCGTCGACATGGCTGATGAAGTGCATCATCCGCTGCTTGTCATCGGCCGACTCGCTGGACGGCACGGACCTCGCCGCCGCGGCCACGCTCGGCTCGGGTAAGGAATCATCCTGTGTGTACGGGTCCACTTGCGTGTCGCGGCTCGCGGGCGAGTGTGCCTGCACCGGAGGCAGCAGCGAGCCGATCGCCAGGAGGCCATCCATGATCGAGCCATCGGACGATCTGGCTCCATACATGAGGGCTAGCCCCAGACAGCTTCAGTCTCGGCCGGTACCCGGCGCGCTCGTTTGCGTCCGGGTTGCCGTGTGGCTCGTTCGCTGGCAGATCGCCCGCCAGTAGGCGGTCTCGGGCGCATCCGCCATAGAATCCACGGATGCTGACCCTCCGACCCGCCGTTCCAACCGACGCGGCGCTGATCCTTGAGTACATCCGCGAGCTTGCGGAGTTTGAGCGCGAGCCGCAGGCAGCAGTCGCCACGGAGGCTGACATTCGACGCTATGCGTTCTCCGACAGTCCGCTGGTGAAGGTGACCATGGCGGAATGGGACGGCCGGCCGGCCGGTTTCGCCCTCTGGTTTCTGAACTTCAGCACCTGGGAAGGCAAGCCTGGCATCTACCTGGAGGATCTGTTCGTGCGTCCTGCCTTTCGCCGCAACGGCATCGGCACGTCCCTGCTCAAGCATCTCGCGGCCCTGGCCGTAGAGGAGGGCTGGACCCGCTTCGTCTGGCAGGTGCTCGATTGGAACACCCCAGCCCTCGAGTTCTACGAGGCCCACGGGGCCAGAGTGATGCGCTCCTGGATCACTTGCCGCGTGGAGGGCGACGCGATCAAACGGCTCGCCGAAACGGCGGACTGACGCGGCGAGCGACCGACCCGGATCGAGTCATGATTGCCCGGCCGTGGGTCCGCCGCGGCTGAACTCTGAGCGTGTTGTCGACGGCTCTCTAGTACTTAGAGCGGCGCGTCTCTTCCTTCTTCGGCGGGCGCGGTTCGTGGCCAGGTCGCGGCGGGTGCGGCATGGTCCCGGGGGCCATGTCGGGCTGCTTCGGCCGAGGCCCACGAGCGCGGGCTGCCTCTACCTCAAGAGCGAAGGCCGCTGCTCGCTCGGGCGGAACGGCGCGCTCCCACTCGGCAGTGATCTGCTTGACCCGAATATTCTCTGCCGCTCGCTGTTCGCGTTCATATCTTGACCGCTTCGTCATCTGATCCTCTTAGGGATATGCGGCATCTCCGCCGACTTGGGGGAACCATTCTGCGCTCATCGCCGACGCCTGTCGCGTCACGTGATCCAAACCGACACTCTCTGTCGCTCGACCCTCCCCTGCTCCAGTTCACGCCGCGGGTGTCAGGGCTTTGGTCCGGCCGTGCCGTACGGCGTCGAGTCGAGGATTTCGCGGACGCCGTCTCCATCGGTGTCCGTCCAACCGAACATCGTGTACGGAATCCAGTCGTCGACCTGGGTGCCATTCGGTCCGGCTGCGCCCGGCGTGTAGGGATAGTCGTCCATCATCCCGAACATGTGGCTCAGCTCGTGGTTGAAGTCCATGGCCATCGCGCCCTGCAAGTTGCCGGCGCTCGTCACGCTGGACCAGATGTTGATCGCCCCGAACTTGCCGGTGCCACAAGCCTCCAGAGCAAATCCGCCGCCGGGCTCCATGACTCCCGGGAAATTGCGGGTGCTGTATTCCGCCTGAGCATCCAGATCGATCTGCATGGTGAAGTCGTACCTGGATGGGTCCTTGCCGGTCAGCGTGACTATCTGCTGACGAGTCAGAAGCTCACCGGGCGCCGGCGGTGAGTCCACGTACGCGGCATCGGCGTCGATTCGCATCGGGGCCGAAGAGAACCCCTGGCTCACGGCAAAGGCTGTGTATTGGCCGTTGAGCCAGGCCACCACGCCCGGAACCGTTGCCAGGGCATTCTGCTTGGCCGTTCCGGTGTTCTTGTAGTCAACGAACACAACCAGAACCTTGTAGGTGCCCGCGGGGCGGCAATAGGTATAGGCGCCGGTCGTCGAGCGGTGGGCGGGATCGGCGTACGGTCCGTTGCTCCATTCCACGTGTCCGTCATCGAAGATCTGCGCGTAGTAGCGC
Organism: Chloroflexota bacterium; assembly: GCA_003156975.1. Lineage (GTDB taxonomy): Bacteria > Chloroflexota > Limnocylindria > Limnocylindrales > CSP1-4 > Fen-1039. The sequence continues at coordinate 5,442 of PMIE01000067.1, read as the reverse complement.
ATCCCTTTGTAGTAGGCGGCTCCGATCCAACGGGAGCGATTCGGGTTGGCCGGCGCATCGAAGCGCTGCAGTGACGGGGCGGGAATACGCACGTTGTAGGTGTCCTGGAGGAGCTGCATCAGGCGGCTGGCAGCCTGATCGTGGGTCAGCGCCGGTGGCATCGGCGTAGAGGCCGCGACGCCGGTGACCGTAACGTGGACGGTCGCGTCCGCCTGGTTCTTGTTGGAGTCAACCGCGGTGGCGGTCAAGCTGTATTCGCCGCCTCCCTTTGGCGGCGTCCAGGCGATCTCCGCCGTGAAGGGAACTACCCCGCTGGGATCCCGCACCTCGAGTTGGTGACCCCCGTCATCCACGGCGGGCACGCCGTTGGCAAAAAGATCGACCGCAAATGGAGCCACGCCGGTGACTTCGATCTTGACCGCCACAGAGGGGCGGCCGTTCGCATCGAAGGCAACGGCCGCGCTCGATCCATCTGTCGGGCTGATGAAGCGCAGTGCCATCCCCCCGCCAGACTGCGGACCGCCTCCCGACACGACAGATGATCCAACAGACGCAGTCGCAAGGACCGTGGCTGAAGGTGGGGGCGGCGTCGTGACGGGTGCGGGCGAGGTCGTGGCCGCGCCGCAGCCGGCCAAAACCACCGCCAAGAGAGGCAACAAGCCCGATCGCTTCAAGTGAAGAGTGAAGACCACGCCACTATTCCTACGACGAACCGCCGGAGTGCCGAGTCCATATTCTAGCGTTGAGACTCAGCCCTCGCGACTCGACAGAGCGTTTCGCGGCGCGGAGCCTTCCCGCGCCGGCCAGATGCGTTGCCTGGGCCCGCGGCTCCCCCACCGATCCGGCACTTCATGCGCGCTTGCCAATGGTGCGCGACCCTACGCCCTACCATCATTTGTTGCGGGACACTGGAGGACGGCTTGACGGGTGTATGGGCCGATGGCTAGGATGTCCAGCCATCGGCCCATGTGGGACCGGTAACGGCCCAAGTGTCGGGGCACCGGGCGCGGAGGAAACGGGAGGCAGGTTCGCCAAGCGAGCCTTAGGAACGCTATTACGCGCCCAAAATAGGGAGTTGGGGCTCGTTCGCCCCGTCGTATGGAGGATTCATGAAGAAACTGCTCAGCATTGCCGTGATCGGCGTATTCGCACTTACCGGGTGCAGCTCGACTACCCCCAGCAGCAGCGCTGGGAACGGCGCCGCCGGTAAGGGTGGCCTCATCGGCATCGCGATGCCCACGAAGTCCTCGGCCCGTTGGGTGTCCGACGGCGACAACCTGGTCAAGCAGCTCACCGCCCTTGGCTACACCACGGACCTCGAGTTCGCGGAAGATAAGATCCCGACCCAGGTCTCCCAGATCGAGAACATGATCACCAAGGGCGCCAAGGTCCTGATCATCGCCGCGATCGATGGCACGACCCTGACCGACACCCTTCAGAAGGCCGCTGACGCGAAGATCAAGGTCCTCGCGTACGACCGCCTGATCAACAAGAGCCCGAACGTCGACTACTACACGACCTTCGACAACAACAAGGTTGGCGTTCTTCAGGCCGGCACGATCGTCGACTGCCTCGGCCTCAAGACCAACAAGGGCCCGTTCAACATCGAGCTGTTCGCGGGTTCCCCCGACGACAACAACTCGCACTTCTTCTTCAACGGCGCCATGTCGGTCCTGCAGCCCTACATCGACAGCAAGACCCTCGTTATCCAGAGTGGCCAGACCAAGTTCCCGGATGAGGTCGGCACGCTCCGTTGGGACGGCGCCGTCGCCCAGGCCCGCATGGACAACATCCTCAGCTCCAAGTACACCGACAAGCGCGTTGACGCAGTCCTCGCGCCGTACGACGGCATCAGCCGCGGCATCATCGCCTCGCTGAAGGCCGTTGGTTACTACTCGACCGCCAAGCCGGCCCCGTGCGTTTCCGGCCAGGATGCCGAGCTCCCGTCCGTCAAGTCCATTCTTGCCGGCGAGCAGACCTCGACCATCTTCAAGGACACTCGCAAGCTGGCCACCCAGGCCGCCAAGATGACCGACGAGATGCTCAAGGGCACCACCGTCGACACCAACGACACCAAGACCTATGACAACGGTATCAAGGTCGTCCCGTCGTTCCTGCTCGACATGGTCGCTGTCACCAAGGCCAACGTTCAGTCCGCCTTGATCGACACCGGTTACTACACCGCTGCCGACATCAAGTAAGCTCCGCTAGAACGTCGGGTGTGCGCGGCCTACGGTCTGACGCAGACCCGACTCTTTTTGCCACCAGGATAGGAACGGGAGGCGGTACACGTGAGTGAGGTGCTCCTCGAGATGCGGGGCATCACGAAGACCTTTCCTGGCGTCAAGGCGCTTGCCGACGTCAGCCTATCCGTGCGCCGTGGCGAGATCCACGCACTCGTTGGTGAGAATGGCGCCGGCAAATCGACACTGATGAAGGTCCTCAGTGGGGTCTATCCCCACGGCACATACGAGGGCCAGATCCTGTTCGAAGGCCGCGAAGCCAAGTTCTCGGACATTCGCGCCAGCGAGGATCTAGGCATCGTCATCATCCACCAGGAACTCGCACTCGTCCCCCAGCTCTCGATCACCGAGAACATCTTTCTCGGCAACGAAGAGGGTGCGCACGGGTTGGTGAATTGGGGAGCCGCTCACGCGCGAGCACGGGACCTTCTGAAGATCGTCGGCCTCGACGACTCGACAGACACTCCGGTGAGAAGACTCGGTGTCGGCAAGCAGCAGCTCGTTGAGATCGCCAAGGCGCTTTCCAAAGAGGTCGTGCTCCTCATTCTTGATGAGCCGACGGCCGCTCTAAACGAGACGGACAGCCAGAAGCTCCTGAACCTCTTGAGGGAGTTCAAGGCCAAGGGCATTTCTTCCGTTCTCATCTCACACAAGATCAAAGAGGTCGAGTCGGTCGCCGACACGATCACCGTCATGCGCGATGGCCGAATTGTCGAAACGCTCGATGCGACAGCCGGCAAGGTCAGCGAGGACCGAATCATCCGGGGCATGGTCGGACGCGACCTGACTCACCGCTTTCCGCCACGGCAAGCGGAGATCGGCGAGGTTGTCTTCGAGGTCAAACACTGGAACGTTGCTCACCCAATCTACGATGACCGAATGGTTATCAAGGACGTGAGCCTCAACGTCCGCAGGGGTGAGGTCATCGGCATCGCCGGTCTCATGGGCGCCGGCCGGACCGAGTTCGCGATGAGCGTGTTCGGCCGTTCTTGGGGACGCTTCGTCAGCGGCTCCGCGTTCAGGAACGGCAAGGAAGTCGACGTCAGTTCCATCCCGAAGGCCATCAAGAACGGCGTCGCATACGTTACGGAGGATCGCAAGACCTTCGGTCTGGTCCTGATCAGCGACGTCAAGACGAACATCACGCTCGCTAACTTGGATGGCGTCTCGAGCCATTCGATCATCAGCGAGCCTCGTGAGATCAGGGTCGCCAACAGCTATCGCGATCAGCTGAACATCAAGTGCTCGAGCGTGAAGCAGATCGCGGTCAACCTGTCCGGCGGAAACCAGCAGAAGCTCATTCTCTCGAAGTGGCTCTTCGCCAACCCGGACGTGCTCATCCTGGATGAGCCCACGCGCGGTATAGACGTGGGCGCCAAGTTCGAGATCTACACCATCATCAATCGCTTGGCTGCCGAGGGTAAGGCGGTGGTCTTCATCTCATCCGAACTACCCGAGATCCTCGGCATATCCGATAGGATCTTCGTGATGGCTTCGGGCCAGATCGTGGCAGAGATGCCGGCTGCCGAGGCCTCGCAGGAGACGATCATGAAAGCCATCATGCGGCTCGGTCGAGCCAGCGACGAAGGGATTGTTGCATGACCGCGGGAACGGCTCCTATACCACAAGCCCCTGCCTCCCCAGGCGACTCGGGCGAGAGATTGATCACCGCCATCAGCCGGAACGTCCGCCAATTCGGCATGCTCATTGCTCTTGTCGTGATCGTTGCGTTCTTCCAGTACACGACCGGCGGCGTGATGCTGAAGCCGCAGAACGTTACTAACGTCTTCCTCCAGAACGGCTATATCATCGCGATGGCCCTGGGGATGTTGCTGGTCATCGTGGCCGGCCATATCGACCTTTCGGTTGGCTCGGTTGCGGCCTTCACCGGCGCTATCGCGGCCGTCCTCATGGTCAACTACAATCTGGATCCGCTGATCGGAATTGTGGCGGCCCTGGTCATCGGCGGCCTTATCGGCGCCTGGCACGGGTTCTGGATTGCGTACATGCGCATTCCCTCGTTCATCGTCACCCTCTCCGGGATGCTCCTGTTCCGCGGCCTGACGCTGTTCATGCTCAACGGCCAGCCCGTGGGGCCATTCCCGTCGGGCTTCCGAGATATCGCCTCAGGGTTCATCCCGGAGGTGTTCGGCACGGTCCAGGATCCGTTCGGACCCGATCAACTCAAGGTGACCACGCTCCTTCTGGCCATCATCCTGTGCGTCGCGCTCATAGTCCTTGACCTGTCGTCCCGCCGAGAGCAACTCAAGTACGGCTTCCAGGTTTCGCATGTTGGCCAGTTCGTCGCCAAGAACGCGATCCAGACGATCGCGATCATGTTCCTCGCCTACCGCCTGGCCGGCTTCTTCGGCCTGCCGGAAGTTCTTCTCCTCGTGCTCGTCCTCATCGGCGTGTACATGTTCGTCACCGTCCGGACCGTCATCGGACGTCGCATCTACGCGGTCGGTGGCAACGCCAAGGCAGCCATGCTGTCGGGCGTCAAGACCAAGAAGATGGTCTTCCTTGTCTTCATCAACATGGGCGTCCTGTCGGCCGTCGGTGGCCTGATCGCCGCCGCTCGGTTCAACTCAGCCACTCCGAAGGCCGGCGACGGGTTCGAGCTGGACGTCATCGCTGCCACGTTCGTCGGCGGTGCGTCGGCCTACGGCGGTATCGGAACCGTAGCCGGTGCTGTGATCGGCGCCCTCGTCCTGGGCATCCTGAACATCGGCATGGGCCTGATGGGCATCGGCATCGACTATCAGTTCGCGATCAAGGCCCTCGTTCTTCTCCTCGCGGTGTTCGTCGACGTCAGAGGCAAGAACAGGGACTAGCTCGTCGATGGGCCCGAGCAGCTAGCTCCAAAGCCCGGCTCATACCAACCGCAATTCCACCGCCGCGAGTTCCAGGACTCGCGGCGGTGCTGTTTATGTCGCGTTCAAACGGTACGAAAGCGGTAGGGGTTTGCCCGGTAGGGGTAGGGGTTCACCCGAAAACCGTAGCCAATACGTCAAACAGCGGGTCGCCGGGCCGATATCTACCCAGTCAAGCCACCAATCCGATGGCAAAGACATGGACAAGAGACAACGGCATGGAGGCCCACTCTCGTGAGTACCCGAATCAACACCAACATCGAGGCCCTAAACGCCCAAAGAAACCTCACCGCTACTGCGTCCAAGTACGCCAGCAGCGTTGAAAA
>PMIE01000076.1 GCA_003156975.1 Chloroflexota bacterium | reverse complement strand
CGTCATCCGCTCTTCCATCGACAGCGCGCGGATGGCGTCACCGGTGAATTCGAAGACGTGTCCGGTTCCGCCGCCGACTCCGATCTCGGCGATCAGGGCGAGGATGATGTCCTTCGCGCCGACGCCGGGCTGCAGCCGACCGTCGATCTGGACCCGGAAGGTCTTCGGCTTGCGCTGCAGCAGCGTCTGGGTGGCCAGGACCATCTCGATCTCGCTGGTCCCGATGCCGAACGCCAGCGCCCCGAAGGCGCCGTGGGTGGCGGTGTGGGAGTCGCCGCAGACGATGGTCATGCCCGGCTGCGTCAGCCCAAGCTCCGGCCCGATGACGTGGACGATGCCGCGGGATCCGGACCCGCGGCCGTAGAACGGGATCCCGAACTCACGGCAGTTCTCCTCGATCTGGGCGAGCTGCTTTCGGGCCAGTTCATCGGCGATCGGGATCGACGGGTCCGTCGTGGGGATCGAATGGTCGGCGGTAGCCACGGTCTGGCCGGGCTTGCGAACCTTCGCGCCGCGAGCCCGGAGGCCGGTGAATGCCTGCGGGCTGGTGACCTCGTGAACGAGGTGAAGATCGATCGCGAGAATTGCCGGGGCTCCGGGGTCGGACGCCGTTACGTGGTCGCTAAGCGACACGGCGTCGTCGCGGAGCGACACCGCGTGGTCGCTCCAGATCTTCTCGACAAGGGTGCGCGGTCTATCAGCCATCGTTCCACTCGCGATCTCTTGCCCCGCCTCACAGCGGACGGGGGCCATCGAGGTTACCAGATGATCGCAAGAGGCCGCCGAGGCCGCCTGGTTTGGCTCGTCCGGATGGCGCGGCTCAGGCGAGCTCGAAGGTCTGGCGAAGGCGGATGTCGCGCGACGAATGCCCCACCTGGATCTCGAACCGGCCCGGCTCGATCCGCCAGGAGTTCCGGGCCGGGTCCCAGTAGGCGAGGTCACGGTCCTCGAGAGCGAGCACCAGCTCCGTTGCCTGGCCCGGCTCGAGTCGGACGACGGCGAAGCCCTTGAGTTCGCGCGGGGGACGCGGCACCGAGCTCTCGAGATCCGCAACATAGACCTGGATGACTTCCTTGCCGGGCCGCCGGCCGGAGTTGCGCAGCCTGACACGCAGTTCGAGCGGCTCTCCTTCGGCCAATCCGTCGGACGCCAGCTCCAGCAACTCGTACTCGAAGGTGGTGTAGCCGAGGCCGTGTCCAAAGGCGAAGCGCGGCTCGATGCGTGCGACGTCGAAACCGCGATAGCCGACGTTGATGCCTTCGCTGTAGACGAGCTCCTCGTTGGGGCCGGGCGTCGTGTCGTAGGCTGGGAAATCGGCGGCCCGGCGGGCGAGTGTCACCGGCAGCCGACCGCCGGGTTCGGCAACTCCGAGGAGAACGTCTGCCAGCGCGTTGCCGAATTCCTGGCCCGGGAACCAGGCGTAGACGATGGCGGCGACCTTATCCGACCAGGGCAGGTCCATCGGGCAGCCCGCGTTGACCACCACGATCGTCCTGGGATTGGCCGCGGCCACTCGCTCCACCAACTCGTCCTGGCGACCCGGCAGCGTGACGGTCTTGCGGTCGCGGCCTTCGCTCTCCCAGACTTCGTCCGTGCCGACGACCACAACGGCGACGTCGGCCGAGGCTGCAGCAGCGGCGGCCGAGTCGATGGCTCCCACGACTTCGGGCTCGGAGCAGCCCATGGTCAGCAAGACGGGATCGTGTGTCACCGAATGCGCTTCGCCGACGATGAGGATGCGCTTTCCGGCCTCGAATTCGAAGACGCCGCCCTCCTCTTTGCCCTCGAACATCGCGGTCGGGATATCGGCTCCGGCGGGCGCGTTCCACGCGTCGGCGGCCTTCGCGCCGGACACGAATAGCCGGCGACCGCCGAACCCACGCATCGCCACCTTGTGCGGACCGCTGACTCCGGGCGTGAGCCAGGCAGAGATGCGGGCCGAAAAGTCGTTCTGGGGCAGTTCGGCCGGCAGATCGCCGAACAGGTCCAGGTCGCTCGACTGGTTGTTGTACCGAGCGACCGGCTGGCCCTCGAGATCCTGGCCGCGGAAGAACTCAACCGTCAGGCCGGGTTCGCCGTCAAGGTCCGTCAAGTTCATCCGAGCGAGCGGTGGCAGGAAGAGATCAATTCTGCAGCCGGGCTCGTGGACGATCTCGACGCCGGCCGGCAGCGCCGCCCGCAAGCCCTCCAGCGGTGTGACCGCGTATGGCGCGGGAATGTGGGCGGCACCGCCGCCCTGGGTGCAGGGCCGGGCGGCGTTGGGGCCGATCACGGCGACGCGCTTGAGCTGCGTGGGGGACAGCGGCAAGACACCGTCGTTGGCGAGCAGAACGAACGAGTCCGCGGCCGCCCTGCGGACCAGCGCCGCGGCGCTCGCGTCGGAGAGCTGGATCACTTCCTGCGGACTCCGGTCCGCAGGCGGAGTGGCGACCGACCTGGCCTGGACGGGCAGGGCTCCAACCCGGGCCGCCAGGACGAGCACTCGCAGAGCCGCGCAGTTGAGCGTCTCCTCGTCGACTTCGCCCCGCCGGACGGCTGCGGCGAGCGCCGGCCCGAAATGGCGCGGCGGACCGGGCATCTCCAGGTCCAGTCCGGCGGTGGCATCGGCGACGGTGTCGTGGGTGGCCATCCAGTCCGACATCAGGACGCCGTCCCATTCCCATTCGTCGCGTAGCACGTCCCCGATGAGCGTGCGGTTGTTACTGCACTGAACGCCGTTGACCCTGTTGTACGCGGCCATCATCGACCAGGCGCCGCCACGAGCCACGGCCTCGAAGGGCAGGAGGTAGACCTCCCGGAGTGTCCGTTCGTCGACGATGCAGTTGACCGTGGTGCGGTGGCTCTCCGAATCGTTGGCCACGAAATGCTTCGGGCAGGCGGCAACGCCCTGCGATTGCATCCCCATCACGTACGCGACGCCAAGGTCTGCGGTGAGCAGCGGGTCTTCCGAATAGCACTCGAAGTCGCGGCCCGCGAGCGGGGAGCGGATCAAGTTGATGACGGGCCCGAGCATGTAGTGGACCCCGGCCCGTTTCGCCTCTGAGCCGATCCGGGCCGCCACCTCTGCGACCAGACCCACGTCCCACGTGGCGCCAAGTCCCGTCCCGCACGGCGTGCAGGTCGCACTCGAACCCTTGGGAAAGACGATGCCACGAACGCCGTTCGGCCCGTCCAATGTCAGCATCTGCCCGAGGCCGATCGAATCGACGCCGGCGGCGTGCCACGCGTCCACACCGGAGGTCAACCTGGCCCGGTCCTCGATGCTCAGCGATCGGACCAACGCGTCCAGGCGTTCGACCGAGACTGGAAGGATCGGAGCGGGATCGGTCGGCTGGGTCATCTCATCCTTCGGCCAACTTGTGGGGCCTGGCCGGATCCGCCGACCATCGACTCGGAAATCGTTTGATCGGTCGATCCGCAACTGCGCAACTACTTGAATCGTACCGCGATCTGAGGCTGACGGGTCCGTGTTCGGCGGGCTCACGGGAGGCCGGTCGGTGGCCTAACCTTGGCGTGCGCCCGGCATGGGCGTGACGATCAAGGGGGCATCCATGTCGACTGCGGAAGCGGCTCACGATCAGCCCGAAGGCGATCGCGGAACAGACGCCTGGGGCGAGGGCCTGGCGTATCCGGAATGGATCGCGAAGCTGCTCCCGGCGGTTCACGATGGGTTTACTGCCGTGAACAAGTACGTCAGCGTGCCTGCCCTGAAGATGGGCCTCGGGCGGTACATGTCCAACCCGGCGACCGGGTACTTGATGATCCTGAGAACCCGCGGCCGGAAGAGCGGCGAGATGCGCGACGCTCCGCTCGGATACACGATCGTCGGCGAGCATGTCTACTGTGTCGCGGGCTTCGGTCGCAGGACGCACTGGTTCCAGAACGTTCTGGCCGACTCGCATGTCGAGGTGATCCTGCCGAGCCGCGCCTTCTCGGGCGTGGCCGAGGAAGTCACCGACGCCGACGAGCGACGCCGTGTTTTGGCCCCGCTCCTGCGCAGCATGGGTGCCATCGCCGGAATGATCGGGATGGGCAACCCGTGGCGCGACAGTCCAGATGAAATCGCGCGTAAGTGCGAAGGGATGCCGCTTGTCCGGGTCCGCGCGACCGGCATCGCGGCCGGGCCGGAGGATCCGGGCGGCCGATACTGGGTCATTCCGATTGCCGCGAGTGCGGTGATCGGCCTGTGGTGGCTGGGGCGCCGGAGCCGAAAGGACAAGGACGCGTGACTGAGGAGACCGGGACGGCGGAGAGCCGGCCCCGTGGCGATGCCGAGCTGCCACCGGAGCCGCGCCTCGTGGCCCTGACCAGGCTGTGGCTGGGCCGCGGCCGAGCGGCCTTCGCCGAGTTGTTCGACCAGCGCGGCCGATGGAACCGCCGCCTCACGATTGGCCTTGCGGTCGTCGTCGGCGTCGCCTGCATCCTGGGCCTACCGGAGCTGTTCGGCGCCTTTCCTGCGGGCATCGATCTGGAGATCCCGCTCCGCGCGGCCTCGCACTTCTCCAGTGGCGGCCAGGCATACCCGGCCTCGGCGATGCTCGTCGAGAAGGGGCCGGACCTGCCCTACCTGTACCCGCCCTTCCTTCTGCCGCTGCTCACGCCGATTGCCGCTCTCCCGCGGGGGGCCGTGACCGGAACGTGGCTGATCCTCTGCGCCATGTGCGCGGTCTGGACGTGCCGCCGGTTGGCCATCCCGTGGCCCGCCGTGCCGTTCGTTCTGGCCTGGCCGCCCTTCGCCGAAGGCCTCATCACGGGCAACAGCCAGATCTTCGCCTTCGCCGCGTTCGTGGCGCTTGTCTACGAGCCGGCCGGCCGAACGCTGCGGACCAGGGCATTCCTGCCCGTCCGGGACGCGCTCAACGGCGTGCTCGCGGCAGCCATCGGGGCGCTCAAGGTCACGCAGATGCTCCCCGTGCTCTTTCTGGCCCGCCGCCGCTTCAGGGCCGCAGTGATCGGCATGGTGGTCCTCGTCGCCGTGGTCGTGGTGCTGCTGCCGCTGACGGGCATCTCCATCTACGGCGACTGGCTGGCTCAGCTGCAAAGGGCCGCGGACCCCAAATGGACAGTCGGCGGAGTGGCCCTGGGTCGGCGACTCGGCGTGCCGGACCTCATCCTCGCGGCCTTTGGAATCGCCCTGGCACTGTCGGTCCGCGGCCGCGACGCCGTGGCATGGCTCGGGATCGCCCTCTTGATCGCGACGCCGAGCGTGCACGGCTACACCTTCCTGTTCCTCCTGCCCGGCCTGCTCACCATTCGGCGCGACTGGGCGATCCTCCTGGCCACTCTCTTCCTGGGCGTGTACCACGCTATCGGCTGGTGGATGGCCTGCCTGCTCGTGGCCTACTTCCTGATTGCTTCGAGCCGCTGGGCCTGGCTCCGGGGCGTCGACGCGCCACTCCCCGACGAATCCGCGGGGCATGTGGCCGCAAATGGAGCCGCGTCCTGACATGACGAACTTCTTGATTGCTCTGAGATCCGAGCGGTTCCGCGGGATCGGCGTCCGCATCCTGATGGACGCGGGGCTGGTGCTCGGCGGCGCGCTCGTGCTTGCTGCCGCGTCGGTGCTGATCGGACGAGACGGCGGCCTCGCCTACGACACGCGGGCCTACTGGCTGGCCGCTCGTCACGTCCTGGATGGGACCACTTTGTACTCTCAGGCCAGTGTCTCCGACCTCGGGGCATTCAAGTACCCACCGCTCTTCGCCCAGCTCTTCGTTCCGGCCGCGCCACTCCCTGAGCTGCTGGTGGCATGGGTCTGGCGGGCATCCGGGATTCTCTGCCTGCGCTATATGGTCGGATCGTGGAAGGCCGCGGTCGTGGCCTGCCTCTTCATTCCGGTGCTGACCGAGTTGAGCCTGGGCAACGTGACCCTGCAGATCGGGGCGGTCCTCGTCTTCGCCCTGCGCGATCGGCGGGGCGCCTACCTGGTGCCCTGGGCCGCTGCCCTGAAGTTCGGCCCGGCGCTCATCGTCCCGTACCTGTGGTTTCGGATGCCGGAGTCGCGTCGTCCGCTTGTCGTTGGGACGGCCCTTCTCGCCGCCGCAAGCCTGGTCTCGTATCTGATCGTGCCGGGGGCATGGTCGGACTACGTGTCCACCTTCGGTTGGGAGAACAACTCGCTGATGTCGGGGAGTGGCGTCATCGCGATCGTCCCGTCGTGGGGCGGCATGGACTTCGTCCTTCGATTCGCGATTGCCGGCGTCGTGGCCCTGTACGCGGTCTACTCCCGGAAGGCCTGGCTCGCCTACGCTGCCGCAGTGATCACCTGCCCGATCCTCGCCGTCAGCCGCTTCGCTCCGCTCGTGGCATGGTGGCGCTTGCGGCGGGACTCGACCGCCGAGCCGGCCCCGCCCGACGCGGCGCCCAACGCGACACCCGACGCGGCGCCCAACGCGACACCCGCGTGACCGCACCGGCCACTTCCGGGCTTCGGACCCGGATCCGCGCCCGCCTGCCGCTCTACCGCAAGCCCACGATCCTGGGGCTCTCGATCTTCGGCTACGTCCTGTTCGGCTGGCTGATGCTCATCGTTCCGGGAACGCCCAACTTCAAGAGCGTCGTCGGCTTCGACTCATTCGCGTACTGGAATGTGGATGTCTTCCATCCATACACCGCGGCTCTCGGGACGATCGGCTCGTTCACATATTCACCGGCCTTTGCCCTGTTGGCGAGCCCCGCGCATCTGGTTCCGTTCGGCGTCTTCTACGTGCTGTGGGCGAGCTTTCTGATCGTCAACCTGGTCTGGCTGACTCGCCGCATGGCTCTGGTCTGGCTGGTCTTCCTGCCGGTGCCGCTCGAGCTGTACCACGGCAACGTCCACATTCTGCTGGCCACCGTCTGCGTCCTCGGGTTCGAGTACCCGGCGCTGTGGTCGATCGGCATCCTGACGAAGGTCACGCCCGGCGTCTCGCTGCTGTGGTTCGTCGTCCGGCGCGAGTGGCGATCGCTCGCCTGGGCTCTCGGCGCGACCGCGGCGATATCGGCCGTCTCGTTCGTCATCGCCCCGAGTGCGTGGTTCGACTGGATCAAGTTCCTGACCGCTTCCCAGGACACAGGCGCGGGCTCGAACGATTGGTACTCGTTCCTCTTCCCGCCGCTATGGCTGCGCGTCGTTGCCGCCGCCGGCCTCATCGTCTGGGGTGCTCGCACGGACCGGCGCTGGGTCGTGCCCGTGGCCACGGCCCTTGCCATGCCGGTCTTCTGGATCACCACTCCCGCAATCCTGGTGGCGATCCCGAGGCTGCGGCGCAAGTCGCCCCCGGCAACCTCCGCGCAGCCGGCTGGATACAATCGCATCGACATGGATCGCGCTCTCGATTCGTCCCGGTCGAGCTGAAGAAGTACCTCATGCGGGAGTCCTGATGTTCGATCGACTCGGCTCGCTTGTCTTCCGGCTTCGGTTCGTCTTCGTCGTCGGCTGGCTCGTTGCCGCGGCCGGCTTCGCCGCCCTTGCCCCATCACTCTCCAAGGCGGGCTCGGCCGACGAAACGAGCTTCCTGCCGCGCGACGCCGAGTCTCTTGCCGCTCGAGAGGTGATCGCGAGTTCGTTCCCCAACGACTCCGCCCCAAGTGCGGCGCTCATCGTCTTCTCTCGGACGGGCGGGCTGACGGATGCAGACCGCTCCCGCATCGAAGGGCTGCGCGCCTACTTCGAAAGCGCCGGCCATCCGGACGCGGTGCTTCGCTATGTCACCGCCGAGCATTCGCCCTCGCTCGCGTCCATGTTCCGCAGCACCGACGGCATCGTCGAGCTGGCCCGGGTCGACTTCAGCTCGCCATCCTTCCTGCCTCGGACCAATGCCTCGATCAACGACATCAGGGCGCACCTGGCCGAGTCCGGAGTGTTGCCGGCCGGGGTGACTGCTCAGGTGACCGGCCAGGCGGGTATCGGGCGCGACTACCTCAAGGCCATCCAGGACGGCACCGACAGGACAACGTTGGTGACGATCATCCTGGTCGTCCTGGTTCTGCTGCTGATCTACCGGGCGCCGCTCGCCGCGCTCGCGCCATTGCTCACGATCGGGGCCGCCTTCCTGGTGGCCCGAGGCATCCTGGGCTTCCTGGCCCAGGCCGGCTGGCCGCTTTCGTCCGTGCTGGATTCATTCATCGTCGTTCTTGTCTTCGGCGTCGGCACGGACTACACGATCTTCTTCATATCCCGATTCCGAGAGGAACTGGCCCGGAACGAACACGGCGACGCACTGAGAGTCACCGTCGGGCGTATCAGCGCCGTCATCGCCGCGTCCGCGGCAACGGTGATCGTGGGTCTCTCATCGATGTACGTGGCGCGGTTTGGGATGATCCAGACCACCGGGCCGGCGCTGGCGATCGCCGTCTTTGTGACACTGCTGGCAGGACTGACGCTCACCCCGTCGCTTCTTGCCATCTTCGGGCGGCGCCTCTTCTGGCCGCTCCACGAGAAGACGCGGACCGCCGACGACGATGAGAAGGGCGCCTGGGCGGCCCTCGCCCGCCGCATCACTGCCCGCCCCGGTCTGATCGTGGGGCTGGTGCTCGCGGTCCTGATCGTCCCGTCCCTGGCGTTGCCCCAGCTCAAGCAGAACTTCGACGTACTCAACGAACTGCCGTCCGGCGCCGAGTCCAGGCAGGGTTATGAAACGTTGAGCAAGCACCTCGCCGAGGGCCAGCTGATGCCGCTGACCGTCCTGATCAAGGCGCCCGCCGGCAGCTCGACGGGTTTCGCGTCGCAGCAAGGACTGGCCGCACTCGGCGCAGTGGAGAAGGCGATCGCGGCGCTGCCCGACATTCAGACGGTTCGGAGCGAGGTCGATCCGGCCGGCGTGGGGTCCACGTCGGACCTGCTGCGGCCCTCCGTTCAGCTGCCCCAATTGATCGCGGCATATCAGAAGCCGCCGAGCAGCGACCTCAACGTCCAGTTGGGCGACGCCAGTCTGGCGGGCGTGCAGTCCACTGCGACCTACGTTGGCGGTCTCCACGCCGCCTTCCCGAAGGTGCCGGCCGCGGACCTGGATCCCGCCAACGCGGATCTGTCGACGCTGTCAACCGGACTCGTGTCGGCTCGCAGCGTGGCCAACGTCTCGACTCAACTCACCGCGATTGCGGGCACACTTCAGAAGGCAGCCTCTGCCCCGGCGTCGTCCGGACCGAATTCACAGGTCGTCGCTCTCAAGTCCTACCTCGAGGAGTTGGGTGTCGCGGACCCGGCCGTGAAGGCGGTCCCGTCATACCAGGCGGCCGCGACGTCGGTGGCGGCGCTTGCCGACAACATGACCCCGGCGGGATTGGGGCAGTTGCTCGGCTCCGTCCAGAGCCTCTCGAAGTGGTTCGCCGATCAGCCGGTCGCCTTCTACTTCGCACCCACCGAGATTGCCCCGAGTGACGGCATGCAGGCGACGCAGCTGGCTATGGCCGCGGCCCGGACGAGACTTCCAGTCGAGCTGGGGCGGCTGGCCGCCGACTTCGGTCCGACCGATCTCTACGCCTCTCCGGACCTGAGGGCCTCCTTCGAGTCGGCCGACGGCACCGTGGCCCGCATCTACGTGACTACGTCGACGAACCCGTACGACCAGCAGTCGTTCCGCACGGTCCGGGCACTGCGGACGCTGTTGGCCACGGACCCCGGCCACTTTGGCGCCACGGCCGGCGCCGCGGCCGCTCCCAAGGCATATGTCGGTGGGGCAAGTGCCGAGTTCACCGACGTTCAGGACACGATCTCTTCGGACTTCCTGCGCGTCGCCGCCATCACGATCCTCGGCATCCTGCTGGTGCTGATCCTGCTGCTCCGAGCGCTTGTGGCGCCGATCTACCTGGTCCTCACTGTCCTGTTGTCCTACGCGACCAGCTTGAGCATCTCGGCGCTGATCCTGCAGAACGTGTTCGGCCAATCCGGTCTCAACTACTTCATCCCGCTGATGGTCTTCGTCTTGCTCGTCGCCCTCGGGTCCGACTACAACATCTTCCTGATGTCCCGGGTCAGGGAGGAGAGCATGACGCGCGACTTGCGGCCGGGAATCCGGATCGCGTCGGCGCGGACGGGCACGGTCATCACGTCGGCCGGGCTGATCCTGGCCGGCACATTTGGAGCGCTCGTAACCTCGCCGCTGCAGCTGCTGTTCCAGGTTGGAGTGGCGGTGGCATTGGGCGTCTTGATCGACACGTTCGTCGTCCGCAGCTTGCTGGTCCCGGCCATCACCGCCTTCATCGGCGAGTGGGCGTGGTGGCCGCTCCATCGCAGTCGGACCAAGTAGCGGCGCGCGGACTGGACGAAGGAAGAGCGCCTCCAGGCGCAACCGGCCAGCAGGTGGTTGTTTCGTCGCGTACCTTTCGCACCATGCGCCCGAGCGGGCGTCGACCGGGAGAAGGCGAGAGCAATGAAGATCCCCAACGAGATCCGTTTCCTCGCGCGAGTCGGCGCGGTGGTGGCCATCGTCCTCATCGCCAAATGTGTCGCCCACTACTTCCGTGGGGAAGCGATCCAACTCAACGCGCTCTTCACCGGCATCATCGCCGCCAACGTCTTCCTGATGGGCTTCCTTCTCAGCGGCGTCCTGTCGGACTACAAGGAGAGTGAGCGTCTCCCGGGCGAGCTGGGTGCGTGCCTGGAGAACATGGCCACTGAGGTGGTCGGCATCGGACTCTCCAAGCCCGAAGCGAACATCAAGCCGTGCCTGAACCGGATATCGCAATTGGCTGCCGACTTGTACGGCTACTTCTACAAGAAGGTCGAGGTCGCGGACCTGCTCGAGGGCGTCAACGACCTGACCGTCCAGTTCGAGAACTTGCAGTCGTCAACGCAGGGGACATTCATCGCCCGGCTGAAGCAAGAGCAGAGCAATCTCCGGCGCACGATCATCCGGATCAACATCATCCGGGAAACGTCCTTCGTTTCCACGGGCTACCTGCTCGCCGACATGATCACGTTCCTGCTGTGTCTGGGTCTCGTGCTCACCTTCGTCGACCCGTTCTACGAGTCGCTCTTTTTCGCCGGGATCATCGCCTATCTGATGATCTTCCTCCTCCTGCTGATCCGGGATCTGGACAACCCGTTCGGGTACTACGAGGCCGGGTCCAGCGCGGATGTCACGCTTGCGCCGCTCGAAGAGGCGATCGACCGGCTGGCGAAGCTCGCCCTCTCGGCGGCCGGCCCGAAGCCGGCGGCAAAGGTTGCGGTGGCGGCGACTGTGTCCGCGCCGGTGTCCGCGCCGGTGTCCGCGCCGGTGCCGGTGCCCCAGGCCGCGCCGACGCCGGAGCCGAAATCGAAGAAGAAGGGCAAGTCTAAGCGCGGGTATTTGGGACGCGGCTCCGAGGCAGTTTCAAGGCGGGTGTAGGCTGATTTGTCGGGCTTCCAAGAGGTGACGGTCACCGGTCGATCTGGCGACGACGGCATCGATGGCATTGGGCTCCTGCAAGTCAACGACAACGCCCTTGTCAGTTTCAAAGTGCTCTTCCAAGAGCGCCGTCGATCGAGTTGGTGGATGGCGACAGGCTGCTCGATATGCTGGAGCGCCTTTCACTCGGCTTGACGCCCGTCCAGACCTATGAGATGGACTCGTTGTTCTTCGACCAGTTCGACAAGTAGGCGCCGCTATTCCTACCGTCGTTGCCCAGGGCTCTGGCTCCAATTAACTGGTGCTATGCTTAGCACCAGTTCAAGGCGCCTCAGGGAGACCCAATGGGCACCGCAGTCAGGTTCTCGAAAGACGTCGTCCCGCTCGGTGATCTGAAAGTGAACCCCGGAAGGATCGTCCGGCAGGCCGACGAAACCGGTCGTCCGATCCTTCTGACCAGCCGAGGTCGCGGAGTCGCCGTCGTACAGGGGCTTTCAGATTTTGAGGCAGGCCAGGAAGAGCGCGAGTTCATGCGATCCGTACTCGCTGGGCTCGCCGATCTCGAGGGCGGGCGCGAACTCCCGCTGGCGGAGGCAAGGCGTCGGCTCGGACTCGTCTAAGGTGAGCAGTCGCCGTATCTCGATCGCCGAGTCGGCCGTCCGGGACTTGGAGGACCTGCGCGATTGGTGCATCGCCCTTTCGGTACCGGAGGTCGGTGATCGGCTCGTGCGCGAGATCCTGGAGCGTATCGAACAGCTTGCCGATTTCCCCGACAGCGGAAGAGCCGTTCCGGAGTTTGAGATGCCCTGGTTGCGCGAGCTTGTTCATCCGCCGTTCCGGATCGTCTATCGGGTGGACGTCGAGCGGGTTCGTGTCGTGCGAGTGTGGCGTAGCGAGAGACTGATGCCGATGCCTCCAGACACCATGGCTGGTTCGTAGGGCAACTGCGGCGCTGGATCTGCTCCAGTCACATCCTCCGCGGGCGATACCTCATGTACCAGGCCCGCCCCCCCCGACTGGGGAATGGCGCAAAGCTTGACCGCTGCTGGTACACTCGCCGAACCGCGGGCTGTAATACCCGGGGGCGCTAGCTACGGAGAACCAGGTTGGGTCTGTTCAATAGCCGGAACCGCCGCCATGTTGCCATCCTCGTTCGGACGGATGGTCGGCGTGTGCAGGTTCCTACTGAGGACCTCGGTCTGGTGGACGTATCCCTCTTCGGTCTTCTTCGCTCTGTAGAGATCGGTATTGAGCGCGTATTCGTACTCATTACCGGCTCCCGGCGGGGGACTGGACGGGGGGATCAGCGCTAGACACGCTAGACCCAGAACCAACCAGAACCCTCGCCGGACGGCGGGGGTTTTTTCGTGAGCAGGCACACCGCCGCTCGACGGGCCGGAGCCGCCGATCCGGTGGGCACGAACAGGAAGGGACGAAGTGA
Source organism: Chloroflexota bacterium (assembly GCA_003156975.1). GTDB lineage: Bacteria > Chloroflexota > Limnocylindria > Limnocylindrales > CSP1-4 > Fen-1039. Next base: position 1,742 of record PMIE01000076.1, on the reverse strand, counting down.
TGGGCACCAAAGAGGACGACTCGGGCGGGGCGCCGAGCCAGCGCGATCGGATCAACCACATGCCCGGTGCGGGCACGGCTCGCGCCGAGGCGATCAGCGCCGGCCGCCACGAGATGCTCACCGACACACTCCGCAAGCAGATCAAGAGCCTGGCCGAACGCGGCCTGAAGCGGCCGCGCATCGGCGCCGACGCGCTCTGTGAGGCGCTGCTCCGCCAGGGAGTGGATGTCTTCTTCGGCTTCCCCGGCGGCGTGCTCCTGCCCCTGTACGACGTCCTCGGTGATTACCCGGAACTGCGTCACATCCTGGTCCGCCACGAACAGGGCGCCGCCCACGCCGCCGACGGCTACGCCCGGGCATGCGGCCGGGTCGGTGTCTGCCTCGGGACCTCCGGCCCCGGCGCCACGAACCTCGTCACCGGCATCGGCAACGCCATGCTGGACTCGGTGCCGATGGTCGCGCTNNCTGCCGTGCACCAAGCACAACTACCTGGTCCGCGATCCCAACGACATCCCCCGCGTCGTCGCCGAAGCCTTCCACATCGCCGCGACCGGCCGGCCCGGTCCCGTCCACATCGACATGACCAAGGACGCCCTGATGGGCGCCTGCACGGCCGAGCATCCGGACACGCTGGACCTGCCCGGCTTCAAGCCCAACTTCGAGGGCAACTACCGCCAGATCAAGCTCGCGGCCCAGGAGATCGCGCGGGCCGAGCGGCCGGTGATCCTGGCCGGCCACGGCGTCCTCATTTCGGACGCCGTGGACGAGATGCGTGAGCTGGCAGAGAAGGCCCAGATCCCCGTGGCCCACACGCTGCTGGGCGTCGGGGCGATCGACGAGACGCATCCGCTCAGCCTCGGCTGGGTGGGCATGCACGGCTGGAAGCACGTCAACNNTTCGACGACCGCGTCACCGGCCACGTTCCCACGTTCGCGCCGTACGCCCGCATCATCCACGTAGACATTGACCCGGCCGAGATCGGCAAGAACGTTGCCGTCGAAGTTCCGATCGTCGGTGACGTGAAGCGCGTGCTGACGGCTCTGCTGCCGATGGTCCCGGCCGTGGAGCCGGAGCGTCGAGCGGCCTACCTGCAAGAGCTCGCCGAGTGGCGGCTCGAGTCGGAGAAGACGCCCTGGCATGGATCCGGATCGTGGCGCAACGGCCAGCTCTCGGCCGACTTCGTCGTCTGCCGGATCGGCGAGGCATCGAGCCACGACGCCACGATCGTTGCCGACGTCGGACAGAACCAGATGTGGACGGCGCGCTACGCCGGGTTCCGGCGCCCGAACAGCCACATCAGTTCTGGCGGCCTCGGCACGATGGGCTTCGGGCTGCCGGCCGCGATGGGCGCGGCAATCGGCCGTCCGGACAAGGAAACCTGGGCGATCGTCGGTGACGGCGGTCTGCAGATGACGTCTCAGGAACTGATGACGCTCGTCCAGGACCACATCCCCGTCAAGATCGCGCTACTGGACAACCACAAGCTGGGCATGATTCGGCAGTGGCAGGAGCTTGTCTACGCTGGCAACTACCACTCCAGCCACCTGCTCGGCCCCGACTGGGTCAAGCTGGCCGAGGCCTACGGCGTGGCCGCTTTCAGGGCGACAACGCCCGAGGAGGTCGACACGGCGATTGCCGCGGCTCGCGCCGTGGACGGCCCGGCCCTGGTCCACTTCCTGATCGCCGAGGAGCAGAACATCTTCCCGATGATGCCCGCCGGCAAGGGCCTGTCCGACCTTCTC
>PMIE01000097.1 GCA_003156975.1 Chloroflexota bacterium | reverse complement strand
CAGCTGGCCGCCCTCGTCGAAGCCAACGTATCCGGGAGGAGCACCGACCAGTCGGCTGACGTTGTGGCGCTCCATGAACTCGCTCATGTCGATCTTGATGAGCGCGTCCTCGGAGCCGAACATGAACTCGGCCAGGGCCTTCGCCAGCTCGGTCTTGCCGACGCCGGTGGGTCCGAGGAAGACGAACGAACCGATCGGCCGCTTGGGATCCTTAAGGCCGGCACGTGCTCGCCGAACCGCCTTCGAGACGATCTCGATTGCTTCCTGCTGGCCGATGACCCGCTTGTGGAGGTCATCCTCCATGTGGAGCAACCGCTCGGACTCTTCCTGGGCGATGCGCGTGACCGGGATGCCGGTCCACATGGACACGACATGGGCGATCTCTTCTTCGTCCACCTTGGGCTGCTCGTTGGAGATCGATGCCTGCCACTCGGCCCGCAGGTCATCGGCCTTCTGACGAGCCGTCGCCTCAGACTCGCGAAGGGTCGCCGCGTCTTCGTATTCCTGGGAGTTGATCGCGCTGTCTTTCTCGCGCGTGATCCGGTCGAGCTCCTTGGTCGCCTCACGCAGAGCGGGCGGCGCGGAGGCGTAGCGCAAGCGAACGCGGCTGGCCGCCTCATCGATCAGGTCGATCGCCTTGTCGGGGAGGTGGCGATCCGTTATGTATCTGGTCGAGAGATCAACCGCTGCCTTCACGGCTTCGTCGGTGATCGTGACCTTGTGGTGCTGCTCGTATCGCTCGCGGATCCCCATGAGGATCGCGATGCTCTGCTCGACCGTAGGCTCCTCGACCATGACCGGCTGGAACCGGCGTTCGAGAGCGGCATCTCGCTCGATGTACTTGCGGTATTCATCCAGCGTGGTGGCACCGATGCACTGCAACTCGCCGCGGGCTAGCGGCGGCTTGAGGATGTTGGCGGCATCGATTGCGCCTTCAGCCGCACCGGCTCCCACGAGCGTATGCAGCTCGTCGATGAAGAGGATTGCGTCGTTGGTGCTCCGGAGCTCTTCGATGATCTTCTTGAGCCGCTCTTCGAATTCGCCGCGGTACTTCGTGCCGGCTACGAGCGAGCCTATGTCCAGCGTCAGCACGCGCTTGTTCAGCAGCGTTTCCGGCACATCGCCGTTGACGATGCGGTGTGCCAGGCCTTCCGCTATGGCCGTCTTGCCGACTCCGGGTTCGCCGATGAGCGCCGGGTTGTTCTTCGTTCGGCGGCTCAGGATCTGGATGACGCGCTCGATCTCCTTCTCGCGGCCCACGACCGGATCGAGCTTGCCGAGGCGGGCGGCCTCGGTCAGGTTGATTCCGAGCTGGTCGACGGTCGGCGTCTTGCTGGCGCGCTTGNNGTGCCGATGTAGTTGTGGCCGAGCCGACGGGCTTCGTCTATCGCCAGCTCAATGACGCGCTTCGCGCGTGGGGTCAGGCCGACCTCTCCAACCACCGGCCGGTCGCCCCGACCGATGATGAATTCGACCGCGGTCCGGACCTTCGGCAGCTCGACGTTCATGTTCTCGAGAACGCGAGCGGCAACCCCCTCGCCCTCGCGAACAAGGCCGAGAAGCAGATGCTCCGTGCCGATGTAGTTGTGGTTGAACCGCTGCGCTTCGTCCTGCGCGAGAGTGAGGACCTTGCGGGCGCGATCCGTGAACTTGTCGAAGCGATCCATGGGGGTGGGCCTGTTCTTCCTGGTCGCCGGCCGACGACCTCAGGGGCATCCTAGCACGCCCCGCTTACCCTGTAACTCGCCCCGTCCGAGGAGGTCCGGACGGCGCGTGACGTGGTCCAGGAAGAGGAGATGACCCCGAATCCGGCCCGACCCTGCCGTTCGGGGTTGGTACGCGGGGCGGACCGGCGAGTGGCGGGGCGGCTTCCTTTTCGCGTGTGGCGGAGGGATGACAGCAGTCGTGGCGGCATTCGATTGGAAACGTGGAAGACCCGCCGGCGCTGCCGGCGGGTCTTCCACTATGGGTGTCTCGGTATGGCGCTCGGTTGGGCCACGGACTACCGCGGCCGCCGGACGCCGAGTGTTGCGATTACTCGGCCGGAGTCTCTGCCGGAGCTTCCGGCGCAGCCTCTGCCTCGGCGACGACTTCGACGACTTCGACGACTTCTTCGGGCGCGGCTTCTGCCTTTGCAGCGGCCTTTGCCTTCGGGGCCTTCGGGGTCTTCGCCGGAGCTTCCACTGCCGCATCGGCGGCAACTTCAGCTTCGGGCGCAACTTCCGCGGCATCTTCGACAGCGGCCTTTGCCTTGGCTACCTTGGGAGCCTTGGCAGGCTTCGCCGGAGCGGCAGCTTCCTCGGCCGGAGTGGCCTCGGGCTCGCCGGCTGCCTGCTTCTCGGACTCGGCCACCTGGGCGCGAATCTGAGCGAAGGCAGAAGCAAGGGTATTGTCGATCCCACCTTCGGGCTCCTGAACCGCATCGGACATCGAGTAGCCACGCTCCGGGCGAGGGCGTCGCTCGGGTCGCGGCGCGGCGGCGAAGTTCGGCGTGGACGCCTGCTGGGCCGGGACCTCGGGTGCTGCCGGTCGAGCCGGCGGCTCCTCGGCCTGCTTGAGGCTGAGGCCGAGGCGATGGCGCTCGGAGTCCAGGCTGATGATCTTCAGCTTGAGCGTCTGTCCTTCGTGGACGACGTCGCCCGGATGGGCAACGCGCTGGTGGGACAGCTCGCTGATGTGGATCAGGCCCTCAAGACCGTCTCGGACGCGAACGAAGGCGCCGAAGTTCACGAGCTTGGTGACCGTGCCGTCGATGACATCGCCAACCTTGAAGTCGGCGACCGTGGAGTGCCACGGGTCCGGCTGAAGCTTGCGGATCGACAGGCTGATACGTCCACGCTCGTGGTTGATGTCGATGACTTCAGCCTCGACCTGCTCGCCGACTCGATAGCCGGACTCGGGATTGTTGACCTTGTTCCACGAGAGTTCGCTCTTGTGGACGAGGCCGTCGATCCCGCCGAGGTCGATGAAGACGCCGAACGGCGCAATGGAACGGACGGTGCCGCTGACCTTCTGTCCAACCTGGAGGCTGCTGAAGAGCTCGTCCCGCTTCTCGCGGCGCTCCTCATAGAGCGCGACCTTCTCGGACAGGATCAGGCGGTTGGCCTTGCGGTTGACCTCGAGGATCTTGAGGCGGAGCTTGCGGCCGACATACGGCTGCAGCTTCTCGGCAATCTCCTGCGCGGCGTCGCGCGGCTGGTCGTTCTGGGGTCGGCGCGGGAAGTCCACGATCTGGCTGATCGGGACGAAACCGCGGATGCCGCAGTCGACGATCAGGCCACCCTTGTTGTGGTCGATGACCGGGGCGTCGATGATGACGCCCGTTTCGAACTGCTCCTGCATCGACCGCCACTTGCGCTCGAGGCCGGCCCGGCGCAGCGAAAGGACGACGTGCCCTTCCGGCGATTCCGGTTGCAGTACGTAGACCAGGACAACGTCCCCAACGGCCATCTGTGGCGAGGAATCGCCATGTCGACCGTAGAGCTCGCGATTCGAGACGACACCTTCGCTCTTCGCACCGATATCGACGAGGATCTCGTCGCGATCGATTCGGACAACAGTGCCTTCGACGACGTCGCCATGCTTGAAGCTGCGGATGTCAGCGTCCTGTTCGGCCAGGAGTTCTTCCATGGTCGAAGGCTCGGGTCGCGGTGCAACCGGCATCGGGGGCTCTTCCACCTCGTCGGGTTCCTCGGCCGCAGGGGCGTCGGCAACCTCGTCTTCGGTGACGGCCTCGAGTTCGGGGGTTGCCTCGACGGCAACCTCGGGCTCGGTGACAGCTTCGGGCTCGGGGGCGGCCGGGGCGGGCGGCTCGCTGATCTCGAACGTCTCGGCGGCGGTGGTCTCGGCGGGCTCGTCGACGATTGCCACGGCGACGGCTTGCTCGGACGCCTGGTCAGCGACAGAGGCCGTTGCCTCGGTCTCCGGCGTGGTCCCGCCCGTTTGCTCTTCGGTCAAGATTTGTCTCCTATGGTTGATAGTTGCCCGGAAAAGCAAGAACGGCCTGAGCCGCGCTCAAGCCGTCAGTCGATCAGCAGTCCGGGGCCTTCGTGCGCTCGGTCCACTCCTTCGAATGAGGCTATGGGTCGGCTCTTGACCTGTCATGCCCAAGGGCCGCGTGAATCTAGCACACGTACTCAAGAGGCGACAGCCGGCGAAACCATTCTCCGAAAATTGCACATGCCAGCGGGAACCCAATCCCTACAATCGGGATGTGCCTGAACTGCCTGACCTATCGATACTGGCGGACGCGTTCGCGGCCGCATTTGTCGGCCGCTCCGTGCTCGCGGCCGAAGCGCCAGGTCCCCTGACGGTACGCGGGACGCCAGATGAGTTGAGGGCACTTGTCGGGCAGCGGCTGCAAAAGTTCTATCGACGTGGCAAGTTCCTGTGGCTCGAGTTCGGGCGCGACCGCGTTGTCATCAATGCCATGCTCACGGGCCGACTGCAACTTGCCGCCGATCCGGCCGTCAAGAAGCCCCAGAAGACGCTGTTCATCATCAGGTTCGGCGCGCGGGACCGACCATCCCCAGCGGCGGCGTGGACGTCCGGGGCCGAATGGATTCCCGCCGATGACGCCACTCCTGAGCTGCGCTACCGAGACGTTGCACAGATGGGCAAGGTCTACCTGCTGCCACGGGGCGTTGAGCGAGCCGTGCCCGGTGCGGGTCCCGACGATATGGGTCCCGACGCCGACGATCCCGACCTCACACTGGACGTGTGGCGCCAGAGGATCAAGCGTCACCCCGGTGAGTTGAAGAATCTGCTGCGCAACCAGGAGTTCGTGGCCGGCGTCGGGAACGCCTACTCAGACGAGATCCTGCATGCCGCCGAGCTGCTCCCCACGAGGAAGCGCGGTACCCTCGCGCCGGAGGAAGTGGACGATCTATATGTGGCAACGCGAGCGACGCTCGCGAACGCCATCGAGGTGCTGCGCGAGCGTGTTCCGCCGACGTTTGAGAAGGAGGTCCGCGACTTCCTGGCCGTACACAATCGCGGCGGCGAGGCGTGTCCCAGGTGCGGCCAACGCATCACACAGACAGAAGCTGGGGGCTTCGTCACGAGCTACTGCCGCCACTGCCAGCACTAGTCCCCGCAGGGAAGCATGTGTTGAGCCGGCGAAACTGCGCCGCGCGGACCAGGCCCGCGACGTGAGCGGAAGCCGGCAGCGAGCGCGCTGGCGACCGAAGGGAGATGAGCGCGAAGCGCCGGATCCCGCGAGCAAGCGCGGCCGACTTCGTCCGCGAGTTAACGCAAAAACCCTGGCGACGACCTATTTTCCCGAAAGGCTGCCCTCTCAGTATCTTCGGCGCTGGAGAGCTTAACTACCGTGTTCGGGATGGGAACGGGTGTGGCC
>PMIE01000020.1 GCA_003156975.1 Chloroflexota bacterium | reverse complement strand
ACGCCGTGGTGCGTCACGATCGACGTGGACTCGCTGGAAGACGGCAAGGCCACCGTCCGGGACCGCGACACGATGGAACAGGTCCGGGTGGATATCTCGCAGGTCAAGCCGCTCATTCTGGAGAGGCTGGCGAAGGCTCGCGGGTAGGGCAGCAGTGAGCCTATCGGGCGCTCGGCCCTGGCCGTTCCGGACCAAATTGGGGCGATTGGCGTTGCCCCCCGAGCGGATGCGACTCTGGGCGATTGCCATTGCGATCATCGGCCTTGTCCCCATCGACACGGCCGTCGCCAACGGTGGGTCCGACTGGCCGGCGTTCTGGTCGGCCGGGGCCACCGTGGGTACCGTTGATCTTGTCGACACAGCGCGTCACGGCATGTGGCAAGTTGCTCATGGTCTGCCCGCCGACTTCTTCGCCTACCCCGCGCCGGTTGCCTATTTCTGGTGGCCGTTCGCGCTCTTGCCTATCCAGCTCGGTTTCGTCGTCAACACCGTCCTGATGCTGGCGCTGGTTGCAGTCGCTGCCTGGTTTCTGACTCGGGTATTCGACCTGTCGCCGGAGGTCGCGCTCTTGGTGGCGTTCGCCTGGGCGCCGGCAACCGCCCCATCGATCATGGGCCAGAACGCCACGCTGGCTGTTGTGCTGGCCTTGTGGGCGATCGACGCTCTGCGCCGCGAGCGATCGTTGGAAGCTGGCCTTGCTTGCGGCCTATTGATGTACAAGCCGACCCTGGCTCTACCACTCGTCGGACTCCTTTTTCTGAGGTTCCGCTGGCGCGAACTCACGATCGTCGCGATGGTCCTGATGGCCGGCTATGTCGTCGGCGTCGTTGCCGCCGCGGGGGACTTCGGTTGGCCGGCAATGTGGTGGACGCAGCTTCAGCCGCAGGTGGCGCACAACCTCGCCGGCAACGCCGACAAGGCCGTGAGCGTGCCCGGAGTCCTCGGTCGAATTCCGGGGATCCCCTGGTGGATGCCGGACCTGGTCGCCGGCGCAATCGTGATCCTGTCGCTCAGGGGTTTGATACGGGCGCCCATCGCCGAGGCGGGGGCGGCCGCGTGTTTGCTTGCGCTGGCCGTCGGGCCGCGTGTTTGGGGCTATGAGGCTGGGCTAATGCTTCCGATTCTGGCCTGGGCGATAGCCGGCGGTCTTGCCGAGCCGTGGCGAACGCGGCTCGTGGTTCTAGCTGTTCCGTGCGGGCTGTTCTGGCTAGTCTCGTACTTCACGGTGATCAGTCTTGTGGCCGGCGTCGTTGCGGTGGCGACTGCCATGTGGCTGTGGCGGTGGCGTCCGTGGGGTCCCGACCCTGCCGCGGTCGTCGGCTGACCTCGTCGAGCTCGCCGTCGCGACCGCCGGGACGCAGGCCGCAACACGGGTCCGTTCAGCCGGCATTCAGGGGTCCGTCCGACAATACTGTCAGGAGCGAGTCGACGGTCATTGTCGACGGCCGTTCTAGGTTGCCCGGAAGGTAGCGACTTGGATGAGAGACCAAGCGATCCCACGGCGCGCGGGCATTCGCCCGGTTCGGCGTCGATCCGGGGTGTCGCCGGTCAAGGCCCTGCTAGAGGTCTCCGTTCTCGCAGTTGCGCTCATGATCGCCACGGCCATTCGCGGCGGATCCGTTTCCGGATCTGAGTTGTCTTCTCCGCCGCCGACATCTGCCTATGTCGGCGCGGCCGGAGCGGTGTCTGATACGACCGCCGCCGCCCACGCGCCCGCGACGGACACAGCCATTCCCACAACGCCCGCTACGGTCGCCGCCGTCCCTGATCCCATAACTTCCGAGCAGGCCGCTCCGAATGTGGCCGAGCCGCTCGATACGTCTCCGCTTGCCGCGGCCCAACCGCCTTCCTCCGCCGCGTACACGCGGTCGAGCTTCAGCGTCGAGAGTGCAGTTCCGTTCACGCAGCCCATGGATTGCGGCGGCGGTGCGACCTGCCAGGTTCGTGTCGATATCTACGTGCCGTCCGGCCCCGGAACATACCCGACCGTGGTCCTCGTTGGACCGAGCGGTCGCGGCTATCTCGCTTCCCTGGCCGGCGATCTTGCCAGCCGCGGCATTCTCGTCTTCGACGCCGACTTCCGCGACGTCGGCGCTTCGGGTGGTGGCTACCCGGCCGGGTTCCAGGACGTGGCTTGCGCGGTAAGGTTCGCGCGCTCGGAAGCGAGCCGGTACCGCGGCGATTCGGTCACGGTGACCCTGGTCGGGCACTCGCTGGGTGGCTGGGTGGGTTCTGTGGTTGCGCTGGACCCCACCGAGTTCCAGGGAGGCTGCCTAGCCGGCGGTTCCGGCCGCCCCGACGCGTTCGTGGGACTGGCGGGCAACTACCAGATCAGCTCGGGTGAGAACGCGGGGGATCTAGAGTCGTTCTTCGGCGGATCCGCCTCAGCAACCGCCCAGAGCCGTTCCGCAAGCGACCCGTTCAACTACGCCGGCGGATCGCCGATCCCGGTTCGCCTGGTAGCCGGCACGGACGACGAAACGGTGGACCCCGGCCAGTCAAAGGCGCTCAACGCGTATCTCGTCAAGCAGGGATGGGACGTGTCATTGACCATGGTCGACGGCGGCGGGCACATGACGATTCTCGCCGCGCAGTCGACCTACGACGCCGTGTTCTCGGCCGTGGCGGCGGCTTCGGCGGCGAAGGCGCCGCCCGCAGGAGTGGCCCGGTAGTAGGTCGGTCGGCGTGAGGGCCCCGGCGCCGCGTCCGGGCCGCGCGTCGACGGCGCCGCGCGGCCGGTCCCGGTTAGTCCGCCTCGACAGCCGCCGGTAGTTCGCCCCGCAGGTATGCGTCGATGTTCGAGGCCGCTTTCTTGCCGTCGCCCATCGCCAG
>PMIE01000089.1 GCA_003156975.1 Chloroflexota bacterium | reverse complement strand
CATCGACGCGGTCCAGGGCAAGCCCAACCGGATTCGCTCCTCCTACGACGATGCGCTCCTAACGCACCGCCTGACTCTCGCGGCGTCGAGACTCGCGGATGAGGCAGCCGCGGGCTGAGGCGCGCAAGGGCATCGAAGTCAGCCTCCGCTTCTTCGGAAGCTAGGACCGCACCAGCCTGTCCTGGATTCGGTGAAGCAGCTCCACGTAAGTGCGCAATTCCGCGTCGGAGAGCACGCTCATCCAGTCTCTCTCGTTGCCATGAATGATCGTCCTGACCTCTTTGACCACGGTCAGCCCTGCCGGCGTGATTGAGACCAGCAAGCCGCGGCGGTCGGCCGGGTTCGCGGAACGGATGACGCAGCCCCGCCGTTCGAGCGAATCCAGGAGGCCGGTGACCGTGGCCCGCGTGACAATGAGCCGTTCACCAAGCTCCGAAGGAGACATCGTGCCGTGGTCGCGGAGGATCCCGAGCACGAGTCCGCCCGCGGCGCTGACGCCCAGCGGACGCAGGAGCCGCCCGATCCGGTCGAAGAACATGTCGGCCGTTCGAATGGTGTTCATCACGCCTTCGGTCGCAGCGGCGTTTGCGTCCGGAGTCTGTTCGTAGAAGTCATCCGGCATCTGAATCTTGTCCACCTCCTAATGATACGGGTCTTGACAATACGCTGCCTAACTATCACGTTAGGATCCTGATGACCGGTCCGCAAAGGCCCGGCCGAAGGAGAAGGAAGCGTCCCCATGGCAAAGGTGATCGTTCAGCACCACGTGGCCGACTACGGCCGCTGGCTCCCCGTTTTCAACGAACACGAGGCGATCCGTCGGCAGCACGGAGCGACCGGCCACTCCGTGAGCCGCACCGTGGCCGACCCGAACACGCTCGTGGTCGTGAATGATTTCGCGACGCTCGAAGGCGCCCAAGCGTTCTCGCAGGATCCGTCGCTCCCCGCCGCGATGGCTCGCGGTGGAGTCGAGGGGGCGCCGCAGGTCTGGATCGTCGAAGAGGCGGACGTCAAGAAGTACTGATCCGGCGCGGCGTCTTGCCGTGAAGGAGACCGCCGGGCGGCCGCGAATGCACTGTCGTGTCAGCCCGGCGGTCGATGACTTCATACGTGCGACGAAGCGTCCGCGCGAGGGATCGCAACGGATATCCTCTGTTCCGAGGGCCGTGGCCGACCGATGGCTCGGGGATGGTGGAACGGCTCACCGAATGGAGCGGGGGACTTGCGAATACGAACTGCGGGCTCCCTGCTTGCTGCCCTTGCCGTGATCGTCGGGGCATGCGGTGCGGGTCCGAGCACTTCGAACGCCGGCCCGGTCCTTGCGACCGCTTCCGTCGCGGCCGCGACGACGTTCTCGGGGGCCGTGTCTCCCAATGTCTCGAAACGGATCGATCTCGCTCCGGACCTCTACCTGCGTCAGATCGGTGACGGGGCGTACGTAGTCACAAACGCCTTCACCTGGAATGGCGACACGTGGTTTGGTAACTCGCTCCTCGTCCAGATGGCCGACGGCACGTTGGTCCTCGCCGGCACGCCCTGGACACCCGAAGCTACACAAGCCGTCCTGGGCTGGGCGAAGCAGCAGTTTGGTGAGTCGAGTATCGCGAAGATGGTCGCCGTCGATACCGGCTACCACCAGGACAACCTCGGTGGCAACGGTGCTTTGCTGGCCGCCGGCGTACCTGTCTATGGCTCGGACTTGACGGTCAAGCTGCTGGCCGAGCGCGGCGGGCCCGGTATTCCTCCGCCTAATCACGTCTTTCCGGTGGCCGACGGTCTGACCCTGAGCTTCGGGAATGAGGAGGTCCGGGTGATATTCCCGGGCCCGTCTCAGGCCCCCGACAAACTGGCGGTCTACTTCCGGGCCCGCAAGCTCCTCTTCGGGAGCTGCATGATCCTGAGCGGGGACGCCGTGGGAAACACCGCCGACGCCGACATGGCAGCATGGCCGAGTGCCATCCGCAAGCTCCAGGGATTGTCCGTCGACGTCGTCGTGCCCGGCCACGGCGACCGCCTCGACCCGGGTTTGATCCAACATACCTTGGATGTGCTCGCTCAAACCCACTGAGGCGCCCGCACGCCCAGGCCTTCAAGGCAGCGAAGCCGGAACTGGCTTGACAAGACCACTTGATCTAGTAGTATGAGATCATGTTGTTCGAGATCGACACCCGTAGTCCCGTTCCCATCTACAACCAGATCGCGTCTTGCGTTCGTCGCGCGATTGTGGCTGGGACGATCCGGCCGGGGGTGAAGCTCCCGCCCTCGCGCGACCTGGCGCGGGAGCTCGACGTGAACATGCACACGGTCCAGCGGGCATACGCGCAGCTGCGTGACGAGGGGCTCCTCGAGCTGCGACAGGGCCGAGGAGCGATCGTCGCGCCGGGCGACGTGGTGCCGTCGGCACGCCTCAACGAGCTCATTCGCGATCTCCTCGCCGAGGCCGTCGAGCAAGGCCTCACAACGGGCGAACTCACGAAGTTGATGGAGTCGATGCGATGAACACAGCGCTTTCCGTACACCGGGTCCGAAGCGTCAACTGGCCGCTCGCCGGCTTCGTTGCCGCGCACCTCGCAGTAATCCTGCCCGCGGCGCTGCTGATCCCGCTTTTCGCGGCCAGGCTCCCGGCGGATGCCGGCAACCTCGAGTCGTTTGCGATCGTCAGCGACATTGTCTTCATAGGCTTCTTCCTGTTCCGGATCGCGCTGCAGGGCGACAACCGCGCCGGCTACGCCCTCGAGACCGCGCTGCCTTTGACCTTGGGCTACGCCGGGACGGGGTTCT
>PMIE01000120.1:24690-24830 GCA_003156975.1 Chloroflexota bacterium | reverse complement strand
ATGTAGATGATGCCGCGCTGCGCCTTGGCGACGTCGAAGTCGGCGGACTGGATCAGCCGGAGGAGGATGTTCTCCACGTCCTCACCGACGTAGCCCGCCTCCGTCAGGGAGGTGGCGTCCGCGATGCAGAACGGCACGTC
>PMIE01000120.1:0-24683 GCA_003156975.1 Chloroflexota bacterium | reverse complement strand
CTTGTAGTGGTTGTGGACGGCGACCGAGAGAACCTTCTTGGCCTTGTCCTGGCTGATGACGTACTGATCCAGGGCAAGCTTTATGGCGCGCGGATTTGGGAGCTTGGCGAGCTGCGGCTTGGCGCGCGGCGCCTCGAGCATCTCCTCTTCGATGATCTCCTGGCAGAGGTTGATGCACTCGTCGCAGATATAGACGCCCTGGCCCGCAATCAGCTTGCGAACCTGCTCCTGGCTCTTGCCGCAGAAGCTGCAGCGATATGGAACCTTTGGGCCGCTCTTGGTCGTCGTCACGCGCCTTGCCCTGTCCTTCGCGAGTGCACTCTTGAGGAGCTATTCGGTGGCAGTCTCGGGCCCCTTGTCGTTGCTCGGACTATCCAAGGAGCCAGCCATATCCGATCCGCCACCACCCTTGTTCGGCACCGGTGATCCGATGGCAGTGTAGACAGCGTCGATTATGCCGTAGTCCTTGGCCTCCGNNGTGTTGACAAGAGTCTCCATCTCCTTGACCTGGATGAAGACGTCCGGGGTGTTGCCTCGGAAGCCGCCCGAACCCTGATGGATCATGATTCGGCTGTGCGGGAGCGCGAAGCGCTTGCCGGGGGCGCCTGCCGCGAGAAGTACGGCCGCCATGCTGGCAGCCATGCCGATGCAGATCGTGCTGACGGGCGCCCGCACGTACTGCATCGTGTCGTAGATGGCCAGTCCGCTGGTGATGACCCCGCCGGGCGAGTTTATGTACAGGCTGATGTCTCGCTCCGGATCCTCGGCGTCGAGGAAGAGCAACTGGGCGATCACAAGGTTCGCGATGTTGTCCTCTATCGCGTCACCCAGGAAGACGATCCGCTCGCGCAGAAGGCGCGAGTAGATGTCGTAGGCGCGCTCGCCACGACTCGAGGACTCGATGACCATTGGCACGAGCATCGGATCGTCTCCTCTCTACGGGCTTGGGCTACGCGCCCGTTGAGGCTGCCGCTTCCGGCGTAAGGCTTCCCGGATCAGTTGCCCCGATCGACGCACTGGCCTCGCCCGACGGGTGGGAGACCGGCGAACTCTCATCGGTCTCCTCGACGTGCGGCAGTCGCGGAGACTCGGGATGAGCTGCCAGCCACTCGTCTACGAGCAACTCTACCGTCCTGGACCGTCGGAACGTGCTTCGGATGTAGTTTCGTCCACGCTCCGATTCGAAGTAGTGGATCAGGTTGGGGTTGTTCGCGTAGCGAGACCGGGCCCGATCGATTTCGCCCTCGATATCGCTCTCCGGGACCTCGACGCCCTTCGCCTTGGCGATCTCGGTCAGCACCAGGAGCGTCTTGACCCGCTTCTCCGCCTGAGGTCGGAACTCCGCGTGGAGCTCTTCGCTCGTCTTGCCGACGACCTTGAGATACGCCTCTTCGTCGATGCCCTGACGGGCAAGAGCGGACTTCAGCTCGTCGTGCATGACTTCGACTTCCTGGTCGACCAGAACGTCCGGCAGCTCCAGCGTGGCGTTGCCGACGGCGTACTCGATGATCTTGTCCGCGAAGTCGTGCCGGGCGGTGTCCAGGGCATTGGCCTCAAGCCGCGTCCGCAACTCGGCCGTCAGACCGGCCATGTCCTCGAACCTGCCGACAGACCTGGCGAATTCGTCATTTGCCTCGGGCAGAGCCTTGTGGCGCAGTTCCAGGACCTTCACCGAGAAGTGGGCCGCCGCGCTTCGCAGCGACTCTTCCTGGTAGTCATCCGGGAAGACGACGTCGAACTCGCACTCTCCGCCCTTCGCGACCCCCAGGAGGTTGTCCTCGAAGCCGGGGATGAGGCGGCCGTCGCCGACGATCAGCGGCATTCTGTCCGATGAGCCGCCCTCGAAGGCCACGCCGTCGCGGGTGCCGACGTACGAGATGATCGCGTAGTCGCCCTTCTCGGCGCCGCGGCCCGTCACCGGCTCGAGGCTCGCCTGTCCGTCGCGAAGCTCGTCGAGAACCTTCTCGACCATGGTCTCGTCAACAGCCTTGATCTCGGGCTTGAAGCCGAAGTGGTCGTAGTCCCCGAGCTTGACTTCGGGCCTGACCTGGACGATCGCCTTGAAGATGACCGGTTTGCCTTCCACGCCCTGGGTGATCTCCACCTCGGGCGAGGTGAGCGGCAGGATGTCCTGCTCGCGCATCGCCTCACGGAAGGCGTCTTCGACCAGCTGGTCGACCGCCTCATCGAGGACCGCCCCGGGGCCGAGGACGCGTTCGAGCATCAACCGGGGCGCCTTCCCGGGACGGAAACCCGGGACTCGAGCCTGGCGCGAGAGACGCCCGACAGCCTGATCGATGGCTTTCGCGAGGCGCTCGGGCGGAAGCTCGAACTCGAGCTGGAGACGAGACTTGGCAAGGAGTGTGTTGTTGGTCTGCATTGTCGGCAGATTATAGGTTGCGGGGCGGTCCGGGACCGAGGCTGCGTGATAGTGCAGTTGCAGGACGCCCCTCCCTCTCGCCGGCCGAGGCGCCAGGTGCCGGCCGATTGACAGGCTGATGCGCATCTGCGACATACTTTGTCGCCATGGCGACGAGCATTCGCACTCGACCGACTCGCAACAAGGCACAACCCGCAGGCCCTGAGGGCTCCACCGGGGGCGCTTTCGCGGCAGCGCCACTGGGCGCCACCACCACGGCCCAGGACGGCCATCTCGACCCAGGCCGAACCGGCGTCGTCTTCGTCCACGGCATCGGAACTCAGCCGGCGTGCGAGACCTTCCTGGAGTGGTCCGGCTCGGTCGTTGACCTGCTGGCCGATTGGCGGACCGGCCATGGGTTCGGCGAGGACCCGGTCCTGCACTGCGACTACGACCTCTCCGGGACCAGACTGCCCATCCTGGAGTTGGAGGTCCCCGAATACGACGGCCACCCGGCCGCGACCTGGGTCCTGACGGAGGCGTGGTGGGCGGCGACGACCCGCTCACCCGGCCTTGGCTCAATGACGGCCTACGTCCGCCACGCCCTGCCCGGGATCATGGACGGCATCCGCCAGAGCTACCGGCAGCGAACCGACCTGTGGGCCAAGAAGCGTGGCCAGGTCCGCGCCTTTGCCAAGACTTCGGACGGCTACGCGCACAGTCAGCTGGTTCTGGCCGCCGTCTCGGGGCACCGAACCGACTGGGTGGACGTACTCGACCGGATCCAAAAGGAATTGACTATCCTCGCCTTCGGGCCCGCTCTCATCCTCGGCAGACTGGTTCTCTTGGTATACGCCCCTTTCCGCTCAATCCCGATCGCGGCGATCCAGAACGTGGCGGCCCTGAAGTCGGCGGACAACTTCCTGACCCGCTGGTTTGGCGAATTGCCCGACATCATCTCGGACCCCGTTCAGTCCGCCAACGTCCGGTCCAGGTTGGTCGCGGCAATTCGGGGCCTTCAGGCGGAAGGCTGCGGCCGCATCGTTGTCGTTGCACATTCGGGCGGAGCGATCATCGGGTACACCACTCTGTGCGATCCGATATTCAGCGATACCGCGGTCGACAAGTTGATAACGCTCGGAGAGGGGCTGGCTCTCGCGTGGCGCATCGAGAACGCCCCCAAAGGCCTTCAACCCGGCTCGCGTCTTCTCGGCGACCTTTCGAAGCTGCGACCCGGCCTTCGCTGGGCCGACTTCTGGGCGACCTACGATCCAGCGCCGGCCGGCCCGATCAAACCTCCGCCCGGCGCCGGAGTCGCCGATCGATCGCATTCGACGACCAACCGGATGAGCATCCTGGAGGACCACGGCTCCTACTGGGACAACGACGAGGAGTTCCTGATCCCGCTCCTCCAGCATATCGACGCGCCGACCGGAGCCCCGGAGGAGTCCCGCTTCTTCCGCGACGACAACCTGGCCACGGTCCGGTTCTCGTGGCGGCGGCGGCGCGTGGCGGTTCTGGCATTGTGGCGATGGATCGCCACCCTGGGCGCATTGATTCCCATCGCGGCAACGACCGCCACTTCGTTGCTCGGCGCCGCCGGCATCTCAGCGCTCGCGAAGCGGCACGGTCCGGAACGGCTCGGGGCGGACTTCGCGTGGCTCTGGGCCAGACTCCCCGGCCACGAGATCATCGCCGGGCCGCTGGACGGACTATCGAAGGTGGCCGGCTGGCCCGGCGCCCTGCCACTCATTGGCGAGTGGCTCATGGGCGTCGCGATCATTGCGGTCGCGTTCCTGATCCTGGCCCGGATCGGCGTCGGCCGGTGGGAGGCCTGGGATCAGATGGAACGCCAGGCGGCCCGCAAGCGGGTACCCGAACACGGCCGCCCATGGTGGCGGCTACCTGCCGGCCTGCTGCTCGCGGTCGCCGCGGTGGCGATGTCCGCAGGTACGTTTGCCATTCTCTGGCGATAAGCGCGAAGCGCAGGCGACCATGGGCCGACCCGGCGCCGCTGGGCGACGCCTTTCTGGCGAATCGCTCATCATCCGACTACGCTGTTGACGCTCGCAACGCCGCATTCAGAACGACGGACGGATGATGACCAACAAGAAGCCTGGCGCGCCCGGTTCGGGCCGGTTCTCGGGACGCATCCTTGCATGCGCCGCCCTGGCGACGATCGTCTGGGCCTGCGGGAATTCCACGCCATCGCACACCCCCGGGCCGACCGCGGCCATGACGCCCACTCCCTGGGGCACCGACTCCCCGTCTCCGACCGACTCCCCAACCCCTACCGCCTCCCCCACCCCGCTCGGGCCAACCACTTTCCCGATCGCCGTCGTCGTGCGCTTCGACGACAGCCGAGCGAGCATCACCCTGGACGCGTTGAAGACCGCCGTCGCAGCCGGCAAGATCACGGTTCCATGCGAGGTCGCCGCGCTGGGCCTCAGCGGCAAGAGCCTCACGATTTCGACCGCCACGCCCTGCCTGGCTGCGGAGCAGATCACGGCGAAGGTCCATGCAACAGCCGGCTCCATGGCGCTGCTGCCGCCGGGACTCGTGACGCCCTCGATCAAGGTGCTCGCCGTCGGCGCCGCCGACTTGTTCGGAGCGCCGAGCCACCGAGCCCTGGACTACCCGTTGCTCGCCACCGGCACGGTCCCGGTCGCATGGGCAACCTACGACAAGACCGACGTTCGGACCCTGATCTCCACGGGTGACACGTGCCCGGACGCGGGCTTCCCCGACATGGCGGTATCCAAGAAGAAGGGCTGGGCCTGGGTTCTCAACGGCGGCACGGTCCACTACCGCGGCACCTTCATGAACACCACTTATAGCGGTCCCCAGGGCAACGGCTGGCCCGTTCCGCTCATCTCTCGCAATGGCGACAGCGGGAAAGTGGGCGCGCTGATCTCGGACAACGATGTCAGTGCCAACGACTTCGAGTGCCCGATGGTCAGCACCTGGAAGATAAACACCAATGGAGTCAAGGTCTTCACGATCGACCCGAGGGTGGCGAAGCTGCTTGCGAACCAGGGCGGGCTGAAGGTCGTCACGTTGGGCTCGAACCACATCACCGATGCCGGCCGAGATGGTGTCCGCAAGACGATTGCCTACCTCGACGCAGCCGGCATCAAGCACACCGGCGCGGGTGCAAACCTGGCCGAAGCACTGGCGCCCGCCGTCGTGGACGTTCGCGGCATCAAGTTCGCCTTCGTGGGCTGGGACGACATCTCCGGCTCGAGAGTGGCTACGGCGACGCTGCCGGGCGCCGCGCCGATGACCGACGACAACGTGTGCAACTCGATCAAGGCGGCCCGGCAAGTCGCGGACATCGTGATCGCCATGCCGCAGTGGGGCGAGCCCGAATACCACGCCAACATCACCAAGAAGCAAGTCGCCCAGAGAGCGTTCTTCTATAGCTGCGGCGCCGACGACATCCTGGGCAGCGGCACCCACTGGGCCTCGTGGGCTTCGATCCTGCCCGGAACAAACGGCCCCCAGTTCGCGATCGGGAGTCATGGCAACTTCCTATTCCCTCAGAACTGGAGTCGCCAGACCATGGAAGGCGTGATCGTCGAAGCAACTTTCTACGGGAAGACTCTCGTGCAGTTCCGGCTTCATCCCTACGTCGTCTATCAGAATGCTCAGCCGAATCTACTCAACCCGACTACGGACGGTAAGTTCGTGCTTCATCAGGTCTGGTCCGTCAGTGACATCCGCTAGTACCCAGGCCGACCGTCAGGTCAATCGTCGCGCCTGAGACCGCATCTGCGACAATCCGGACATGGCTCAAATGCGCCGCTCCCCTTCCCCACGGATTTCCCTCGGTCTGATCGCTCTCGTCGCCTTCGTGGCGGGGTGCGGTTCGAATCCGGCGACGACGCCGCCCGCGAGTCCCAGCCCCAGTGTTTCCGCGTTCCCCACGGACATGGCGCCGCTGCCGACTCCGGAGCCCACGCCCGTCCCAACGCCGCGGACGGTGACCGCCATCGTTCCGGTGGCGGACTTCCGCACGACTGCCACCACGATCGATCAGACGGGCATCACGGCCATCCTGGCGGGCAAGAACAAGCAGTTCAGCAGCCTGGAACTCGTTACGGGTGACGCCGACGCCATCCTCAGCGCACTGAGCCTGACCCAGTCATCGGCCGGAACGCATCTTGTTCTCGCGCCCACGATCGACGCCCTATCGAAAGACATGGATTCCGCAGCCGGGCGACTCGGCCTTGTCCGCGCCTCGCAGGTGGGGGCGAGCGTCCGAGCCCTTGGCTGGGGCGGCAAGTCGCTATTCGGAGTGGATCGCGTCAAGAGCCTGGCCGACTGGCCGTTGAACGCGACATTCACGACCGAGGTGCCTTCGAGTGCGGCTGCCTTCGACCCGACGCAGACCTGGACCGTCGCCGCGGCGGGCGACGTGATGCTCGACCGGGGCGTCTACGCAGTCATCAAGACCAAGGGCCTGGGCCCGGATTACCCGTTCGACGGCGGGACCGCCGCGATCACGAGCCGATACTGCTGCTCTCCCGCGCCGCGCTCCTGGGTCATGCCGCGCTCGAAGCGCCTGGACACGACCCAGGACGTTCGCAACTTCCTGACGGGAGCAGACCTGGCCATGGTCAATCTCGAGGGACCCGCGCCGGTGAAATCCACCTACCACGCCGGCGGAATGTCGTTCACCTTCAATCAGGCCTATCTCGTCGGTCTCAAGAACGCCGGAATCGACGTGGTCTCCCTCGCCAACAATCACATCGGCAACGCCGGCAGGCAGGGCATGCGGGAGACGATGGCGGCGCTGGACAAGATCGGGATTGCCCACGGCGGGGTCGGGGTGAACGCCGCCGCGGCGCGCGCTCCCGTGCTCTTCACTGTGGATGGGGTCAAAGTGGCGTTCATGGCCTACGACGCCATTGCGCCCGGCTACGCGGCCGGGCCAAACCTCGTCGGAACCGCCGAGCTTTCGAAGGGATCTCCTGCTGACGACATCCGCGCCGCGAAGGCGGCGGGTGCGCAGGTTGTCATCGTTTACCCCCACTGGGGCATCGAATACCGGACGACCCCAACTTCGGCACAGAAGTCGTGGGCACACAAGATGATCGACGCCGGCGCCGACATCATCATCGGCAACCATCCGCACTATGCCGAGGCCATGGAGGTCTACAAGGGCAAGCCGATCTGGTACGCGCTCGGCAACTTCGTCTTCGACCAGACCTGGTCGGAACAGACCGAGGAGGGGTTGACCCTCGAACTGTCGTTCAACGGGCCCACTCTCGTCCAGGCCTGGATGCACCCCACCCTTGACCTCAACAGCAGCCAGCCGAATTTCCTGGACATTGCTTCCGGCAAGTACGTGCTCGACCAGGTGTACAACGCGTCGAAGGGTTTGAATTCCTGGTAGATCGTTGAGGGGCGGCCACACGGAGTCCGGCCGACGATGGCGCGGCCGGCGGTCGCGGCGCCACGCGATTCTGGTGGGCGAGGCGGGGGTCGAACCCGCACACCGTTTCCGATACCAGCTCCTAAGGCTGGCGCGTCTGCCATTCCGCCACTCGCCCGCGGCCACAGAGTCTAGCGGGGCCGGGAGGAGACGGCTCAGGCAACTCGCCTTGTGCCAGCCGGGTGTCTGTGGCGGCAAGAGATGGCAAAGGGGATGTCAAAGATCCGGCTTCCGCTCATCTTCATCCCGCGCGTTGCTATTCCGCCAGAACGCGGCAGCCACTCACTCATCTTCACCGGGGGTGGTATTCGGCGAGGTTCCTCGTCGCCGGGACCGCAGCATGATGGGGAGACGCCACTTCCGGGCGTGGCTTTCACGAAGAACCGAGTCAATGGCACGACGCAGCCCGACCCGACTCCCTTTGCACTACCCCAGGTGAAGTTGAGCGACTCTACGCCAGCGGTGCCAACTGCCGGCGCCGCGCTACTTATCGCGGTCTCGAGTCTCCGCCGCGGCTCGAGCGCCGCTCCCATCGCGACTTCGCAGACGCAGGCCGGGCCTCGCCGACAGGCGCCACATCGGCGGAGCCGGCCGCGGCTTGCGACTCGCGGGCCGCACGGCGGGCGAGGATTCTCTCGGTGACCGCACTGAAGCTGCCGCCTTCCGGCTTGAAGAGCTCCTTCGCCAGCCGCTTACCCGCCTCGGAGGTGGCCGGTCGGAGGAGGTTGCCGCCCAGCTCGGCGACCGTGCCGCGAAGGTTGCGCGACTCACGGACCGGCTTGCTCTTGTCGAGATAGTCGACGAATTCGCGCTCCAGCACTCCGCGGACCCTATCGCCGTCGTCGCCCAGCGCGCGCAGAACCTTGTCAACCTGCCCGGGCAGCATCGACTTGGGAAGGTTCGCTTTCGGCCCAAGAACGGCTCGCCGAACTGCGCGGAAAGACCGCTTGGGCCCGCCCAGGACCATGAATGCGGCCCCCGCGGCGAGCGCAGCGGTCTTCGCCGGGGCGCGCCGAATCTTGGCCGGAATGTCGATCGCCGACCGTCCGGCAGCCTCGAGCCCGATGACCTCGTCCAGGAGGATCTGGCGGCGGGCTACGACTTCCGCGCGAGCGGCAACTGTTCGCGCACCCACTCGATGGTCTCCTTGGTTGTTGCGATGGTTTGCTCGGGCACGAAGCGGGAGCGTAGCTTGGCCATGTCGACGCCGTTCCGGAAAACGAAGACGGCCGCGACAATGGGCCAGAACAGCAGGAGGGTGGCGACGCCCATCGCCGAAGCGACGCGCAGGCCGGGGCCCGCGGCGGCAAGCAACCCGAGCAACAGGCCGCTTATGACGCCGATGATCAGGCCCGTCGTTGCCGGACCGCGCCCGAAAGCCGACCCGAGGAGAGCGCCGAGACCGCCGATCAGTACGACTCCCGCGAAGACAGCCATCACGATCGGGGCCGGCAGACTCGAGTAGTGGTGGCCGACCCAGGGCCAATCGACGGCAAGCAAGCCGGTGACCACCAGGCCGATCCCAAGCGCCACGACAAACGACGAGAAGGTTCGCTCCCAGCTCAAGTCGACGATGGCGTAGACGAGCAGGGCGGTCAGGGCGAGGAGTAGTTCCGAGCCATCGAGAACACCCCAGCCGATGGAGCCGAAGACGGACTCGCCGATGAACAGCAGAAGGCCGAGGATGATCATCACCGAGGCCAGGAAGAACAAGAACAGAGCGGCACCGCCGAGGGCCGCAGCGCGCTTGATCTCGCCGCCGATCTCCGCGAACTCGGCCTTGGCCAGGTCTATGTGAGAGGCGACCAGGCCGAACAATGCGGCCTTGGTGCGGCCGAACTGCTCGCCCAGGCCCGGCGCCTTGTCTGCGGGCGTCTTTCCGCCCGACCCGCCGTCGCCCTTCGGGCCTGAGCCGGACGGGGAATCGGTCGAGGAGGACCGGTCAGCCAAGGTACCTCCTACGGATATGTGTAAGGACAGTGCATTGATCATAGCAGCGGCGAGGCGGGCTACGGTAGCGACGCGCGGCGAGACGATACACTCAGCACCATGGACACTGCCAATCGGCCCGCAAGAGAATTGCACACGGCCGCCCTTCTTGCCATCGGCAGTGAGCTGACGACCGGCGAGACCCGCGACACCAACAGCAACGAACTGGCCCGCTCTCTCGCCGAGGCCGGAGTCGACGTGGCATGGATTTCGGCACTCCCCGACCGGCTCGCGACCGTCACGGCCGCGCTCAGTGGCGCTCTGGCAGCGGCCGACGTCGTCATCACTACCGGCGGCCTCGGTCCCACGCCGGACGACCTGACCCGCGAGGCTATCGCCGCCGTCTGTGGCGAGGAGCCGACGGTCGACCCCAAGCTGGCAGATTGGCTCCGCCACCTCTTCGAGCGGCGCGGAATCTCCTTTCCGGAGACCAACCTGAAGCAGGCCTGGCTCATCGCGTCGTCCACGGCGATTCCTAACGACAACGGCACCGCGCCCGGCTGGTGGGTTGACCGGCCCGACGGGCGCCTCATCGTGGCTCTGCCCGGTCCGCCGAGCGAGATGCGGCCGATGTGGCAGGCCTGGGTTCTGCCGCGTCTCCGCGAACGCGGCCTCGGTCGTGAGAGGGTGACGCGGACATACCGCCTGACCGGTATCGGCGAGTCGGCCGTGGCAGCGCAACTGGGAGAGGCATTGCTTCGCGCCCAGAACCCGATCGTGGCCACGTACGCTCGGTCGGACGCCGTCGACATCCGCGTCTCCGCCATCGCCGATTCGGGCCGCTCGGCAACGGCTATCGTGGACGAGGCCGAGGCCGCAGTCCTGGCAGTTGTCGGCGGCTACGTCTGGGGCCACAACGACGATACCTGGCCCGCAGTCATCGGACGAGAGATGGCCGCCAGAGGCTGGAACGCCGCGCTCGTGGAAGTTGGCACCGGCGGTTCCGCGGCCGCCCTTCTGGGGGGAGCGTCGTGGCTCAAGGGCACGCGGGCCATCGCCTCCGGTGACGCAGCGGCGCGTCTCCCACTCGCGGGCCTGGCGAGGGAAGCCGGCAAGTCGGCCGGCGCCTGGATCGGTCTGGCGGTGCGAGCGGTGGAAGTTGGCGATGACACAAGCGTCGAGGTGGCGGCAGTCGGCCCATGGGGCGTCTCGGAATCGAGACTGACCGCCTTCCTCGGCGGCAACGAAGGACGACGCAGGGCCGGCATTGCCGCCGTCGCCTTCCTGCATGGACTCCTTCGGACCGGAAACGGGGCCCAGGCGCCCAACGCTCCGGCGGCAACTGGCGGACAATAGCGACTCGCCGTATGGGCAGCGTGGAGTGGAGCGAAGGATGAGCACGACGGACAGAGTCAGTGCAGCCGAGCTTGCCGGCCTGCCGCTATTCCAGGGATTGTCGCTCGACGACCTCGCCGATCTGGCGGAAACGTCGGTGCGGCGCGGTCTGGCCGACGGCGAGACTCTGGTCGAGGCCGGCGCCCCCATCTCCGAAGTCCACTGGCTGACTAAAGGCCAGCTGGCGCTGCGGGTTCGACACGATCACCGCTGGGTCCTCGTTTCCACGTTGCACGCCGGGGACATGCTCGGCTGGTCGGCCTTGAGGGAGGATCCGACGGCGCTTTCAACAGCCCGGGCGATCGGTCCGGCGACGTTGATCTCGATGCCGGCATCCGGCCTTCTTGCGCTACTCGCCGGTGGGTCGGCCCAGTCGGATCTACTGCTCAAGCGGCTCTTCGGGATTGCCACTCACCATCTCGACGAGAGCCGGGCGCAACTCTTGCAGCTCGGGCGCGAGGGAGTCATCTCAGCCGGCTGACTTGCAGCCGGGCAAAGCGCTCCGGGTTCCGTTGCTGCGCCAGTTGCGCGCCCGCATCCCGAGTTTCCGCGCTCGCCGCCGTGCTCGCCCCGTCTAGCGGCGCGCCGTCCTGGCCAGCCTGTCCAGATTCGGCACGAATATGCTGTCCCGCTCCATTCGTACGAGGCCGTCTTCTTCGAATTCCCCGAGGAGCTTGTTCACACTCTGACGGGTCGCCCCGATCATCGCCGCCAGATCGCTCTGAGTCAGAGGCGCGTCCAATCTGATAGACCCGTCCGGCAGACGCTCGCCGTGCTCCTCAGCGAGGCGGGCCAGCCGCGCGGCCAACCGTCCGGTCAGATCCAGGAAATGAAGCTCGGCCACGTGCGTCGTCAGCCGCCGCAACTCGCCCGACAACGAGGCCAGCAGCGCGTCCCTGATCGCCGGTTCGCCGGCGACGAGAGCCAGGAACTGGTCACGGGGCAGGGCGAGCGCCTCGGTCACTTCCAGCGCAACTGCGCTCGCGGACCGCGGCGCGCCATCCAGCAGAGCCAATTCGCCCAGGAAATCGCCTCGACGAAGGGTCGCCAGGATGGCTTCCTCGCCCTCCTCCGAGGGGACCACGACCTTCACGGCACCCGAGGCAACCACGAAGAGCGCGTCGCCCGGGTCGCCTTCATGAAACAGGACCTCGCCTCTCCGGAAGCGCCGGGCGCGCAGGGTCTGGGTTATCGCCCCGAGCGATTCCTTGCTCATGCCGGCAAACAGGCGGCAACGTCCAAGCGCTTCAGCGGCGAATTCAGTCTGCAACACGCATACATCGTAGCGACGAACGCGTTCGCGTGACGTGGCAAACGAGTCGCCCTCCCCGGCCCAGCGGGCGACTCTGGTGGCGAACCGACGCAACCGATGTCGGTATGGGCCCGCCTGTCGGCGCCTCCCTATACGATTGGCCGATGCATCCGCACCGACTACGCCGCCACGGAATCACCGTAGCTGCATTCTTTGGCGTCCTGGCCCTCCTCGCCGGCTTCATCGTCGCCGGCGGAGTCATCCTCGGCGGAGCGGGCGGGTCCCCCACTCCAAGCGTCCCATCGAGGGCGGCCGCGGCGACGACGGCCTCTGCCGAAGCTATGGCTACCAACGCCGCGAATTCCACTCCGACTGCCGCCGACGCCACGCCGGGGTCGGCGGCGTCCGGCGCTCCGTCACCCTCTTCGCAGGCCAGTGCGGGTCCGACCGCAACGGCCGAGATGGTGCCACTCCCCGCTCTCCTCGCTGCGATCGGGGACTCCTACAGCCAGGCCTGGAGCATTTCACCGAGCTACCGCTTCGACCATCCCCAATTCTCCTGGGTCATCGGCACCGACAAGAACGACGGCGTGCTCAGCTTGCTGGAGCGATTCCGGGCGTTGGGAGGCAATCCGATCGTCGTCGACGCCGCCACTTCGGGCAGGAAGATGGACGACGCGCCGCGTCAGGCCAATCTCGTGGTTGCGGCCGCACGCAAGCTGGCACCGGGCAAGACGGCATATGTGACATTCGAACTCGGCACCAACGACCTGTGCGCCTCGCCCGACTTCATGACCGAGCCGGCCGCCTTCCGAACGCAGCTCCAAACCGCCATCGCGACGCTCAAGGCCGGCTTGCCCGCCGGCAGTCACATCTTGATGCTGCCCGTCCCCGACTTCCCCCACTTCCGCGACATCACCCAGGCGAGCCCGGCCGCGAAGGCGCTCCTCGCCTTGCCCCGGAACCTGAACCGCTGCGTGCCCTATCTGGGCAAGTACAGCGCCTCGGCCGAGATCAAGGCGAACAGCTACCTGGCCCAGTACGACGCCGCCCTCAAGGAGGCCTGCGACGGCATCGACGCTCACGAAGCCTCCACGGGCCGGCTTCGGTGCACCTACAACGCCGCGCTGCTGGCCGATTCAGACTTCACCATCAAGGACCTGAGCACGGTCGACTACTTCCACCCATCGTTGTCGGGGCAGGCGAAGATGGCTGCGGATGGCTGGCGAGCCGACGTTTGGGCGACCAGAACCACGCCGTAGCATCGATACCGGACTGCGCCGGCCTGGCCGAGCGCGGAGCGGCCGCCTCGGCCGCAAGGGCGCAGCGGCCGCCTCGGCCGCAGGAAGGGTCAGGCGCCGGCAGGGGCCACCGCGCCGCCTCTGATCTCCGCGGCGGCGCGGGCGAAGGCCTCGGCCTCGGCCATTGCCCCAACCGCGGCCGCCTCGCGTGAAGCCCGCTCCAACAGCGGCAGGGCCCGGACTGCATCGCCCGCGGCCACGCGATGACGCGCCAGATCGGCGGCATCCGTGTTGACCTCAGGCGCCTCCAGCAGATCGGCGAGTGCGCCGTGGAGGAGACGCCGCCTGTCGGCCAATAGTCGCCCATAGGCCGCGTCCACGAAGAGCTGATGACGGAAGCGCCACTGGTTCGGCGGCGTGCCCGGCTCTTCCACGCTGGAAATGATGCCCGCGTCCTCGAGCCCCCGCAGATCGTCCGCGTCCAAGCCATCGCCGCACAGGGCCATGAGGAGAGGCTCCGAGAAAGTCATGCCGATGACCGATGCCACCTCCAGCGCGCCTCGCTGTGCCGGCGGCAGGGCATCGATGCGCGACCCCAACAACGCCCGCAAGCTGAGTGGCACGCCTCTCCGAGCCGCTCCCTGATCGATCCGCAAGTGCTCGCCGACCTGCTCCAGCCGGCCGGTCTCGAGCAACATCCTCATGATCTCGCCGACAAAGAGCGCGTTGCCGGCGGTCCGCTGGTACAGCCAGCGAGCGGATTCGCTGTCGAGCGCGGCGCCGGCGACGGCGGTGCCCAACTCCTCAGTCGCGGCCTCGTCCAGACCGGGGAGATCGAATACCTCAACGTGAGGCAGATTGACCCAATCCGCCGTGGCGGGAGGCCTCGACCCCGCCAGGACTACCAGCGGCAGGTCGGCGGAGATGCGGATCATGATGTCCATCAAGAATCGGCTCGATGGATCGATCCAATGGAAATCGTCCATCACGATGCAGCGCGGCTTGTCCGCAACCATGCGGCTTACCCAAACGCGAGTCGCAAGTTCGAGGCCGGTTCGGAATTCCGCCTGGTCCGCAAGATCGTGGATCCCCGTCTCCCATCCCTCCTCTGGCAGGAGCGACATCTCCGAGTCTCTGGCCAGGGCGACAACCGCCCCCAGCATCAGCCGGGTCATGTCAGGCTCGAGTTCGGGCATGACGTCGTCACCGAACAACAGCCTCCGAGCGACGATGCCGGCCTGGACACCCTGCTCGTCGGCCAGCCAGTCCACCATGTGGCGAACTGCCCGGTATGGAGACTCCATTCCGTGGGGCGTGTTGTCGAGCCACATCCAGGCAAATCCGGCGGCCCTGGCTTCGTCCTCCATCTCGCACAGGAGCCGCGACTTGCCGATGCCCGGCTCGCCGCGAAGCAGGACCGCTCCGCCCCGGCCGGTCTCCCCGGCCCGACGCAGAATCTCGACGATGCGCGCCTTCTGGGGATCGCGCCCGATGAGCGGCGCGGCCTCTCTGCAGGGATGGCTCAGAAGAAGCCTCTCGCCCCGCAGCCGGTGGACCGGTATCGGACGCCGCTGACCCCGCAACAGGCGCTCGCCCAGGTGATCCACTCCGATTCGCGGTTCCGCGGCCAGGACGGTTGCGTCGTCCAGGAGGATCTCGTCGGGCTCCGCCAGCCCCTGGAGGCGAGCGGCCGTGGTCATTGGGTCGCCGGTCAAGGCCACGGAGCTGGTACCTGCCACTTCCCGCAGAGCGGCAACGACCTCGCCCGTGGCAATTCCTATGCGCAACCGCAGAGGCTGATCGTCGCCAGTCACATACCTCCCCAGGGCGGCCTGCATTTCGAGGCCGCACAGGCATGCCCGCAGCGGGTCGTCGTCGTGGGCAGACGGAACGCCGAAGACTGCCAGCACCGCGTCGCCGATGAACTTCTCGAGCGTGCCACCGAAATGCACCACCGCCTGAGCCAGAGCAGTCAACGCGCCGTCGACGCGAGCCCTGACCTCTTCGGGATCCAACTCGTCGACAAGACGGGTGTAGCCGACGAGGTCGGCGAACAGGGCGGTTACTACTCGGCGGTCGCCCACGCGCAGCCCGTCGCCGAGCGCCTCGAGTCGCCGGCCGCACAGGTGGCAGAACCGGGCTCCGGGCGCCGACGGAGTAGCGCAATGAGGGCAGGGCATCGGGACCTCTTCGGGACGCTCGAATGGTACCCCGTTGACAGTTCCGCCCGTACCGGGCCGGCGCCTTTTCGGCCCAGTCTCGACGCCGAACCTATGAGACGGTCAACACCGGCTGCTCGCGAGCGGCCTGGATGCTCACCTTGCCGGCAATGGCGCGGGCGATGTGCTCCAATGCGGCGGCGGCCGGGCCGGGCCGGCTCTGAGCAACGGCCGGGACCCCGACATCCGCGCCCTGGCGAAGGGTGATGTCCAGCGGAACGCTGCCGAGGAAGTCGATGCCGCTTTCTGCGGCATAAGCCTCGCCGCCGCCGCGGCCAAAGATGTCGGTCACCTCACCGCAGTGGGCGCAGACGAACCCCGACATGTTCTCGACGAGACCCAGGATGGGCACGCTGACACGCTTGAACATGGCAAGTGCCTTGGCCACGTCGGAGAGGGCCACCTGCTGCGGCGTCGTGACGAGGACTGCTCCGGTCAGCGGGACCGATTGGGCCAGGGTCAGCTGGGCGTCGGAGGTTCCGGGCGGCAGATCCACGACGAGATAGTCGAGATCGCCCCAATCCACGTCCCGAAGGAACTGCTGGATGGCGCCCCCGATGAGCGGCCCGCGCCACACAACCGGCTGCCCTTCCGGAAGGAAGAACTGGATCGAGATCACCTTGACGCCGTGGGCTTCGATCGGAATGATCTTGCCGCTGGGGCTGGCCGCAGGCTGGCCCTCGGCTCCGATCATCATCGGGATGTTCGGGCCGGTGATGTCGGCGTCCAGCAGGCCGACAGAGGCGCCGGCCTTGGCCAGAGCGACGGCCAGGTTCACGCTGATGGTGCTCTTGCCCACGCCGCCCTTGCCGGACGCGACGGCAATGATGTTCTTCACGCCGGGCAGCATCTGGGGCGTCTGCGGGGACGAGCTGGCCCGCCGTACGGAGGAGCTCCAGGCCAGTTCGATCTGCTCGACACCGATCGGTTTGAGGGCGGCCTCGACTCGCGACTGAATCTCGTCCTTGAGGGGACAGGCTGGGGTCGTCAACTCGATCGTAAGCGACACATTCGCTCCATCGATCACGAGATCCTTGATCATGTTCCGGGAGACGAGATTGCCCCCCAGCTCAGGCTCTTGAACCGTTGACAGGGCCTTGAGAACGTCGGCTTCGGTGAGTGCGGGCATATCGTGCGATTTCCTCGAGCAGTCTGGCGCGCACTCGTCCGGCGCGGTCCCACAGATATCCTACGGCTTTAGTCGGGTTTGCGTCATCGGCGGGCCTACCGGGGAGTCCATCGGCGGAAGGCTACTGCACGCAGAACTCGTTTCCCTCAGGGTCGTTCATCCGAACCCAGAACTCCCCTTCCTTCTCCATCGCGCCGCGGTGGTCTTCCGCCCCGAGGGACTTGAGGCGCTCGACCTCCGCCCAGATTGCCGCCTTGTGTCCTTCGAGCGGCACTTCGCTGCCGCCGCTCACGTTCAGGTCCAGATGGACGCGATTCTTGGTGATCTTGCCCTCGGGAACCTTCTGGAAGTAGAGCCGCGGGCCGCTCCCGGCCGGGTCCACTATCGCGGCGGAATCGTGCCACTGCTCCTCGGGAATCCCCTCGGCGCGCGCCCAATCCTCCCATGTCGTGAACTCACCGGGCGGGTCCTGCATCTGGTAATGCAACGCTTCGGCCCAGAACTTCGCCTGAGCCAGCGGGTCGGCGCAGTCGAAGACGACCTGAATTCCAGTAGCCATCGTGACCTCCACCAACTTCATCGAGCCAAGTCTCTCAGGCTCCGTTGACAACGGCCGTCAGGAATTGCCGCCGTCCCGTCCCTCAGGCGCCTCCGGGTCGGCGCGGCGACGGGCGGCAACCTCAAACCAGTTGTCCCGGTATGCCTGACGGCCGCGAAGAACCGCAGTACCCGAGGAGGCGAGGTATAGCGCCAGGAAGAG
This sequence comes from Chloroflexota bacterium, assembly GCA_003156975.1. GTDB lineage: Bacteria > Chloroflexota > Limnocylindria > Limnocylindrales > CSP1-4 > Fen-1039. The sequence continues at coordinate 6,962 of PMIE01000120.1, read as the reverse complement.
CGGCCCGAACCGCTCCCACTGACGAATGTGCTCGCATTCGTGGGCAAGAAGCTCCCGCGGCACGGCCGAGCGGGCGAAAACGTACCGCCCCAGCGTCTGCGCCTGGACCTGGATCAGATTGGCTCCGAACCAACGTTCCACACGCGGATCCTCGACGAGGACCGCCGTCACATCACCGGCGTCAACTGTCCGAGTGGGCGCTGGGATGCCGCAGCCGAGCATGACGATGCGCCCCATCATGTCCCCGGGCATCGCCCGCCATAGGTTGCGGACCCTCGCCGGACGTCCAAAGGCACCGCGAAGACCACGGATGAGCAACAGCCAGACATCCACGATGGCGCCGCCCCAGCCGAGCAGCACGGCTTACGCCCCGCGGCGGTCCGCCACGAAGCGTCCGCCCTGAATGACCAGGACGATCCGGGCGGGATCTCGCCACAACTCCGGTTCGCTGAGCGGATCGCCGACCACGGCGATCAGGTCTGCAACCTTGCCCGCCTCCAGCGTGCCCACTTCATTGGCCAGGCCGAGCAGTTCGGCAGCATGGTTCGTGGCGGCCTGAATGGCGCGGAATGGCCCCAGCCCGAACTCCCCCATGTAGGCAAGCTCGGCGGGCGGGTACATCCCACTGAAGCTGTCCGTGCCCATGACCACGCGCACTCCTCGCTCGACGGCGTGGCGGAAATTGACCTGCTGCTTGCCGAACAGATACCGCATCTTCTCGATCGCCCATGGCGGGACATCGCCGCGGGCGACGCGGTCCTCGTCCATGAGGGCGAAGTTGATGTTGAACGTCGGCACGAGCGGCACGCCACGCTCCAACATCAGGTCTATCCCCTCGTCGTCGATGAGGTCGCCGTGCTCGATGCTCGTGATGCCGGCCCTCAGAGCGTTCTTGATGCCTGCGGTTCCCTCGGCATGCGCGAACGTGCCCTTGATTCCGGCCGCCTTCGCCTCCGCCACGATGGCTCGGATCTCATCGACCGTGAACTGGCTGGCGTCCGGACTATCGGCCGCGGACAGCACTCCGCCGGTGGCCATGACCTTGATCCAGTCCGCGCCCGCTCGAATCTGGAGCCGCGTGGCCCGACGAACCGCGTCAACTCCGTCGGCGATACCTGGCGGAAGATCGCTGACCTCGGTCTCGAGAATGGCACCGGACGGAGTCCAGCCGTCGCCGTGCCCGCCCGTCTGGGAAAGCGGAGTGCAGCTGACCTGAGTTCGAGGCCCCGGGAAGGCGCCGGAGGCAAACGCGCGCTTGATCCCGGCCGGCATATAGCCGGCGTCGCGGATCGTGGTCACGCCCGCCTCGAGGAATTCGCGGCCGGCGCCAAGCGCTCGCACGACCAGGTCGGTTGCGGATCGCTGAACCTGCTCCGCGACCGGCTCGAGCCGCAAAGCGAGATGCACGTGGCAGTCGATGATGCCGGGCAGGATCGTCAGGCCCGACGCATCGATGCGCTCGGCGTCCTTGGGGACCGCCACGGCCGCGGCGGGGCCGGCCGCCACGATCCGGCCGTTTGCGTCCGTGACGAGCACGCCGTTGGGGATCGCGTCGGGCGACCTGCCGTCGAGCAGCCGCGCACCGACGAAGACTGCGGGACGAACGGGCGCGACCATGGGGCCTCCGATGTTCGGATTGGCATGCGATCTTGCTTGGGTCGGACTGAGCCTGCGGCTATGAGGCGCAGCCGCCTAGGGCCTACCCGTCGGTTGGCCTCGGAGCGCCCTCGCGGCGGCCCTGCGGAGGCACCGTGGTCGGCTGTGGCTGCAGCCCGAAACGGATCGCGTGGCGAGCCCAGTCAGGGTCGTCTACCGCCCACGTTCCAGTTGTCTCGCCGGCAGCATCTGTCTGCGTGATCGAGCCATCGCCACGAAGCGCGAGCTTGCCCCCTTCGGCGAGCTGCAGCTGGCGGCGCCTGAAACGCCGATCTGCCGGCGAGGCGGGCCGAGACCTTGTCTCTTCCTTTGCCACCTACGAGCTCTTGGTCGGCGGCGTGGCCGGCTTCGGCTTCTTCACTTTCGGTGGATGCTTCGGGGTCTTGTCGCCCATGATCGGCCTCCGAGTGTGCGGACACGCGAGTTGAACATTGCGTGCTGCGTCGAGTCTAGCTGGGTCGCTCGGTATCGAAAAGGCGCGCGAGCACAGGTTCCGCGGCGCGAGCAAGCAACCGGCCCTCGGCGTCAGCGCGCCGGCGGCCGGCCAATTCGATACAGCAGCTCGTCGTGGATCAGGCCGTTGGTTGCCACCGCGGAGGCACCGTCGATGGTCCGCTCCCCGGTTGCGCTCGTGAAACGGCCGCCGGCTTCTTCGATGATCACCAGTGGAGCCGCCCAATCCCACGGATGTGCGCCCGTTTCGAGCATGGCCTCCGCAGACCCTTCGGCCACGAGCATGTAGCCCCAGAAATCCCCGAAGCCACGCTCACGCCACGCTTCTGCGAGGGTTGCGTCCAAACCAGGCATCGCTCCCGAACGCATGTCTTCGGTGCGGCTGCCGTACAGGAGCTGCGACTCCTCGATCGTGGCCACCTTGCTCACCGAGATGCGCTCGGCGCCGCGCCATGCTCCCCCGCCCCGCCAGGCGACCCACCGTTCGCGGAGTGCCGGAGCCGTCACGGCCGCAAGCTGCAGCTCACCATCGACGGCGACCGCAAGCAACGTGGCAAATATCGGGATCCCACGCACAAAGTTGTGAGTGGCATCGATCGGATCGACATACCAGCAGATCCTCGCGCCGGCGGCCTCGGTGCCCTCTTCCTCGCCGACGATGCCGCAGCCCCGATACTCGCCGTTGAGGCGGCTCCGAATCATCCGCTCGATGAGTTGGTCGATCTCGGTCACCAACGACTTGTCGGGCTTGGTCGAGACCTTGACGTTCCGACGGAATCCGGCGAGCGCCATCCTGTCGGCCTCATCGCAGAGGGACAGGGCCGTGTCGCGCCAGCGGGCGAGTTCGGAAGCGGATGCAACGGGCTTGGTCATGCGCTGATCGTAGCGTTATCAAGGTTGGCTCATCGGGAGCGACGACCCTCGCCGGCGGCAGCAGCCAACTCCCTTCAGGACATTCGGCGCTCCCGTTGTCGCTCGAAAAGTCGGAGACTTCCGCCAGCCCTCCGGCAGATTCCTGTCGATAGTCGAGGGAAGACACGAGTCTGGGGAGTCATCACTTGGCAGAGGGCAAGTCGTACCTCAATCCCGGCTTCGTAATGAAGTCTCTGATCGGGCCGCTGGCGATGCGATCGGGCAAGATCCCAGTCCTCACGGTCACCGGACGAACTAGCGGCCGGCCCCGCAGCTTGCCGATCGGCAAGCCGGTCGAACTGGATGGGCGCCGCTTCCTTGTCTCGCCTCGCGGAGAGACTCACTGGGCCCGCAACTTAAGGGCGGCCGGGTCCGGCACGCTCCGCTCAAACGGCGTTACCGAATCGTTCCGGGCAGTCGAGGTTGTGGGCGAGGAGCGCGATCGTGCGATTGCGGCCTACCGGACCGCCGCGGGCAAGCAGATTGAGCCGGCTTTCGCAAAGCTCCCGAACGCGAGCGACCATCCCACCTTCAGACTCGATGACGTTGCGGTCGTTTCGGGCCCCAAGAGCTAGTCGATCGTCACCTGAGCGAGCACCAAGGCGGAATCGCGGGAAGATGAGCTAATCCCCTGGCGCCTGCCGTGGGACGTCGCGCCGGACTCCGAAGAGATACAGGGCCCAGCCCAACGTATCCCGACCCCAGTCCAGGTACTCGCGTCTGCTCTTGCCCACTCGGGTCAGCAGTTCGGCCACATCTGGGTCATCGGGGTGAGAGTCGGCGTAGCGAGCCGCCGCCCGCCACTGGAGCGTCTCGTAGCGGTCCCATTCGTCGTTCGAACTCACCAGGGTGAGCAGTGGGACGAGCCCCACGGATTCGCCCGCCTCCACGTTCTGCGCATGGGTGCCGAAGTCGTCGCGTCGCATCCCGGTCGACACCAGGTACTCCGAGGCCGGCTCCTTCTTCCAGTACGGCTCACCGACGACCACCAGCCCACCCGGCCGAGTCGCCCCTGTCAGGAATCGGAGCGTTCCTTCGTGGCCGCCGAATACCCAGCTTCCTCCCATGCAGGAAGTCAGATCAAACGTCGCGGGCTCGGGATGGTAGTCGGCGCCGTCCATCTCCAGGATCTCCATCTGCGCCTCGGGGATCCGGCGAGCGGCCGTTGTTCGAAGTCCGGCGACACAGTACGGCGAGATATCGATAGCGACGCCCCGGACTCCCCGGCCCATCGCGTTGCCGAACCGCTCGGCGACCCGGACGATGAACTCGCCCTTGCCCGACGCGACATCGAGGACTCGAGGCTCCGGCCCGAGATCGAGGAGCCCGATCAGCTCGTCGAGCTTGCCGATGCTCGTGGGATTGCACACGACGTGATCGCGATGCGTGATGTCGTAGAACTTCCACCTGTCCATCGAGTCCTCCGGCGCGTGTTCGATGGCCCTGTCGCCCGTAGGGTACCAACGGAGACAGCCAACGGACCCACCCGTTTACCACCGCTGGCGCCTCTGTATTGTTGTGGACGATGCCATCGACACAGCCTCTCGCCGAATGAAGGTGCAGCCGGCTTCGGTGTCTGTGCGCCGCCCGCCGAATGCGCCCCCTGGATCGGCCGAGTTGAGCGACGTGGCTCAGCACGTCGCGAACCACACGCCGGTCCTGCTCGCAGCGGCGCGAGCGCTCGTGAGAAGCGAGTCCGAGGCACGCGACCTCGTCCAATCGACGCTCGAGATCGCGACTCGCAAGGCGGGCGATCTTCGCGACCCGGCCGCGGTTCGCTCGTGGCTGCTGACGATCCAGGTCCGCGAGGCCTTGCGGCTGCGGCGACGTCTCGGTCATCTAGTTCGTCTGACGCCCGAGATTGCGGAGATGCCAATGTCGCCCGGCCCGGACTCCGACGTCATCGCCCTGCGGGCAGCGCTCCCAAAGCTGCCGCCAAGAGCGCGAGCCGCGGTGGTTCTCCACTATCTGGCGGGGCTTCCGGTATCCGAGGTGGCTCGCGCAATGGGCATCAGCGAAAACACAACCAAAGGTCACCTGAAGGTCGGGCTGGCGCGCCTTCGGGAGGAGCTCAAGGATGACTGACCGCGACGGCAGCGACGAGGCTCGAATTCGCGCTGCATTCCTATCCGAAACTCGGCGGGCAGAGGCCGACCTCCGTTCCGATCCGCTGGTGCCGCGACCGCGCCCGCGAGGGATGAGCCGGTCGCGACGATCGCGGACACTCGCCGGTCTCGTCGCCGTGGCGGTGGTGGCCATCCTGGTTGCTGCCGCCGTCGGAGTGGTCCGCCACAGCCCATCCACGATGAGCGCAAACCCGAGTTCCGTGGCGAGCCCGACATCGACGAAGATGGTCGCGTCCCCCTTGCCCAGCGCCACTTTCCCATCGGACCGCTACAGCGATGGCATCCCGCGCACCTTCGATGGGCAGCCGGTCCTGCGTTGGGGCGACGCCGTGGCCAAGGCCCGCACCACCACCGAGGAGGCTCACTTCCTCGTAGGAGTGTGGCTGGACGTGTACAAGGGGTTGCAATTCTGCCCAGCGATGCAGGTGGATCCCAGCGCGCCGGACTCCTGGACCAGCTCCAACTGCAACAGTGTGGTCCTTAGCGTCGATGCGGGCGCCGCACCGATTGGACTCGACGGAGTGGCGACCTTCCATTTCGCGACCTCCTCCGACCTCAACACCGGACCAGCCATCCTGCGCGTTCACACACAGGACTCCCGCTCAACCGAATGCGGATCGCAGCAGGCGACCTGCGAGGCCATGATGGTGGTGGAAGACGCTATCTGGACGGGCGACTCGGAGACCGACCCCCAACCGTTCACCGTCGCCGACGTCATTGCGGCCGCCGCCTCGGTCGAACCTGCCACCGCGCTCGAAATCCAAACTCCGTCCGACCTTGGCTACGATCTGCGCCTCTCGGGTGCCGTAGCGCTGTCGAAAGTCTCGCCCGCCCGGGCGAAGCCGGCCGACATGCAGATCTCCGGCGCATACCTGATGCCGACGGACGAGGCGATGAAGCGCGCTCTGCCCGATGTTCAGCCCGGAGCGGCCGGGGCGATGCTAAAGACCGCTTGGAAGACCACAGGGAGTGGCTCCGGCCCGGGCTACTCGTACACCGTCGAGAATCGATGGCTTGTCGTGGACAACGTGGCCTTCTCCGTCCGGACCGCATCGCCACCTACCGCCGCCGATCAGGCCTGGATGGCTAGCCTCCAGACAGCTCTCTGGGCCACGCGGTAGTCGCCTGCCCCGATCCCGGAGTGGAGCTAGAACAAGAATGGGGCGCTCCTTTCGGGGCGCCCCATTCATTTGCGATCAGTTGGAGCCTAGACGGCGGCCTTGAGGGCGGCCGGCATGGGCTGGTGGAACTCGACAGGCTTGACGTACTTCAAGACGAGCGCGCGGCTACCCGGGGTGCCGAGCTGCTTGAACAGGAAGTCGACCTTGGCGGCCTGCGACGCCAGGATCTGATCCTTGGTGGCAAGGTCCCACAGCTGGCGCTTGAACGGGCCGATCGCCTTCTTGCGGCCGGTGTAGACGAACTGGATGTCCGTCTGGCCTTCCTTGCGCTCGTCCTGGCAGTTGGCGAAGACCCACTCCTCGATCGCCTTGTGAAGCTCGGCCGGGAAGGCCGGGTGCTCGAACAGGGCGTTCTGGAAACCGGTGGCAAGATGGATCTCGGCGCAGCCAGTCGCCGGGAACTTGTGGAACATGTCATCCGGCAGGGTGCTTGCACCGTGCTGAACCGCGCCCGAGAGACCGTACTCGCGAGCAACCGTCGAAAGCTGGGTCAGGACGTTGAAGTCCAGGGCGACCTCGGCAACGCCGCCGTCCGCCAGCGGAGTTCCGCCGTGGCTGGTGCCGGTCTGGACGGAGACCTTCGAGAGGCCGATGGCGTCCTTCGCCCGAGAGTCGAGCTCGCGGCGGTAGCCGT
>PMIE01000113.1 GCA_003156975.1 Chloroflexota bacterium | reverse complement strand
GTGGGGGTCGGCGTGGGGGTCGGCCCGGCGGTTTGGGTCGGTGCGGCGGTCAGCGCTGCGGTCGGAACTGCCGTCTGCGTAGTGGTGGGCGCCGCCGAAGGGGCCGGCACGGGCGCCGAGACCAGCGATTGTGGAACCGGGTTCGGCTGCACGAACCAGTCTGCTCGATTGTCGTTGGTGTCCTGAGTGTTGCCACCCGAGCCGCCGGGGAGCCGCTCCAGGCTCGACCTGGCCGGCGGCGCCGGGGCAACGGACCCTTCGACGTACGAGTTGGCCGCCGTGCCCCACCCCACGGCATCGACAACGGTGCCGTCGCCGCGTCGAAGAGCGACCGCTCCGCCGTCCGCCGCAATCCCGCCGGAATAGGTGGCATCGGCGAGTGGCCCATAGATCCCCGCGGCATTGGCCACCAGCAGATGCCGGCCGGGCCCAAGAAGCAGGGGCGCCGCGAAGCTTGCCTTGCGAGTGATCGTCGCCCCGGAAGCCGTCACGTAGACGAGTTCGCAACCGCCCAGGTCTGCGTCGGCAGAGCCGGCGTTGGTGATTTCCACATACTCATCCGAGGCCGAGGCGCCGCCGGTCATGACCTCGGCCAGGAGAAGTCCGCCGGATGGAACCGACGATGAGGCGGCGGCCGAAAGCCCCGGCGGCATGGCAGCGGCAGCGGTCGCACAGACAACCAGAAGCGATATGAGCAGGGCGAAGATCCCGCGCGGAGCAGGCATTTGGCACCTCGGAGAGCCTCTCCGGCGGGAGTGAGCCCGAACGTTGTACATCCGGTGGCTTACCGGCGGCTTATGTCGGACTTATCGGGAAGGGCCGCGGCATGTGATCAGCGTCGCCATCGACTACCATTCCGACCGCGCAGCTGCGACACGAAGTCGCTTTCGCACCCATGCAATCGACCTGAGGAGACGACGTGGCCCGCGCCAAGAGGACAGACCGAGCTGAGGCGCGCCGCAAGTACCGCGCCTACCTTCAGGCGCAGGAAGATGCCGGGGTCATCGCCGACGGTGACGAGGCCGGCGCAGCCGGCCATAAGCCCATTGGCAGCCGCGCTCCGAGGCCCCAGGGGTCATCACAGCCGGGCGATCGCCTGAGTCTGTTTGCCGCGGCTAAGGCTGCCTACCGGCAGCCCCACTACATCGACGACATCCGCAACGTTCGATCGCTCGTCTTCGGATCGAAGGCAATTTGGCCGGCGGCCGCCCTTTGCCTCGTGGCGGGGGCATACATCGCCATTCGAATCAACAGCAGCAGCACCAGCGACCCGATCCTGCCGCTTCTCTACCAGTTCGTGTTCTTCCCGGTCCCGTTGTTGCCGCCGATGATGGCCGGGTTCTTCGCCCCGAGATCGACATGGCTGGCCGGCATGATCGCCTCGTTCATCGCCACGATGACGCTGGTGGTGATCATCTGGATGTTTGCGGGCAGGTTCGCGGCCACCGCCGGCGGTCTCTCTACAACTACACCTTCGCCCACAACCTCCTCCGTTCCCTCCACGGCAGTTTCGGCGGGGTCTTCAGCAACGGTCCTCGTAACGGCCACGCCTACGGCGAGCATTTCGCCGGCTGCGAGTCCGACACCTGAGGCGAGCGGCACGTCGGCACCAGCCGCGAGCCCGAGCGCGACATCGAGTGCATCGGGCAGCACATCGACGAGCTTGACGGTGAACAACCTCTCGGACGTGCTGAACCTGGCAGGGATCCTGTTGGTGCAATCGCTGGCGTTCGGTGCCCTGATGGCTGCCGGGTCCGGATGGTACAAGCGCTTCTTGTCCCTGAGCGCGGGGCCGAAGAAGCCGCCGTCGTCCCGCTCCGGCCGCGCACGACCGGCGCAGCGCCGACGCCCCGTCCCGCCCCGTCCGGCCTCGCGAAGCTAGCCCGACTCGCCGGGATCGCCGGCGCCTCAACCGCGGCGCATGCCGCTGTAGCCGAGTGATCGCACGCCCTCGGGCTCTTCGGGGCCCCCGGCCGTTTCCGCTACGGCGGGGAGTGGCCTGATGTCTCGCGCCACGACATTCACGACGTTCGCCTCGCGTTGCAGCATGCCATCCACGTAGAGCAGCGCGTGGCGCCGGACGATTCCGCGAAGCCGGGCCCAAGCGTCCGGCCAGAGCGTGACGTTGACCATGCCCGTCTCGTCTTCCAGGGCCAGGAATACCGTGCCCTTCGCCGTCATCGGGTGCTGGCGAGTGACCACGAGGCCGCCCAGCATCACGGGGCCGGGGCCGCGATCCGCCAGCGAGGCGTTGGTCACTGCGCCGAGGCGGACCAGCGCAGGGCGGAAGAGCGAGACCACTTGCCTGCGGGCGTCGAGCGAGAGCACGGAGTAGGAGTCGCCGAGTCGTTCGCGCTCGGTCAGCGGGGGAAGTTCCGGAGCAGGCGTGGGCGGGAGACGCAGATCGAGCGGGCGTCCCGCGGCAGGTCCCGGGATCGAACTCCGCCGTCCGCCGGTTCGACCGCCTACCGTTCGACCCCGCGTCGCTCCCATCACCTCACGCAGCTGCCAGAGCAGTTCGCGCCGCGGCCGGCCGAGTGAATCGAGCGCTCCGGCACGGATCAGCCGCTCGATGACTTCCTCGGGCAACTCCGTGCGGGATACGACGTCCGCCAGCGTCGCGTACGGGCCGCGGTCCAGTTCGGCGTCCAGTCGCTCCGCGTGTTCGTCGCCGATCCCCTTCACCAGCGCCAGGCCGAGTCGGATGCCGTAGCCCGTTGACGAGTCGGGTGTCAGGCGACGGCGCGACTCCTCGGACGGCACGATGCAGCCGGATGAGCGGACCGCGATCGGGCGGTCGATAGGCGAGGCCCCAGCCTCGGCGGACCTCGGATCTCGGCCGCCGCTCGCGTAGCGCTCAGCCACCGCTTTAGCGCGGAGCGACGGCGGGCGGGGGCCGAGGTCCGCCGATCTAGGTGGAGCTGCCCGCCCCACCCACTCCGTCGTCGTTTTGTAAGTGGAGGCGTTGACGTCCACCGGCAGGACCGCGACGCCGTGGCGCTTGGCGTCGTTGATCAGCACCTCCACCGGATAGAAACCCATCGGCTGGGCGTTGATCAGGCCGACGGTGAACTGGGCCGGGTAGAAGAGCTTGAGGAAGGCCGACTCGTAGGCGGTTCGGGCGAAGGCCGCGGCATGGCTCTTGGCGAAACCGAAGCTCGCGAAAGCCGCGACCCGGCGAAACAGCTCCTCTGCTTGCTCGTCGGTCAGCCCGTTGGTCACGCGGCAGCCGTCGACGAAACGCTGGTGGAGCTTCTCCATCTCCTTGCTGGAACGCCACGTCCCCATCGCCCGCCGGAACCCGTCCGACTCGCCCGCGCTGAAGCCGGCCACGGTGATGGCGATCTGCATGACCTGCTCCTGGTACAGGATCACACCGAGGGTCTCGCCCAGAACCGGCTCCAGACTCGGGTGGAGGTACGTGACCGGCTCGAGTCCCTGGCGGCGGCGCAGGTACGGATGGACGGCATTGCCCTGGATCGGGCCCGGCCGAATGATCGCGACCTCCACCACCAGATCGTCCAGGTTGGCCGGCTTGGACTTGGGGAGCGTCTGCATCTGGGCCCGGCTCTCGACCTGGAAGACGCCGACCGTGTCCGCCGCCTGGAGCATCGCGAAGACTTCGGGCACGTCTTCCGGCAGCCGATCGAGATCGACGGTGGCGGCGCAATCCTGCTCGATGAGCTGGAGGGTTTCGTCGATCGCGGCAAGCATCCCCAGGCCGAGCAGGTCGAGCTTGATCAGCTTGAGCGTCTCGACGTCGCGTTTGTCGAACTGGACGACGACCCTGTTGGGCATGGTGGCGCGCTCGACCGGCGCGAGATCTATGAGCGGCGCCGCGGTCACGAGCATGCCGCCGGAGTGGATGCTGAGGTGGCGCGGGAAGCCGTCGATGCGGGCACAGAACGCCAGCCAGCGCTCCCAATCCGGCGAAGGCCCGAGTCCGCCATCGCTCCGCGCCGATTGCTCCGCCGATTGCTCCGCCGATTGCCGGGCCGATTGCCGGGCCGATTGCCGGGCCGCGAGCCAGGCAACGCTTGCCGGGGAGTCGCCGGGGCCGCCCTCGTCGTCCGACTCAGCCGATCGCCTGCGCACCTGCCTTCGCTGCTGCTCGGTGGCCGAACCGCCGCCGAGATCGGCGGCTCGATCCTTCAGCTCGCCGGACATCTGCCGGCCACTTTGTCCGGAATGCCAGTGAGGGCGTTGGTAAGTGCAGAGGGAGCCTCCAGAACGCTCCGAGGAAGTCCCGTCCTGCCTGTTCAACCTCGATCCTGGCCCTATTGCTCTCGATTCGCCTCCGTCAGAGGCGTTCGAAGAGTTCGGATAGCCGGCAGTGGAGGGAACTCCCAACTTAGTACCACCCTGGCTGGTATTCCGGAGTTCCCCTTGTGAGCTGCCGCCCGGAGGGTTGAGTTGGCCCATGCGGTCGGTGAGGCCACGTTCGCCGGCGCTCGTGGCCGCCGCGGCCCGTTGGACCGCGATCACCGCCCCTCCCGTCGCCGCCTCCCGCTCGACGGTCTCGGCGAAGAGCGCGCCGAAGCCGCCATCCGCTTCCAGGTCGCGCCGGACCATCACCGAGTCGTAGGTTTCGAGCGCCCTTGCAACACGATCGACGAGCGGCCGCGGGAACCCCAGTGCGTACCCCACTTCGCGCACGGCGGACCGAGCCCGATACGTGACCAGATTGCAGACCATGCCGGTGTGCTCGGGGCCGTAGCGCCGGTAGACGTACTGGATGACCTCCTCCCGCCGTTCCGACGAGAAGTCGATGTCGATGTCGGGATAGCTCGTTCGACCTTCGTTGATGAAGCGCTCGAAGAGCAGGCGATGCCGGATGGGGTCGACTCGAGTTATGCCCAGCACATAGGCCACGATCGAATTGGCCGCGCTGCCTCGACCCTGAGCCGGGATTCCGCCCTCGCGGGCGAACCGCATGATGTCCCAGCAGATCAGNNAGGAAGAACTCGGCCAGGCCGGTCTTCTCGATGACGTCCAGCTCGTGGGCCAGCTGCTTCACCACCGGCGACGAGATGGGGTGATACCGGCGGCGGGCGCCCGAGTGGCAGAGATCCTCGAGATACGAAAACGGCGTGTGCCCCTTCGGGACCGGGAAGCCGGGGAAGCGATACCGCTCGAAACCAAGGTCGACCGAGCAGCTGGCGGCCAGCTCACCGGTATTGCCGATTCCTTGCGCCCAAGCGGCGGATGTACCGGCGTCCGCGGGCCGCATCGCCATCAACTCCGCGGACGACTTCAGACACGACTCCCCATCGGGGCGCCGCAGATCCCGCAACTCGCCGAGGGAGCGGCCGTGGCGAATCGCCGTCACGACATCCTGCATCTCGCGGCCCTCGGGGTAGGCATAGTGGACATCGTTCGTGACCACGACCGGCAGGCCGAGTTCCTGTGCCAGGCGCGCTGTCTCCGCCACGAGCCAGTCGTCGTCGGGGAGCAGGTGGTGCTGCATCTCTAGAAAGAACGACGCCGACGCCGGACTGTCGCCGTGTAAGTGGCTCCGGGGAGTGGCGGAGCTGGAGTGGCTCCGGGGAGTGGCGGCCTGCGAACCTTGCCCGCTCGCCGCCCCGCGCCCGGATCCGCCGAACAACCACGCATACCGTTCCGCCGCGGATCTTGCCCCCTCCCGGTCCCCCACCCGCAGCCGCCGGGCGATCTCTCCCTCGCGGCATCCGGACAGTGCTATCAGCCCGTCCGCGTTCTGGGCGAGCAGCTCATGGCTGAAACGCGGCATGGACTTGGTTCCGGCGAGATTCGCCCGGCTGACGAGTCGGCACAGGCTGCGATATCCCGCCGCGTTCCGAGCCAGCAGGACGAGGTGAGGGCCGCGCTGCCCATCCCCTATGCCACGCAAATCCTCCTTCACCGGATCGCGGCCACCCGGCAGCCGGGCTCGCACCGGGCGAGGCCGTGCCGGGAGACCCTCTCCGCGCCGCGCGTCATCGTGTGAACTCGCAAGCGAGTTCACTTCCGAGTTCGCAGGCGAACTCGGTATCGCCAGCGCCGCTCCTCCGCCCCAAGCGGCCCGCGCCACACCGGAGCCGCCCGCCAGAGAGTGGCCGCCCCGCGCCGCCACTCCCCCTCCCGCGCCTCGACCCCCGCGCCGCGGGCTACGAGCCGGTATCACGATTCCCGCCGGATCCGGCACGGCCGCATCCGCCATCTCTATCTCAATCCCGATGATCGGCCGCAGACCCGCCTCCCGAGCAGCGGTGGAGAAACGAACCACGCCGTACAGGCCGTTGTGATCCGTGACCGCCAGCCCGGACATCCCCAGTTCCACGGCGCGCGCAACCAGCTCGTCCGGGGCGGAGGCGCCATCGAGAAACGAGAAGTGCGTGTGGCAGTGGAGTTCGGCGTAAGCAGCCACCCTGGTCGTCCTGTCGCGAGGGCAAGCGATCAGTATAGAACAGCCGTTCTAGTTATACCAGGACGCCGGCGAACGGTTTGGGCCGCGAAGACATGGCCCTCGACTTCGCCTCGGTCAGATTCCCGAGCCCAGATCCAGGTCATCCGACCCTGCCGGCGGTGCCTCGACCGGCCGGGTTGGCTCCACGTTTCCGAGTGGTGCCCGATAGCGTCCCATGGCGGATGACGATGGCTGGATGACGGGCCGATCCGGGGTGCCGGGCTGCTCGTCGGCGAGTTCGGTCGCATCGGCCGAGAAGGTCTGGTCGCCGGTGTGGTCGACCGGTGCCGGCTGCCAACCGCTGGGCGTCCAACCCGGAACCGCCGGGGGCGCGTTCCAAGCCTGCGGCGGCGCGTTCCAAGCCTGCGGCTCGGCCCGGGCGGCCACCTGCGGCGGCGCCGAAGCCAGCGCGGCCGCATCCCGCACCTGCGAATCGGCGTACGCCCTCGCCTTCGCGTCATCCATCCCGCGGAGCACCCACTCCTCCCGGGTTCGCTGCCGCCTCGCCAGTTCGAGGGTGACCCGGGCGAGCAAGTAGAGACCGATGCCATCGGCGACGAATTCGACGATCAAGATGAAATCGGCGATCAGACGACCCACCAGGATGGTCTGATCCTGAGAAGCCGGCGTGATCTCCTGGCCCATCATGCCGATGAACAACCCCGCAAAGGCGAGCACGATGATGGCGAGGAACAGCATCGCTGAGACGAGATATGAGATTCCGCGGGCGGTGCCCCAGGCGAAAGACCAGAGAGTCACCGTCCTGGAATTGGCCGAGCCGGGAACGCCCAGTCGATCCCACAGGTCCGCAAGGAGGCGCTTGGGCTTGCCGAGGTTGGTGATCGGATCGCCGAGCAGCCAGAAGGCGCATATCGACCACACCACTCCGATGGCCAGCCCAAAGATGAGCCCGCCGATGAGCAGGCCGAAGACCGCCAGCATCGGGGGTATCACGAAGGCGAGCCCGCCTCGGATGGCCCAGAGCGCGCTCTCGATCCACCAGACGGCAGCCCTGGCCGGATCGAACCGCGGCGACCCCGATCCAAGAGCCGGCGCGTTCATCGAGGTGAGGCACAGGAAGACGCTGTGCACGACCACCATCAGGACTCCGACCCCGAGGCTCGCCAGACCCGTCACGCCGAGCAGCGCAACCTGCCCCCCATTCGGGCCTCCCGCGCGGAGCGAACTTCCGACGATGACGATCACTACGGTCTGAACCGCGGTGAAAGCGCTCACGGCGAGTGTGGCGAAGATAAGGCCGGCGGCCAGGTAGCCGAGCTTCCAGGCCGATATGTACTTCTGCCTGAACATGAGAGTCCAGGCCACTTCTCGATGTTCCTCGTCCAGGCCCGGAGTCAGGACGACATCCTGCTGTCGATTGGCGACCGTCGCCAAGGTGGCTTCGGTCTTGCGCGCCTTGCAGCGATAGCACTGCTGCGAACTGGCACGATTCATCGACTTGCAGCTGGCGCAGAACCAGAACTCCTGCATTACCTCTCCCTCGACCCCCGGACTGGAGAAACTGGCGGCCTCCCCCGATGGCCGGCCCGCTGCTAATCGTACAGGCGCTCGATGTGCCAGGTTCCATCGACTCGGTCGAAGTAGACGAGGGCCAGCCAGTTTTGACCGGCGACCTTGAAATAGTCGCGAGCAATCGGCCGGCTCCACCAGCTCTCCTCGACACGCCAGCGATTGCAGACCTCGACCTGCTCGCGCCGACCGTTCCAGCGGAAAGCGGCCAGTTCCCCGTTGAGGTTGAGCTCGACATCGATCGACGGGTGTTCGCGCAGCAATCGAGTCATCGCCCCGAACCCCGCGCTCGACGCCAGCTCCAGCGCGCTTCGGCCAGCGTCGCCTCCGAATCCTCCAGCTCCATCCAGCCGACCCGGTCCTCGCCGAAACGAAGGCTGAGTCTGGCCAGCTGCCAGCCGAGCCGGCCCGTTCGACCGGTCTGCGGCGTGAAGATCGAGAGTTGCGTGCCGGCGGCCGGCGCCACGTCACCGAGTTCCAGCTCGACCCGCGACACCGCCGCCTGAGGCGGAGCCGTCTCCAGGCGAGCGATCAGCAGACGCTCGATGGCCAGCCCCTCGGACGTGGGCTCGGGCAGGAGCTGGTCTATCGTGATGAAGGGCGGCACATCGCCGATGGCGAACGAGCGGTCCAGCTCCAGGGTCAGCCGGGCGCGGGCAGTGGCGGCGCCCCTCGCCTCGAGTTGATCGCCGAATGCCGCGGCCAGCCGGTGCAGCACGAAACGCAGACCCTCCACATCAGACACGGGCGGGTCTATCGGCAGGGCCATGGCCATTCGCTCCGGGGCCCGGTACGGCCGGAACGGGTCCGTCTCCTCGCCGCAAGCGCGGGCATGCAACCACTCCCCCTCCGGCCCAAACCGGGCCACGACCGCGGAGCGCGGCAACTCCGCGACCCGGCCGATGACGCGCAGCCCAAACCGAGCGAGGCGGGCACGCACCTCCGGGTCTCGACTCAGCATGGTTGCGGGGAGTGGCGCAAGAAAGGCCGCGTCCGCGCCGGGTTCGACAATGTGGAGGGCGATGGGCGTGGCGGCGGCGGCGGCGCGGGCATGGTCCGTGGCGGCGGCATGGTCCGTGGCGGCGGCATGGTCCGTGGCGGCGGCATGGTCCGTGGCGGCGCCACTCCCCGCGGTCGTGCCACTCGCTGCCACGGCGCCACTCCCCGCCTTCGCCGCCTTACCCGCCAGCACTGCCGCCACGGCGGCCGCGAACCGCGTCCCGCCGATTCCGGCCAGCGGCGGCCCCGGCAGGATCTCCGCAAGTGCCTCCTCAATCCGTCGAACCATCGCCGCCTCGGGCCCCCACAGCCGCTCCAGCCCATCGAGCTGAACCTCGACTCGCCCGAAACCCGGCACCGCCGGGTCTGTCTCGGCCGCAATGCCGGGGCTGAAGCCGGCCAATCGATCGAGCGCCGCCTTCAGGGCCGTCGCTTCGGCCGCCGGGTCCGGATCGAGGAAGAGGGCCTCGGGCGCGAGCCTATGGGCCGCCCCAAGCGGCATCTCGATTCGAACGCCCAGTTCTAGCGCCGATCGGCTCGCGTCCAGGACCGGGCCGTCCGTCCACGGCCGGCCGCCCAGAACCATCGGCGCCGCCTCGAATGGCTCGGAGGCTCTGCTGCGGGCCAGTCGAAGGAGAAGGTGGGGCCAATAGAGGTGGAGAAGTCTCATCGTGGAAAACCGATATGGTCGCGAGATGGAGTGGCGACAACGGCCGAGCCGTCGAGAATGAAACGCTCGGCCGTGAGCCGCCGGGCGGCGCGGCCCCGGCCGGTTGAAGAAGCTCTTCCCTCGCCAGGCAGGCATCGCGCAGCCCGCCCTCCGCGTACAAGATCCGCAACTCCGCCGCTCGCCCGGCCGGCGCAAACCGATCCCGCGTCACGAGGGCCTCGGTCCGCTGCCCAACCACATCTCGGCCCAATCGAATCCACGCCCGCCGACTCAGCTCCAGTCTCAGCGCCGCGACCTGGGTAAGCGCGCCCGCCAGGGCAGAAGGAAGACTCGGCGGCTCCAGAACCAGCAGCTGAACGCCGGCTCGTCGGGCCAGCGCAGCCAATCGGCCGAAGCGCTCGACCAGATTCGCCGCCGATATGGACGCCCCCTCCAACGGCCTCACCGGCAGGTCCAGCAGCAGCAGATCCACGGTTCTGTCCTGGAGGAGCATCGCCGACATTGCCAGCGCTTCCTCAAGCGAGCCCGGCGTCAGGACGACCAGCCAGTCCAGCTGGACTCCCCGCGCCACGGCCTCAACCGGATCCAGGCTTCTGGCCAGATCCAGATACGCCACGATCCCGCCCGCCGCCTGAGCCTGAGCAGCGGCCTGCAGCGCGAGGGTCGTCTTGCCGCTGGTTCCATCACCGTGCAGGGAAGTGGTCGCGGCGCGTGGCAGGCCGCCCAGCCCAAGGATCGCGTCCAGAGCGCGAAAGCCGGTTGGTATCGCCCGATCCGACGCAGCCGGCATGCCGCTCGGCGCGTACTCCAGCCCCTCTAAGCCTGCGTCGTGAATGGCCCGAGGCGCCATCGCCAGCGCCCCCAAAACTTCCCCGCCCCACCGCGGAGCAGCCCCACCCAGACGCTCCTGGAGAGTCGTCAAAGCGGCCTGGACATTCGAGGAAGGGGTCGTCATGGGACGGCTAATGATAGAACGGACGTTCTATTAGTCAAGACCCCGGCCGCCGGACTCCGCCGGCGATGCGCGGCCGGGTAGGGCTTGTCCACCCCACAGGACTGGCGTTTCGTGGGCTCGTTCCGCGGGCCCTGTGCTAGACTCCCACCTCGCGTGGGGATGTAGCTCAGCTGGAAGAGCACCGCGTTCGCATCGCGGGGGTCAGGGGTTCGAGTCCCCTCATCTCCACCAACTCCCCCGAGCCCCAGGCCGGTTCGCCGCGCCTTGAGAGCCCCATGGGGCGCAACTCATCCCAGGACGTAAAAAGAGGCCCCGACCAAACGGCCGGGGCCTCTTTTCGTTGAGCCGATTGAGCTTCTAGCTCGGAATCGCGGTCACGTTGGCCGGCTGGGCCACGACATTGGCGGCGGCGTCGTTGGCGTGAGTGATGTCGAACGAGTAGCCCCAACTGCCCGTTTCTCCCTTGGCCGAGCCGCTCCAGCCATAGAAGCCGCTGACGGGATAGTTGCCGCTCTTGGCAACCCAGAGATCGGAGCGGAACGTGGCGTTGACACCGGCGATCGCGCCCATCGCACCGAGGTTGGTGCTGCCCTGATAGTGGACGCAGTCCACGCCGTTCTTGGACTCGTTGCCCTTGACGGTGAAACTCGTAGCGTTGGTATCGAAGTTGGTGCCGTACAGCGAAGTCGGAAGCATGGACTTCAGAGAGTCATTGCTTGTCGAGTAGCTCGCATCGACCATCCACGTGTTGCCGCCGTCAAAAGAGCTCCAGCCCTGGTCGCCGATGGCGATGATCTGGAGCATGCCGAGGCTGCTGATCTTGTACGCCTTGGCCGGCTTGTTGACTACGGTCCCGGAAGTCATCAGCGCGCCCGTGCTGGCCGCCGTTGCCGCAGACGAAGTGGTCGTGAACTGCCACGAAAACTGATAGCTGTCGAGCTTGTCGAGGTTGGCGGCGAGGCCGGAACTGAGCGATTGCCCGCCGCCCCCGCCGTTGTTGCCGTTCCCGCCGGTGCCCAACGGGTTGTTACCCAGCGGGTTGTTGTTCGAGCTGCCGCACGCAGCAACCACGAGGCCGATCGCCAGGCCGAGGGCGACCACACTGCGAACTCGTCTGTTCGACTTGACCATTGCCAGATCCTCCACACCATTAGTACGTTGACGACTCCGGTCGCCGCCTGAACCATCCGCTCGACTTTACTCGCCTGGGCAGGTCCGGCTGGCTCACACAAAGATGTGTTCCGCCAGGCAACCTTAGCAGGAGACAGGTGACCGGGCTGACGGACCGCAGACACAACACATGTCGCTTCGCCTGCTCCGGGCTGGCGGCGCCCGGCGGAGGCCCGGTGAGATCACGTTGGGGATGCAACGCCCGTTGGGGATGCAACCAGGTTGGTCGGCGCCGCGAGGATGTTCGCCTTGTCGTCGACGTTGGTGATATCGAACCTGAATCCCCAGCTGCCGCTCTGGCTGGCGGCCGAGGTCGAGTAGCCGAATGCGCCGCTGACCGGGTAGTTGCCCGCCTTGGCAATCCATACATCGGCCTGGAAGCTGGACGCCGCTCCGGCCAGGCCCACGTACATGCTGCCGAGAGTCGAGTTGCCTTTGTAGTGAGTGCACAGAACGTTGTTCTTCGATTCCTCGCCGACGGCATTGAAGTAGCTCGCCCTTGCGTCGAACCACGTCGCATACACGGCCCCGGGCAGAATCGAGGTCAAGTCGATCTCCTGCGGGTCGGTTGCCATCCAGGTGGTCCCATCAACTGAGACCCACCCCAGATCGCCCATGACGATGTACTGGGCACGCGTCTGTCGGATCCAGATCGATGCCGTTGGTTGTGTGATGACCGTGCCGGAGACAGAATATGAACCTTGGCCGGATGGCGACGGGCTGCCTCCGCCGGGCGCGCCCACATTCGACTCGGTGAACCGATAGCTGGCCAGCTTGTCCAGGTTGGAGGAGAGGCCAACTGTGAGCGGGCCACCGCCCGCGACGCCGCGGCTGCCGCTCGGGCCGGGTGGATTGGTTGGCGCAGGAGTGCCGGCGCAGGCAGCCGCGCAAAGCGCAATCGCGAAACCGACGGCTGCCAGACGTGGCGCGCTGCCGAACGAACCCAAGACCAACCTCAACTCAACCGACCGAGCTGCTACGCACCCGTCACGTTGGTCGGAGCCGTAACGGTGTTTGTCGCGGCGTTGACGTCCATGAGCTCGAATGTCCTCTCATAGACGACGGTCTTGTCGGTCGCACTGGCTGCGGCAACGATGGAGATGCTGACTGGATAGCCGCCGTCCTTGGAGATCCAGAGGTCGGCGGTCCAATTGGCATTCTGGACGCCAGACACGGACGCGAACTCAACCAGGGCCGAGTCTCCGGCCTGGTAGTGGTCCGTGCCGGCGGGATCCGTCGTCTTGGAGGCAACCAGAGCGAAGCCGCTGGTGAAATCGAAGGCGGAGTAGATGGCGGCGGGCGACAACTGATCCACCAGGGCAGTGGGGGCGTCGCTCTGAGTGAAGCTGCCCTGTGCGCCGACATCCTGATAGTCGTTTCCGCCAACCGAGATCTCGTGCAGGCTGCCTGCAACGGTCAGATCCACGGCGGCTGCCGGCGCGAAGATGTATGTCCCGCTGACCTTGAAGACGTTGTTGGCGGGGGCTCCCGGCATACCTGACAGCGTATCGCTGAGGTCTCCGCCGATCACGGTCATCTTGAACTTGTAGCTGTTGAGGCCCGCCAGAGCAGCGGCGGCGCCATCCAGCGGGGAGGCGTTGTCGGTAGGCTGGTCGCCTGCACTCGGCTGGCTGGTATCCAAACTGGTGATAGAACTGGTGGCAGTGGGTCCGGCCGGAGCCGACGTCTTGGAGCCGCCTCCACACGCCGACAGAGCGATGGCGGCCACGGCCGTGAGGATCAGCAGGCCACGGCCGTGCCGCGGAGCAACCTGGAACACGTCGACCTCCACTCAGTCCATCTGGGCCTATCTAGCCCATCGGAGCCGGGTATTGAGTGCGTAGCCCGGCACTGGAATCCGAAAAGCGCGAATGCCTGAACTGCATGCAAGGTATCACGCTGCCACTTGCATGGCGGACTCTGGGCTGCTGGCCCGCCTGAGCCAGTTCATCCAAACGTCTCGATCAAGTTACCACCGAACCGCGTCCGGCCACGTCTTGACGAGCGAAACGTCTCGAACGAGCGAGCCGCCGGGCAACGCATCACGTCCCGCGCCGCGAGCCCAGAGACTCGGATCGACGTGTCGGCCTTGACGAGCCGGCGAAGCGCCAGGCATGATGTCCTCATGCACTCGCGTCTTCACACCTGCTTCTGTCCCCGGCGGCCCCGCCGCAGGAGGTAGCCGGCTGCATCGCGCTTCCCAACCGGGGAGCCCGCCGAGTCGCTTCAGGGGTCGCGGTCCTAGTCGGGAACCGCGACTTTTTTGTTACCCCCTACCGGACGCGCCGCACAACGCAGCGAAGCGCGCTTCCGAGTGCGCCGCGCTCCCGGCCGATCACCTGAGCAGCCTGCGCCCCTTCAGCCGCTCGCATTCATTCAACTCCGAGGCACTCATCCATGGCGCTACCTCTCCACTCTGTGGCCACCAAGAAGACCGGTCGTGCACCGACCGATCCGCTCGATGGTCTCGCCTCGCGTCTGCATGGCGTGCTGGCCGAGGGCAACGGCACGCGGCTGGCCAAGGTCCGTGTGGGCACCTGGATCCACAACCTCCTGGACACCCTCTTTCCGCAGGCCGCCGAACAGACATACGCCACGACCGGCGAGGTGCGAGACGCGCTCGACGCGTCCGCGGCCGAGTTGAGGGCTCTGCTGCGGCCACTGGAAGGGTCGATCGACGATCCGGCCGAGGTCGCCGGCTCCTTCTTCCAGTCTCTACCTGAGATCCACCGCCAGCTGATGATCGACGCCACGGCGCTCGAGCGGGGCGATCCCGCGGCGGAAAGCGTCGACGAGGTCATCCTGGCCTATCCCGGGTTCCTGGCCATCGCCGTCCATCGAATCGCCCATCGCTTCAACGAGCTGGGAGTCCCGATCCTGCCGCGCGTCCTGTCCGAGTGGGCTCACGAGCGGACCGGCATCGACATTCATCCAGGCGCGACGCTGGGCCATCCGGTGATCATCGACCACGGCACCGGCATCGTGATCGGCGAGACCGCGCTGATCGGCAACAACGTAAAGCTCTATCAGGGAGTGACCCTGGGAGCGCTGTCGGTAGCCAAGGTGCTTGCATCTACCAAACGCCATCCCACGATCGAGAACGACGTCGTCATCTACGCCAACGCCACGATCCTCGGCGGCGAGACCGTCATCGGTCGGGGCAGCGTGATCGGCGGCAACGTCTGGATCACGTCTAGCATCCCGCCCAATTCCATCGTCTATCAGCGCAGCGAGGTCCACGTCCGAGCCGGCCGCGACGACTTCGAGGCGCCGGACTTCGTCATCTAACTCAAGGCAATCCCCACCGCGCGGCCGATATCGGCCGGCGCGTCGCATCCATCCCAAGGAGATCAAAGTGGCGAAGTTCAACAGCATCCTCGAGGCGATCGGCAACACGCCCGAGCTTCGAATCAACAAGCTCTTCGACCCGCGTGTCGAGGTCTGGGTCAAGCTGGAGCGTCAGAACCCGGGCGGTTCGATCAAGGACCGCATCGGCCTGGCGATGATCGAAGACGCCGAGAAGCGCGGCATTCTGCGGCCGGGCAGCATCATCGTCGAGCCCACCTCCGGCAACACCGGCGTTGGCCTGGCTCTCGTCGCCGCGGTCAAGGGCTACAAGCTGATCCTGGTCATGCCCGAGTCGTTCTCCGTGGAGCGGCGCAAGCTGATGGCCGCGTACGGCGCGACGTTCGAGCTGACTCCGCGCGAGTTGGGCATGAAGGGCGCAATCGCCAAGGCCCGCGAGATCGTCGCCTCCACTCCGAATGCGTGGCTGCCGATGCAGTTCGACAACCCGGCCAACCTGGAGGTCCACAAGCGGACCACGGCCGAAGAGATCGCCCGTGACTTCCCCGACGGCCTCGACTACATCTTTGCCGGCGTGGGCACGGGCGGCCATGCCACCGCGGTCGGCGAGGTGCTGCGGCCGCGTTGGCCCAAGCTCCAGGTCTTCGCCGTGGAGCCCGAACTCTCCCCCGTGCTGAGCGGCGGGGCGCCCGGCCCGCACCCGATCCAGGGCATCGGAGCCGGGTTCGTCCCGGGCAACTTCCACCCGGACGCGGTGAACGGCATCGTCCAGGTGGCCGCGCCGGATGCGTTCGCCTTCGCACAGCGGGCCGCACGTGAGGAAGGACTCCTCATCGGGGTCTCGTCCGGAGCCGTACTTGCGGCGGTGGCCAAGAAGCTGCCCGACATCAAGGACGGGGCCAAGATTCTGGCCTTCACCTACGACACCGGCGAGCGCTATCTCTCCGTCCCGGGCCTCTTCGATGTCGAGCCCGAGGCCGCCAAGGTCGGCTAGGGTCCCGGACCTTTGGGTCCAACGCAGTTGAGTGAGCGGCCGCCCAGTCGGGCGGCCGCTTCGTTTCTGCGACCAATCCCCTCAACGTTAATCCGACCCCTTAGAGGCGTCAGGCATACCAGATCGGCCCCTGGGACCCTGTCGGCGAATCCGGCGCCGGCCGACGCTACGGGCAGGGTCGGAAGTGTTCCGCCCACTTGCTGCGTCCCGCAGGAAGTCGCGATGCGCGAGTCGATAGGACACCACTTCGATGTGGTGGTCGTGATCTGGATCCTCGCCCTTGCAGTCGGCTGGTCGATGGTCAGCCTGTCGAGGGCTCAGCTCTCGGCCGACCAGTGGGCATCCCCGCCACAGAGCGGCCCGGTCTGGGTTGTCTCCGGAGCCGGTCCCGCCCACTAGCTGGCTGACGGTCGCGGCGCCTCGGAATTTCAGGCCGGCGCCAATACCCTGTCGCGCACGCCGCATAGGATCATCTGCGCGGCCGTCTGATAGCCGACCCGGCCGGTGTTGAGGATCAGGTCGTGCTCGTCCACGTCGCACCAATCGCGGCCGTACAACTGCTTGATGTAGGCGGCTCGGTTCGAGTCCGTCTCATGCATCTTGCGTCGCGTTTCCGCCTCGGAAAGACCGAGCCGCGCCACAAGCGTCTTGACGCGGACCTCCTCGGGCGCCCGAAGGAAAACACGGAAGACACCGGGCCGGTCGCGCAGAACGAAGCCGGCACCACGGCCGATCACTACGACATTGCCGCCGTCTGCCATCTCGCCAATGATCTGTTCGGTGAGGTGGATGATGTCCTGGCGAGGATCGAAGAGAGGATCCGGATAGGGCGGCGACCAGCCTGACCCCATCGCGGGCTCCAGCGTCGAGAATGACCGTACGAGGCGCTCCAGCAGGTTGCGAGGCCGCTCGCTTTCGGCCTCGACATCGCTCGGTCGAATCGAGAGTCGGCCCGCGACCTCTTCGATCAGCTTCTTGTCGACGACCTCGGCACCGAGCTCGGCAGCGACGATGCCCGCCACGCTCGAGCCCCCGGCGCCGTACTGGCGAGAGATGGTGACGATGGGCATCTGCGGGCTCCTTCGTCTGCTCGCGCCGACCGGCTGCGGCCGTTCGACCGGCTGCGGTCGGCACGACCTCACTCTATGCCGGCCGTCCGGCCATGCCAAGGGCTATGCGAACCGGAGTCGGCTGCTGCTACTCGCCGGAGCTCAGAGCCCCATGCAATTCCAGAGCGTGATCCTTGAGCCAGCGCCGCCAGAGCCGGTGATCAGGGCGTCTGCTGGCCACGATTTCCCAGAACCCGGGGCCGTGGCCAAAGACGCGGAGGTGGGCCAGCTCATGCACGACAACGGTTTCGAGTGCCTCGGGCGGAGCCAGCACGAGACGCCACGAGAAGGAGAGGCGTCGCGATCTCGAGCAGCTGCCCCAACGGGTCCGGGCATCGCGGATCGTGACCGCTGCCGGGGCAACTGCCAGTGCCGTAGCGTGGCGCTCGATTTCGTGATGGATGGCGAGGCGGGCCCTCTCCCGCAACCACGCCTCCAGGATGGCGTTGAGGCTGCGCCGCTCCGCTCCGCCCAGACGGAGGATCAACTCGTCTCCGGCGTCGCCGCCCTCGCGGCTCACCGTCGTGCGGCGCCGCTCGGAACTCGCGACTACTCGGATGCGATGATCCTCGCCCCGGAACCGAAACAGGCCGCCGTCGCGGAGCGGCCCGATCTCCGCCATGGCCTCACGCTGGCGCGATTGCCGCTCCAGGTGCCGCCGCAGCCACGTCTCGCGCTCGGCAACGAACGACTCCGCCAGCCGTTTGGCTTCGTCTCGGTTTCGGGCCGCCCTGGCCGGAACGGTGACGACGGCCACGTGCCTTGGGTCCACTGTGAGTCTGAGATGGCGGGCTCGGGCCGATCGCCGAAGCGTGCATTCGAGGTCGCCCCCGGGAAGCCGGAGAGAAGCGCGCCATTCAGTCGTCGTCGCGGCCATGACCCAAGGTTAGCGCGACCGGGCCGAGACCGGGCTGAGACCGGGAAGGCCGGCTCCGATCGGGCTCGCGCCGAAACCGACTCCACCGGCGCGGTGGCGCGTCTGCTAGAGTCGAGACTCGTTCGCCGGAGTGGCGGACCGCGACATAAATCGACTGTGGGGCAAGGTCCGTGGGCGGGATTGGATCGAAGGCGGGCGGACGGCGGAGCACCATCCTCATCCGGCTGGTCGGGATTCTGATCAGCATCGCCGCGCTGTGGCTGGTCCTCCACTCCGTCGATCTCGGGGCGTGCGCAACGGTGCTCTCCCACGCGGATCCCGTTCCACTTCTCGCTTGTCTGGCGGTCATCGCCGCTCAGGTAATCCTTCGTTCCGTGCGCTGGCGCCTGTTGCTGCCCGCCCCGCGCCACGGCGGGAGCCTGCAGGTTCGGCGGATCCTCCCCCCGCTACTGGTGGGGTATCTGGGAAACGCGGTCCTGCCGGCGCGTCTGGGTGAGCCGATCCGCGCCTATCTGGTCGCGCGGCGCGAGGACCTGGATGCGGCCGAGGCATTCGGCTCGGTGGTGCTGGAACGAGTCGTCGACACCGCGACTCTGGCTGTAGTGGCGTTCGTCGCCGCAGTGGCCGTACACGCTCCAAGCTGGATCGTCGAAGCCACGGGGCTTGCGGCGCTGGGCGGCACAGGCATAACGGTAGCTCTCGTGGTCATCGGCCCGACGCCGCTGGTTCGCCTTGCTCGCCGGATCGTGGAGCGCCTTCCTCTCGCGGCTCGAGTTGCGCCCGTGATGGATCGTCTCGACGACTTCGCTCGGGGGATCGACAGACCCAGCCGTTCGGGCGCGATTGTGTTCGCGGTCCTGATCAGCGCGGTCTGCTGGATGCTCGATGCGACCACGTTCTGGCTGGTCGCGCGGTCGATCGGCGCCGACGTGAGTCCGGCGTCGGCCCTGCTGATCGCGGCGGTGACGGTCCTTGGAACCGCGCTGCCGTCGGCGCCCGGCTACGTCGGGACCTTCGACCTGGCCGCATCGACGACCGCGCAGGCGTTGGGCGTTGCCGCGGCGCCGGCGCTCGCTCTCGCCGTACTCGCCCATGCAATCACGGTGCTCTTCACGGCCGGTGGTGGAGCCGTCTCTCTGGTGGCGATGAACGTCCGACTCGGCAGATTGGCCACCGATGCCGCGGCAGCGGAGGAGACGGCCGGTTCCGCAGCCCCATCGGATGCGGTATGATGCGCCGCGCTGGTCGGCGCCCGGCCCGCTCTCGGAGCGGCGCCACGGAACCGAACCGGCGGGTCGCTCCCCGGAGCGCCACTCGGTGGGGCTATAGCTCAGCTGGAAGAGCGCCTGCATGGCATGCAGGAGGTCCAGGGTTCGAGTCCCTGTAGCTCCACCAAATCCCCTCTCCATCCCACGCCACCCCGCAGCTACGGCTCTTCTGCCAGCCCCGGCGTCCGGGTAGTTCGGCCGGCCGGCGCGGGCGGGCAGCGCCTCTCACGGAATCAAAAAGGGCGCCTTTCGGCGCCCTTGACTGACCCCCCAGGGCGCGGGCGGGCTTTCCCGCCCCGCGCCGGTTGCCGCTGGTTACGCGGCCTGATCGACGCTGTCGATGATGAGTTCCTGAACGTGAACCGGAGCCACGATCGCACGCAGGAGTCGGACGATAGCTCCGCCCTTCGGCTCCTCGCGGAGCGAGACGCATTCGAGCCAGACGTTGCCGTCGCGGCCGGTTGCACCGGTCAACTCACCGCACGGGCATAGGGGGGTTGCGCGCTCGGCGATTTCGATCGCCTCGATAGCTGATCTGTTGTCCATCATTTCAAGGTTCCTCCTTGATTTCTTTACGATACGTTCCGTATCATACATGAGTGCCAGAAACTATTCAAGACGTTGCGTATCGCAATACGGTTGCGGATCGGGGGAGCCACGGTACGCGTGGCCGGCCACGCAGCGATCGCGTTCACCGGGCGATCCTTGACGCCGCCCGTGAACTGCTGATTCGCGACGGCTACACCCGCCTCCGACTCGAGCACGTGGCCGCGGCCGCCGGCGTCGGCAAGGCCACGATCTATCGGCGCTGGGCAACGAAAGAAGACCTTGCGCAGGCACTGCTTCAGGATCTCGCCGCGCCTCACCTGAGCATCGATGACGTCGGCGACACTCGCGCCGAGATGCTGACGGCGGTGATGAACCCGATCCGCGCGATCATCGAGACCAACTTTGGGCCGGTCATCCGCGCCCTGCTGTCGCAGATCGCCGGCAATCC
This sequence comes from Chloroflexota bacterium, assembly GCA_003156975.1. Classification (GTDB taxonomy): domain Bacteria; phylum Chloroflexota; class Limnocylindria; order Limnocylindrales; family CSP1-4; genus Fen-1039. The sequence continues at coordinate 35,819 of PMIE01000113.1, read as the reverse complement.
CAAGTTGGGCGACCCGTTCCGCGAGACCGTGGTTCAGACGCGCCGCGAGGAAGTGGCCAAGATGATCGCCCGCGGCATCGAGCGCGGCGACCTCTGTCCGGACGCCAACGCGGACATAGCCACCGAGCTGCTGGTAGGGCCGGTCTACTTCCGGCTGGTGTTCGGTGGTGAGCTCAATGAGGAGTTCGCGAACGACATCGTCGACAACGTGATGCGCGGCTATCGCAGCAACAAGGTCGCTGGCGTCGCGACACCCTGCAGGTAGGGCACGCAAGCGGCGGATAAGTCGACCGGAGCAGACTCCGGCGTATGAACGACATGACCCTCGCCACCGCGTTGCGTGCGGTGAGATTGCGGCGGGGACTTCGACAGCTGGATCTGGCCGCGCTCGCCGGAGTGTCACGGACCACAGTCTCGCTGATCGAACGGGGGCACTGGCAGAGCCTCTCAATCGAGACTGTGCGGCGCATCGCAGCAGTTATGGACGTTCGGGTTGATTGTGTGGCGCGCTGGCGCGGCGGCGACCTGGACCGGCTGCTCAGCCGCCGCCACTCGATGCTGGCCGAGCAAGTTGCCGGGCTGCTTCAGGCGCAATCCGGTTGGGTCGTGCTGCCGGAAGTGTCATTCGCGATCTACGGCGAGCGCGGCGTCATCGATCAACTGGGCTGGCATGAGGGCACGGCCCAAATCCTCGTCGTGGAGCTCAAGACGGAGTTCGTAGATATCAACGAAGCGCTCGGCACGTTAGACCGAAAGGTTCGCCTGGCCCGGACGATCGCGGCCGAGCGAGGCTGGATCCCGAAGCTGGTAAGCGTTTGGCTGGTAGTTTCCGAGACGCGCACGAACCACCGGCACGCGGCCGAGCATTCGACCCTGCTCGGCAGTCGCTTCAAGATGGATGGGCGGCAACTCGGAGCGTTCCTTCGGAATCCGTCGGCGGCCACGGCCGGGCTGGCTTTCATGACAAACGCGAACCCCCACAACGCGGGGCAGTCTCGTCGGAGGGCGGGCGCCACCGTGGAGCGTCGAGAGGGCCGAAGCGGGCCGAGAAGGCTGCCATCTGACGCTGGCGACGACCATATGGCATAGATTCCTTGCCCGATTCGGCTCGTGGCCCAGCGCGATCCGGCACCGCGTTGCCCGGGTTGACATTTGGCATCATCGCCTGGCAAAGCGCGGCCGAAGCAGCGGAGCGGCGGGCGCCTCCCACGCTCCTGGCCCACCGGCCCCTCTCGGCTAGACTGACACCGTTCGAACGCGCGACCAGGAGGCGAGGCGCGTCGCAACCGCACAACCACTGAGAGGCCAACGTGTCCGCAACAGAGCGCACCCGCGTCGATCGCTACGAGCCCACGGCCATCGAGCCGCACTGGCAGCAGCGATGGGCGGACCTGCGCCTCTACGACACGAACCTCGCCGACGACGGCAAGCCCAAGTACTACCTGCTGACGATGTACCCGTATCCGTCGGGGAACCTGCACATCGGGCACTGGTACGTGGCCACGCCGACGGATGCCCTGGCCCGGTTCCACCGAATGCACGGCGAGAACGTTTTCCTGCCAATCGGCTTCGATGCCTTCGGGCTGCCCGCGGAAAACGCCGCGATAAAGAACAAGATCAACCCGCGGGATTGGACGCTCAAGAACATAGACAACATGCGGCGCCAGCTGCGCTCGATGGGCGCCACTTTCGACTGGAACGCCGAGGTCATCACCTGCGACCCCGCCTACTACCGCTGGAACCAGTGGATATTCCTGCGGTTTCTCGAGGCCGGATTGGCCTACCGCGCCAAATCGCCGGTCGATTGGTGCCCCAACGACGGGACCCTGGCTCGCGAGCAGGTCGAAGGCACGGACCGGCATTGCTGGCGCTGTGGCGCCGGCGTCGAGAAGCGTGATCTGGAGCAGTGGTATCTGCGAACCACCAAGTACGCCGACGAACTGCTCGACTTCACCGGCCTGGAATGGCCGGAGCCGATCAAGACCATGCAGACCAACTGGATCGGCCGGTCCGAGGGCGCCGAAGTCGTCTTCACGACCGCGCCGGACAAAGCCCAGCCCGGCGGTGATGAGGAGCCATCGGGACGGGAGCCCGATGGCTATGGTCCTGGCGGGTACGAGCTACGCGTCTTCACGACTCGACCGGACACGCTGTACGGCGCGACCTTCATGGTCATGTCGCCGGAGCACGCCCTCGTTCCCAAGCTGACGCATCCGGAACGGGGCGTCGAGGTAACTGCGTACGTGGCCGCCGCCGGCCGCGAGACCGAGATAGAGCGGATGTCGACGGACCGCGAGAAGACCGGCGTCTTCACCGGCTCGTATGCCATCAACCCGGTCAACGGCGCCCGCATCCCCATCTGGATCGCGGATTACGTCCTGGCCGGCTACGGCACCGGCGCGATCATGGCCGTCCCGGCCCACGACGAGCGCGACTTCGCCTTCGCTCAGAAATTCGGGCTGCCGATCACACGAGTCATCGCCGGTCCGGAAGTCTCGGACGCGGAAGTGGCGGCGCCGCTCACGCAGGCCTACATCGCCCACGGCGACGCCGATCGAATGGTCAACTCGGACGCCCATTCGGGCAAGCCGGCCGGGCAGGGCTTCGCCGACATCGTCGCCATGCTGGAGAAGGAAGGCCGAGGCAAGGCCGCGGTCAACTACCGGCTGCGCGACTGGCTGATCAGCCGCCAGCGCTACTGGGGCACGCCCATCCCGATCGTCTACTGCGACAAGGACGGCATCGTGCCGGTGCCGGACGATCAGCTGCCGGTTCGACTGCCGGAAACGGTCGACTACGCGGGCAGCGGCAGCAACCCGCTCGAGTCGGACGCGGCCTTCATGAACACCACCTGTTCGAAGTGCGGCGAGCCGGCCCGGCGCGAGACCGACACACTGGACACCTTCATTGACTCGAGCTGGTACTGGTTCCGCTATCTGTCGCCGGCGGACCCGAACGCGCCGGTCGACCCGTCGGTCGAAGCCCGCTGGTGCCCGGTCGATCAATACACCGGCGGCGCCGAGCACGCCNNCGCCGTCATGCACCTGCTCTACTCACGCTTCTTCACCAAGGCGATGGCGGATCTCGGCCTAGTCCACGAGCGCGAGCCGTTCAAGCGGCTCTTCAATCAGGGGCAGATCCTGGGCGCCGACGGCGAACGGATGAGCAAGTCACGCGGCAACGTCCAGGATCCGGACGAACTGGTCCAGCGTTACGGCGCGGACACGGTCCGGCTCTTCCTGATGTTCATGGGCCCGTGGGACCAGGGCGGGCCGTGGAGCCCGACCGGCATCGGCGGCATCAGCCGCTTCCTCAACCGCGTTTGGTACGCGGCGCTGGATCCGCACGGTACGGACGCCGGCGACGCCGAGTCCGGTACGCTCCCGGCCGGCCAGGACGCCGCCGCGGCGGAGAAGGCGCTGCGCAAGGCCGCCCACCAGACCCTGCGCGTCGTTTCCGACGAATACGCCGAGCTGCGCTTCAACACCATGGTCGCGCACCTGATGGAGCTGTCGAATCTGCTGCAGCGGTATCGCGGTACGGAGATCGCCGGCGGAACGGCATGGGACGAGGCGGTCCGGCTGATCCTGCTGATGCTGGCGCCATGCGCGCCGCACATCGCCGAGGAGTTGTGGTCGCGTCTGGCCGTGGCCCGGGGCGAAGCGTGGTCTTCCATCCACACAGCGGAGTGGCCCGCGGTGGACCAGACCGCCGTCACCGAGGACGAGCGCGAAGTCCCCATCCAGGTCAACGGCAAGCTCCGAGACCGCGTGATGGTCCCGGTGGCCACGTCTCAGGCCGAGCTGGAGGCGATCGTCCTGGCGCGGCCCAAAGTCGTGGCCGCGCTGGAAGGCAAGACGCCGCTCAAGGTGATCCACGCCGGCGGCAAGCTCGTGAATATCGTGGTGCGGTAGGAGACACGCCGGGTGAGCTTGCCACTCCCAGAGGCGCCCACGACCCGTAGCGGGTGGTTTCTTGCCGTATACGGAACGGTCGGTTTCGGCGTCGGCATTCTCGGCCTGATTGCCGGGTCGACACTGGCGCAGAGCGATTGGCCGAGCTGGTTCCTTCCCCTCAACTGGCTCGTTCGTGTCGCCGGCTGCTTCGTGTTCTTCTTCGCGGGTATGGTGGCGTTCGTGGCGATCATGCCCCGGCCCCTGCCGGAATCCACTCACCTTCGGCGATGGCTGGCCTCACGGGCTGTGGCCGTCCTGGCTGGGCAAGTGCTGCTCGTGGTACTCGGCGCTCCCAGCTGGTCGATCATCCCCGGATCTTGCTTGGCCCTCACCTTCGCTATCGAAACCGCTTTCGTGACCGAGGGTCAGCGGTGGCAGGCATCCTGGCCCGACCGAATGATGAAGAAGTTCAGGGCCGAAGCCGAAAGCGCCGTTGCCGAGGAGGCCGCTGGGGCGAGCCGGCGCACGCGTCGCGTCCGGGTGCGTGTAGACGGCAAGGTTCGCGACCAGATCGAGGTGGCCGTAGGAATCGGCGATGCGGAACTGGAAACACTGGCACTGACTCGACCGCTGGTGGCGGCGGCCATGGCCGGCAAGCAGCCACTCAAGGTCGTCCCCAAGCGGGGCGACCTCCTGATCGTTCGGTAGGACGAGGGCCACGACAGCCGAGCGAGAATTGGCGTGAGTTGCGCAGGCCCCGCCGTACAATCGCGCCATTCCCCTAGTTCCGGGGCACGCAGGAGGAGAAGCTGCCATGGAGCCGAGCCAGCCGGGCACGGGGTTGGACCCGACGACCGCGATTCACGAGTCCCTCGATCCGGACAAGGAGCGCGAGGCCGCCGTCGCGCGGATCGTCGAGGCCGCCCAGCGTCTGGGCGTGGAGCTGGATGAGAAGGAAGCCGCGGACTGGATCGCGGCCATGGAGACCGAGGCCGAGGGCGGCGACCTGACCGTGGACGTCAACACCGGCGTGTACGGCTACCGAGCCACGATGCTCGATTTCGCCCCGGAGCAGCTCGCCCGATACCGCGAGATGGGCAAGATCGTGGGCTTCGACGACCGACCGCCCGATGTTATGACCGCGCTCGCCATTTCGGGGTCGGCCGCTCAGAGCAAGATCAACACCTTCCCCGCAGACTGCGATTTCTTCGAGCGCATCCACATCAAGGCGCCGACCCGAGAGGAAGCCTGCGCGATTCTCGCGGACATGATCAAGGAGAAGGTCCTGGCTCGAAGCGGCGGGCCCGGCTTCAAGCTGACCGAGATCAAGTTCGGACAGCACCCGGCCGAGGGAACAAAGGGCGGCAAGCCGGTCGGCGTGAAATCGCCGATGTCGTGGACGCCCGACGAGGTAAAGGCCGGCCAGATGGAGGTCACGCTCGTCGACGGTTCGACCGCCGTGTACCCCTGGGCGGATGCGACTCGCGACCCGGGCTGGTGCAAGCTCGACTGGGTCATCGCCGACAAGGAGCGCGGCAAGCTCGCCTACGCCAGCAACGTCCTCGACCCCACGTGGGAGGGCCCGGACGGCACGATCGTGCCGCTCGACGGCTTCCTGGATCCGTATTTCCAGGAGGTCTACCTCGACACAGAGTCCGTGCCCGTCTTCACGAAGCTGGTGAAGGAGATGGGCGCGGACAGCGTCGACGAGTACGTCAAGGCGCTCGAGCACGAAGTCTGGAAGTACATGGTCGAGCACCCGAGCTACGGCAAGGTGGCGCGTCGGCTGTACAACGTCTTCCGGATGAACGGGCACTACGAGCAGGCAGCCTTCATCCGCGAGCTGTTCGACGAGCCGATCACGGCGCTCTACCAGGTGGCGGCGCTGGTCGAGACGCTCGGGGACGCGACGTCATCGGACGACTTCGACGCCGAGACGATGACCGCCCAGATCGACCAGCTGATCATGTCGGCGATCCAGGCGCTCGACGGGCCCGAAGAGGCCGTGATGGTCGGCCACCTGCTGCGCCTGCGGAACTCCATCTCCCGGCGCGAGGAGGCCGCCGACCGGGCCGAGGACATGGCCGGAATCTCCGACGCGGCCATGAAGTCGGTCAACGATTACTTCGAGCGAATGCTCCGCTCGATGCCCGAGATCGACGCCTACCTGAAGGACATCATCGCGCGGGCGCCATAGGGCGATGGCCGCCGTGACGTTCGAGGAGGAGATTTTCAGCGCAATCGAGGGCAGAGGCCCCGACAACCCGGCTTCACTGTCCGACAAGGAAGGGCTGGCCAGAGCGGAAAGGGAATACGGCCGCAGGTTCTGGAGAACCTATCGCCGGCTGAACGGCGGCCGTGGAATCGGGCGGCGTCCACGGGTCAACGACGCGCGGCCTGCCAGTACCGAGAGCGATCCGCGGTAGACGGCCGAGTGGCGGGCGGCCGGGCGAGGCGATCGGCCGGGCGAGGCGATCGGCCGGGCGAGGCGATCGGCCGGGCGAGGCGATCGGCCGGGCGAGGCGATCCTGCCAAATGCCCACCCGGGCAACGCGGTGCAGGATCGCGGCGGTCCGGACGGCTCTTGGCCGCCCTGCGGGATCCCTATTGGCTGCATGATCCTGCCAGATGATCGCCAGGACGGGCGGGTGGCATCCTCTCCTGCCTCCGTTGGCTTCGACACTGTCCTGTGACGCTCCCCGAATCTGCCCCGCGTTACGCGGGTTCTCATTTGTCATGAAGGCGCGGCCCGGTGCGGCCGCGTGGCAGACGCCAGACCGACGCGGCTGGAAAAGGAGATAAGTGGGAGATAAGCGGGCGGTTGTACTGTTCGCCGCGAACCCCGCCGGGATCGTGAGTCGGAGAGCCCATGGATGCGAGCGCGCCCTGGCGGGCACTTGAGGATTCAAGCGGGAACTCGGGGGAGGCAGCCACCGGCCAGAAGAGGCCGTCGGGGCTGCATCTCATGCTCGCCGCCGTGGCGGCCCTGATCCTCGGGTCGCTGGCGCTGGTCGCATTCATGGGAGTCCGTCCCGCCGGGGAGGTTCAGGTCGTCTCCGGGCCGAACGGGTCGGCGCCGGCGGTGGCCGGATCCCAGGCGCTTGTCGTGGTCCAGGTCGCAGGAGCGGTGGCTCGGCCCGGCGTCTATTCGCTTCCGGTCGGCTCCCGCGTGGCGGATGCGATTCGCGCTGCCGGCGGCTACTCCGCGGACTTGGATCCACGAGCGGCGGAGACGAAGCTCAATCTGGCGGCGAAGCTCCAGGACGCTCAGGCAATCGTCGTGCCGCGGCGCGGCGAGACTACGAGCGCTTCGTCGGGCGCCGGAGCAGCCTCGGTGCCGGAAGGGACGCTCAACCTCAACACCGCAACCTCCGCTCAACTCGACGCCCTTCCGGGCATAGGGCCGGCCACGGCCGCCAAGATCATCGCCTCACGCGAGCAGCGACCATTCACCTCCGTCAACGATCTAACGACGCGCAAGCTCGTGACCGCCGCCACTCTTGCCAAGTTCCGCGATCAGGTCGCGGTCTGACCGGCCGATGCTGCCGCGACCTGCCTGGCTCGCCCTGGGGGTAGTGGTAGCGGCCGGCGCCGCCACATATATGCCGGTCGCCGGCGGCCCGCGTGTGGCCGCTGTTGCTGCAGTGGCATCGGCCGTGGCATTGGGCGTGGCGTCCGGCGTCGCCATAGCGAAGGGCCGGAGTCGTCTCGGCTCGTCGCTGCTGGTCGCGTCGCTGGGTGGATCGCTCGTGGCCGCACGGCTGGCGATCGGGCTGGTCGTGGGCGGCGCGCCGCCGGACCTCGCCCCGCTGCCGTCAGGGACCGGCCCCTGGACCGCCGCCGTGGCGAGTGCCCATGAAGGCAAGGGTCAGCAGACGGCCACGATCTCGCTGGCCGGCTCGCCCGTCCTGTGTTCGGCCCAGCTGCCCGCATACCCCAGGCTGATCGCCGGAGACACCATCTCGTGGTCCGGCCAGATCAAGGCGCTCACGGACAGCGACTACGACCAATTCCTCGCCGCCCAGGGGATCTCGGCGAGTTGCCGGGCAACGGCCGTGGCTGTCGTCCGCCACGACGACTCCCCCGCCGGCCGGCTCGAGGCGTTGCGGCAATCGTCCGGCGACGCGCTGCAACGAGTGCTGCCCGAGCCGGAGGGCGGCCTCGCCGCGGCCATCCTGATCGGCCTGCGCGACAGAGTGGATCGAGATCTGGCGGCGGCATTCACCACGGCCGGCGTCAGCCACATCGTCGCCATCTCCGGTTGGAACATCGCCATCGTGGCCGCAACGGTGGCGGCGTTGCTGCGAGGACGTACCAGCCGGCGTGGTCGAGCGATCATCACGATCCTGGCGATCGTCGGATACACGCTCTTCGCCGGAGCGTCGGCGTCGGTGATCCGGGCGGCGGTAATGGCCGGCGTGGCCCTGGGCGCCGTGGAGAGCGGGCGCGGGTCGCGGGTCATGGTCGGGCTGGCCTGGGCCGTGGCGATGATGATTCTGGTGTCGCCGGCCACCGTCGGCGACGTTGGCTTTCAGCTCTCGGCCGCCGCAACCGCCGGGCTCGTGGCATGGGGGACGCCTCTCACCGAGTGGCTGGCGGCGAGGGCGCCGCGCCTTCCCTCGGCCATACGCGAGAGTCTCGGCGTCTCACTCGCGGCCCAGGCGGCCACCCTGCCGATTGCGCTGCTCACTTTTGGGCGCCTGGCGATCATCGGGCCGGCCGCCAATCTCGTCGCGGTCCCGCTCGTGCCGCCCGTCATGGCCGCCGGCGCCGTTGCTCTGGTCGCCGGTTGGCTGGCCATGCTCGGGGCGCCGGCTCCACTCGCCGGATTGGTGGCGATGCCGGCGTCGCTGTTGCTTTCGGCGCTCGTTGCCGTTGTGCGGGTGGCCGCGGCCGTCCCGGGCGCCAACGAGACCCTGCCCTTCCCGGCGAACGTTGTGGCCGCGGCGCTCGCAACCGGCCTCATCTCGCAGATGAATCGTGGCCTGTCGCGGGCGGGGCGGGCCAAGCGAATGGCGCGACCGGCGGTTGCGGCGCCAGAGCGGGCTGCCGCGCCGCACGTCGCGCCGAAGTACCGATGGGCGCTGGCAGGCGCGGCTCTGCTTCTGGCGCTGACCGGCTCCGTCGTCGCTGCAAGGCCGGACGGCAGCATTCACATCATCGTTCTCGACGTGGGGCAGGGCGACTCGATCCTGCTGGAAGGAGACCGTGGCGGGCGCATCCTGATCGACGGCGGCCCGGACGCGAATATCCTGATGGCCGATCTGGACCGCTACATACCCACATGGGATCGCCGGCTCGACGCCATTGTGCTGACCCATCCGCACGACGACCATGTGGCCGGGCTCGTCGCGGTGGTCGAGCGGTACAAGGTCGGTCAGGCATTCGAGTCGGGCTGGGCGGTCGACACCTCGGCTTATCGCGCCTGGAAGTCGGCCCTCACCGCCCGCGGGCTCACCGCGCAACGTCTCTCGACCGGCGAGACACTGCAGCTCGACGATGCCCGGCTGCACGTCCTCTGGCCGGACGACGGCACGACACGCCCAAGCTACATGGACCAGAACGCAACGGACAATCGCAAGACCAACGACGCCTCCGTCGTCCTGCTCGGCGAGTACGAGGGCCGGCGATTCCTGCTCACCGGCGATGCGGAAGACGATGTCGACCCGATCCTGCTGAGCCGCGGGCTGCCGACAGTCGACATGCTCAAGGTGGCTCATCACGGCAGCGCCACCGCCTCGTCGGACGTGCTGCTCGCGACGCTGGCGCCGAAGGTGGCCGTGGTATCGGTGGGAGCCAACAACCCGTACGGCCACCCGAACGGAGCCACGATGGCCCGGCTGCGGGCCCATTCGTCGCAGGTCTTCAGAACGGACCAGAACGGCACGGTCGAGACGACTCTGGACCGGGCGGCGGTCACCGTAGAGGCCGGCAAGGCACTCCTCGGCGACGTCTTGCCCGGAGAGTGGTGGCATGGCGCGGTCGAGACCTCCCACCTCCTGTACGATTCCCTCGATGTCCGTACCGAGCCGTCGCGAGAGTGCGGCACTTCTTCTTTCGCTGGAGCCTCCGGCGTGGCACCTCCGCCACTCGCGGGCCGTCGCAGAGACGGCCGCGTGGCTGGCATTTCGAGCCAACGCGGCTGGCCGATCGGTCGATCGCCGCCTTGTGGAGGCAGCGGCGCTGCTGCATGACGTCGACAAGCTCGATGCGGTGAAGCCGGAAGTGAACGGGCTGGTACACGGCGAAGGCTCGGCCGAGTGGCTGGCCCGGCACGGATACCCGGAATTGGGGCCGGCGATCATCGGCCATCCGGTGACGCGCCTCGCCGACGCCGCCTGGTTCACCCGCTGGATTGCATCGGCCTCGCCTGAAGCGCTGATCGTCTCCTATGCCGACAAGCGGGCCGGCCAGCGCCTCGAGTCGATGGCAGAGCGGTTCGCGTCGTGGCAACGCCGCTACCCACCCGCCGAGCGCGCGGAACGCGCCCGCGGCACCTGGGATGCTCAGACCATGGAGGACGTCCACCTGCGCGCGGCAAAGATCGAGCGCCGAACGTGCGAGCTGGCATCGGTGGCTCCCGGCGATGTACGCCGCCTGGAGTGGACCGGCCGCGCAATCGCCGCGGTCCGCGGCGCGTCGGCCGTGGCCACTCAGCGCCCTGCGGTCGACGCGGGGACCCGCTGATGCCGCCGACCGCGCCGCTCGGCTACTACTGGGGCGACGACGCGTACGGCGTGAACCATGCCCCGGACGGATTGGCCGCTCGGCTGGCGGGCGATGGTCCGCCACTCGATCAGGTCCGGCTGACGGGCTCCGCCACCTCTGCCGCCGAGATCGGAGAGAAGGTGGCCACGGCCACGCTCTTCGGCGGAGGGACGCTGGTCGTCGTGACGGATCCTGCGCCGCTGGTCGCCTCGAAACCCCTGGCGTCACTCATGGCAGACACGCTGGCGGCAGTGGCACCCGGCAACGGCCTCGCCTTCCTGGACGGCGTCGATGGCTCGGCCCGCCGCCCCGCATCGCTCGACAACCTGCGCAAGGCCGTCGCGGAAGCCGGCGGCGACGTGCGCGAGTTCGTCGCCCCAACCCGCGATCAGATGGCCCGCTGGATCGGCGATCGGGCCCGGGAGCGCGACATCCGCATCTCGCCGGCCGCAGCCGCTCTGCTTGCCGAACGAGTGGGAGCCAATGTCCGCGAGCGCGACATCGACCGTCGTCGCCAGGGCGAACTGGCGGTGGCGGAGCTGGAGAAGCTCGCGCTCTACCGCCTCGATGACCAGATTCTGCCGGACGACGTGAAGGCGCTCGTGGCCGACGCCGTGCCGGGTTCCACGTGGGCATTCCTGGACGCGGTGGGAGGACGCCGCGCCGCCGAGGCCGCGGAACTGGCGGAGCGACTGGACGATGTGCCGGCTCCGCTCTTCGTGACCTTCGTCCATCGCCGCCTGAAGCAGCTCATCGACGTCGCCGATCTATTGGCCGACGGCACGCCGGCCCAGGAACTGGTCCGGATCACGAAACTGAACCCATACGTGGCCCAGAAGCTGGCCGAGCAGGCTCGGACCTGGACCCTTACCGAACTGGACGCCGCGCTGGCCGGTCTGCTGGAAATGGACGTGGCCCTGAAGAGCCGCGCAGGCGGCTCCGACGTGCGCCGTCGCAACGCCGTCAGCCTCTGGATCGCCGAACGCGTCCGACGCCCCAACCAGCGCTGAGTCGCGCCCGATGGCGCCCCCTCGCGACGCCCGATGGTCACCGCTCGGTCGCGGCTGCGGGCGTATCGGACCGGGCCCTCAAGTGGAACGACACGCCGTAGACCTCACCTGTGGGATCCAGCCGTGGCGCGACCGTCAGGCGCCAGTCTTCGCCGGCCATTCGAATCCACCGTGCCAGCGGCTTGCCCCGGGCAAGGACCGCGTCGAGCGTGGCAAAGGCGTCGGGCGGAAAGTCGAGGAGCGCCTCGCGGGCAGGCATCCCGACTGCCCCCGGCCCGAACCTGTCGACAAAGGCCGGGTTTCCATAGACGACGATATGGCCCTGGCCCCGGCACATGCCGGCCGGGTGTCGATCGGGGGCGGCGGCGTTGCTGGGATCGGACACGGTGTGAGCAGGTTCAGTCACGCGGTCGATTGTGCGCCGTATGTGCAAGTCACGAAGTACCGGCAGCCGAGCCGGGCGCGGCTGGACGGGCGAGAGGCCGGGCGCGAACGAGTCCGACGTCAGTCGGCGCTGGACCAGGCCTGTTCCTGAACGACGAGGTCGCTCTCGATGGCGAAGACGCAACGACCCTGGCCCAGATCGAGAAGCTCGATCAACTCGGGATCGATGTACAGCTGGTGGCAGTCCTCGCACAAGCCGCCCGGGATGCCGAAGCACAAGCGCTCGCTTCGATCCGGCAGCCTGAACGTTGTGTCGAAGCGCGTGCTCACCAGGCGCCTTCCGCAGCGGGGGCAGCGTTCGCGAGCCCGAGTCATCCCATTCGACCTCAGACATGGCGGCCATTCGACCGCTTCGATGTTTGAGATCCTAGGTGCGCGGCCGCGCGGAGCATATGACTCACTCGTACCGCCCAAGCGGTACTCGGTCCGTAGTCTCGATTGAGGGGTCCACAGGTGGGGTGAGTACTAATCCGAACGCAACGTGCACGCCGGCACCACTCTTGTGCACCCTGTCACCACTCTGCGGATATCTCCGTACCTACCCTCTCCGGGAGGCTCGGAACAGTACCCTGCAGCCTTCCTGGTAGCCTTGCTGAATGGATCGACGCCGCATCGTTGGCATTGGTTTGGGCGCCCTGGCCGGTGCCGCATACGGCACGGGACCGCTCTTTTTCAAGGCCTACGTGTACCCCGCCGGGGTGGATTGGATCGCCATGCTGGTGTGGCGTTTCGCCTTCGCGACGCTGGTGAGCTGGATCTGGTTGCTCGCTCAGCCGCGCGCTCGCGCCGCCCTCATGAAACTCGACCGTCGTACCGTCGCTCGCCTTCTCTTCACCGGCGCCTTCTTCATCGTCAACGCGAGCGTCTACTACGCCGCCATCGAGCGGATCGATATCTCGCTCGTGGCCCTGATCATGAGCATCTACCCGGCCCTGGTGGCAGTCGTATCCCTCCGCCTCGGGTACAGATTTGAGGGCAAGCTCGCGTGGGGATCGCTGGCCATCGTGATCCTCGGGACGGCCCTGACCGTCGGCGGGATCAACCCCAACACGAACCAGGGCGGGATCATCCTGGCCCTGCTCTCTCCCGTCGCCTACGCCGTGTACATCGTGATCACGGCCTGGATGGCCGGCGAGCGGCCCGGTCAGACGGCGGACATGAGGTCCCGGGGCAAGGGAGCCGAGGTGTCACCGCCGGTTGCGGGAGCGATCATGATGACCGGGACCTGGATCGCGACGCTGGTTGTTGGGGTGGCCGCACGCGAACCCCTGCTCCCGACGCAGATCCCCTCGGCGGCGTGGCCCGGACTGATCGGCATCGGTGTCTTCGCCGCTGCAATCGCCATCCAGTCGTTCTACGCATCCGCGGCCAGGATCGGGGCCGCCCAGGCTTCATTGATGGCGACCGTCGAGCCGATCGTGGTCATCTTCCTTGGGATTACGTTCCTGAGTGAGACATTCACGCCGATACGCGTCGTCGGGGCCGCGGTCGTGCTGGTCGGCGTGCTGCTGGCCCAGTTCGCGACGCCCTCGGAATCTCGACCGGTGGTGCTGGAGGAGCCGTAAGCGCGGCGGGCCTACCACCGCCCACGACTGCCGCTGCCGGTGCATGCCCGAACCAACCCGGTGCGCCGAGTAACCGGGCGCGATTAGGCGGACACATCTGGCGACAGAATCGCTACTCTTCGCGCTGATGCGGCTGCGTTTGACTCAGCCGACCATGGGGTGACACTCAGAATATGGCCACTCTCCACGCCCAGGCCGAACGGATGCGCACCGCCCGGGACAATCTGGTCCGGCTGCGCAGCCGAGTGGAACTGAGCGGACCGCCTCCGGATGAACTGCCCCGCCGGCGAGATTGGGTCGACCGCGAGATCCTCGCGCACATCGACGAGATGCTCCCGTACTGGATGGGCGAAATCGAGCGTGTCCTGGTCGGGGCTGTGGAGCCCGTGCCGTTCGGCCGTGAGCCGACCGATCTGATCCGCGTGCTGACGGTCGACCGCGACAGGACGCTACCGGTCTCCGAACTGTATGGCCGCCTGGACCACTCGCTGGAACGAATCTTGCGCCGTTTGCTGGAGCTGGACGAGCGCCAGGTGGCAAGACGCGGCCTCCACAAGCAGCGGGGCGAGATGACCGTCAAGCAAATCGTCGAAACGATGCTCACCGGTCACATCGAAGAACACTGCGCCCAGATGGCCGCGGCGGTCGATGCCAGGAGAACCGCCCGGGCTTGACTCTCACCCCGGCCGAGGCTCTGGAAGTCACCTGCAAGCAAGCAGGAGGAAGACGATGACGACGACGGCAGCACCAAGGGTTCAAGAGCCGGACCTCAAGAAGAGACTGGCTCCCTTCTTCAATCCGCCTCGTGAACCGGTTCTCGTGGAGATCCCCGAACTCGGCTATCTAATGATCGACGGCAAGGGAGCTCCCGACGAAGGTGCCGAGTACCCGACGACGGACTTCCAGAAGGCATTCGCGGCGCTATTCCCGGTCGTATACACGCTCAAGTTCCGGCTGAAGCGAGACGGCCTGACGATGCCGATCCTGCCACTCGAGGCACTCTGGTTCACGGGCGGAGACGGAGGCTTCGACATGAACGTGCCCCAGGACCAGTGGGGCTGGCGGGCGATGCTCGCCGTCTCCGACGACGTCACTCAGGCGATCTTCGACGAAGCGGTGGCAGAAGTGCGGCGCAAGAAGGGCGATTCGCCGGAACTCCAGCGGCTGCGCTTCGAACGCTGGCGCGAGGGCCGCTGTGCGCAGGTGATGCACGTCGGGCCGTACAGCGAGGAACGCCCGACGATCGAGCGACTCCACGCCTTCATCGCCGCCCAGGGCTGCAGGCCGCGCGGCGCGCATCACGAGATCTATCTGGGCGATCCGCGCCGCGCCGACCCGGCCAAACTCAAGACGGTGCTGCGCCAGCCGGTTGAGTAGCCGCCCATCGCAGATCAGTGGCCTCGGAGGCGGCGGCCCTCTTCCTTGACGATCGCCCGCAGCATGAAGCCCACGTTTGCCGGTCGCTCGGCCAGGCGGCGCATGAAGTACGGATACCATTCCTGCCCATACGGCACGTAGATACGGACCGCATAGCCGCGGTCGAGCAGCGTGCGCTGCAGGTCGCGCCGAATTCCATACAGCATCTGGAACTCAAACCGATCGCGGCCGAGTCCCTCGCGCTCGACGATCTGGATCGCTTTGGCAATCAGCCTCGGGTCGTGCGTGGCGAGAGCCGGGTGGAGATCCGACAGAAGCAGCCGCTCCATCAGCCGCGCGTAGTTGGCGTCCACAGCGGCCTTGGTCCGGTACGCGACGGTCGACGGCTCGTCGTACGCGCCCTTGCACAACCGGACGTGACCCCCCGCGGCGATGATCGCGTCGACGTCGGCGGAACTGCGTCGCAGCGCCGACTGGATCACCACTCCCACCTGTGGATACGCGTCATGGGCCGCTCGCCAGACCTCGAGAGTGGCATCGGTCCAGGCGTGGTCTTCCATGTCGAAACGAATGAAGCCACTCACGCCGCGGACCGCCTCGACGATTCTCATCACGTTGGCTCGGCACAGGTCGCTGTCTATGCCCAGGCCCATCTGCGACAGCTTCACGCTCACGTTCGGGTCCAGGCCTCGTTCCGACAAAGCCGCGATCGTCGCCAGGTATCGCCCGGCGGCGGCGGTGGCGTGCTCCGGTGAGGTCACGGACTCGCCCAGAACGTCGACGGTGGTCCGCAAGCCGGCGCGCTTGAGAGCGGCGACCGCCGGAAGCGCCTGCGCGAGGGTCTCGCCGGCGACGAAACGAGCCACCACGGGACGAGTCAGCGGGCTGCGGACGGCAAGGCGGGCCAGCGAACGCCGATGGGAGAGCGATATCAGCAGCGAGCGCATCGTTCGATTTGGCAGCAGACGAATGTTATCGGCGAAGCCCATCGTTCAGCCCTCGGGTGGCGTCCCTTTCGATTCGGCAGAGGCTTCGGCTGCCTCGGCCTCGCGGGCAAACTCGGCGACCCTTGCCGCCTCCTGGCTCTGAAAGGCCTGCAGCCGATCTCGCCGGTGCGCATCGACGGCCGCCTTGATCGACTCGATCGGCGGCGAACCGACAGGCCGCCCTTCGGCATCGCGGTAGACACGACAGGCCAACGCGACCGGCAACTCCGACGCCGGCACAACGTCATCGCCGTTCACCCGAATCGTCGGCGATCCCTGGAAGCCGAGGAATTCCGCATCGTCGAGGCTGCCGACGAAGATCAGCTGAATGGGGACCTCGATGATCCCGCGACCCAGGACGGTTTCGAGGTCGCGCCGGGCCTGCTCCAGGTGCGGGCAATCCTGAACGACGAGCAATTCGACTCGGAGGTCTGCCACTGCCGCAGCCTACATCGAGCGGCCGAAACCGGCGGGCTG
This sequence comes from Chloroflexota bacterium, assembly GCA_003156975.1. Lineage (GTDB taxonomy): Bacteria > Chloroflexota > Limnocylindria > Limnocylindrales > CSP1-4 > Fen-1039. Next base: position 19,356 of record PMIE01000113.1, on the reverse strand, counting down.
CGGGGCCGGCGTTGCGGACTGTCAGGAGATCTCCGTGGCGCGGATCCAGGGTTCCATCAAGGTGTCGTAGCTCGCGGCGTCCAGGCGGCTGCCGAGCGCAGTGCCCAGGGCGGCATCGACTATCGCCTCCCCGGCCTCCATCTTGATCACCTGCCAGTTCTGAACCTGGCCTATCCGGACTTCGGGAGCCATGTTGGATCCGCGGGAGGCCCAGGCGATGGCCTTCTTGCGGACCCGATCGATTTCGCCGGCCAGGCCGTCGCGGGCGCCTGCGGCTCGAACCGCCGCCCAGGCATCTTCGTGCCTCTGGCTCTCAACCGAAGTCCACGCCGCTCTCATGCCCATGAGGGCGGTCTCGTTCATTCGATTGAGCCTGTCGAAGAATGCATCCATCTCGTCGGTGTCGAGCAGATCCACTCCGCGCTTGCGTCCGAACATCGGTCCCTCCTCAGTCGTCGTCCAGCTGATCAAGCAGGTGGTGCCGCAGGAAATCGATGCTGCGCTTCCAGGCGTCGCGACGGTTCTCGCGCTTCTTCCAGCCGTGCTGCTCGTCGTCGTACCAGTGGAGTTCGTAGTGCTTGCCCTCAATTTCGAGGGCCTCGACGATCTTCTCGGTCATTAGCGGCGAGACGCGCTTGTCCTTGCGGCCGTGCAGTATCAGCAGCGGTGCCTCGATGCGCTCGGCCCGATAAAGCGGCGAGCCGCGACGGTAGGCGACGGCGGCCTCCGGATCGTCCGGCTTGCCCATCATCCGCTCGAGATCGATCCGCCCGGGCCGATCGCCGTGGCGGTAGCTCTCCGCGATTTCGGAGTCGCCGTACAGATCTATACCGGCCCGCCACAGGGCCGGCTCCTCGGTCAGCGCGCACAGCGTCATATATCCGCCATACGAGGCGCCGTAGTGAGCAAGACGGCCATCGCACCACGTTTGCGCGGCGGCCCAATGAGCCGCGTCGATGACATCGAAGGCATCGGCATGGCCCCACTCGCCGCGGTTGGCATGGCGGAACTGGCGGCCGTAGCCGCTGGAGCCGCGGAAGTCCACCGAGAAGAAGGCGATGCCCGCCTCCACCACGAGCTGGCGGAACGGCAGCCAGTCGCGGAACGACTGGTGAGTGGGCCCGCCGTGCGAGTGGATGAGGCACGGAACGCGTGTCGCTTCGTCCCCGACCGCGCTCGCGGGGAGGTAGAGGGTCCCTTCGACCCGCAACCCATCCCGGGCCTCGAAGGCGACGCGGGTTCCAACGGCGAAGTGCGCGGCATCGACGACGGTCGGCAGCGAGTGCGTCAGCTGACGCGGCCTGGCGCCTTCCGCTGCGGCCTCGGGCATCGGCAGCAACCACAGGTCATCCGGCGTCCGATCGTTCGACCCGATCGCCAGGACCGACGACGAGTCGGGCAGCCAGCCGACTGCCATCCACACGCCTTCGAACGGGTTGATCACCGCCGATGGCAGGTCCCCGGCCGTGGTTGCGTCGGTGTCGGCGCCACCCGGCAGGCTGCCGACCATCAGATCCGCAAGGCCATCGTGGATCTGAACGTGGGCGAAGTGCCTGCCATCCGGCGAGGGCAGCGGGACGTAGCCCCAGCCTCCGCCCGGTTCGCCGTGCTCCTGCCGCCCGGTGGTGAGTACAACGCGGTCCCGGCCGTCACTCGAGATGCGCACGACCTGGAACCAGCCCTCGGCATCGGAAAGCATCAGCAGTCCCGAGTTGTCGGGCAACCAGCGCGGCCCGGTCTCCCATGCTGCCTCGCCCGCCACGAGCTCCTCGCGGCCGGTGGCAACATCGAGGACGTGGACCTGCGAGGTCATGAGGTCCGGCTGCCGCTGCGAGGTGACGGCTATGTGGCGGCCGTCCGGCGACCACACGAACTCGTCGATGTCGATGCCGGTCTGCGTCAGGGGCATGGGTTCCGGCGAACGGGGCCGGCTCGCCGGCCGGCCTCGACGCGGTACCGGCGCGTCGACGATCCAAAGCTGATCCCAGCCGCGGCGGCGCGAGATGAACGCGATCTGATGGCCGTCGGCGCACCATCGCGGCGAGCGGTTGCCGGCCGGATGGTACGTGACAAGGGCCTGATGCGAACCCTCCACTTCGACCATCCAGATGGCCTCGTCGCGGACGAAGGCGATGCGACGACCGTCCGGAGACCACTGCGGATCCGACGCGGATTTCTCTGTGGCGGTCAGCTGCTCCGGGTAGCCGCCGCGGACCGGCATCAGGAAGATCTGGCGAGCACCGGCCGCCTCGGCCGTGAAGGCCAGTCGACGACCGTCCGGCGAAAGACGGAACTCACGCGCCGGCTCGACCGCCGCCGCCTGCTCGATGGTCAGTCCGTCGCGGGAGGTCCGGCGGGTGCGACCGCTATCGCCCGGCCCGCGGGCAGGGTCGACGACCGCCCGCCGAGGTTCAGCGGCGCGAGCCAGGTCGATGTCGGGGTCCCCTCGCCCGCCATCGCGATCCGTCACTCCATGCCCCACTTCAGGCCCATGAACCGGTCCTCCATCTCGCCCGGCCTCGGTGCCGGATCGACGCGCACGAACGTCTCGCTGCCGAACATCTTCTCCATCTGGGCCCGCTCTTCCGGATCGTCCCAGCGGCGGCCGCGCATCTGGCTGTCGTGGCAGGCCAGGGCGGCGATCTTGCGCTCGACGACCGGCAGGATCGGAACCACCGTCGTTATCTCGTCGTCCGGACGGGCCAGCTTGATGAAGGCCTCCTGCTGGCGGATGTCGTCCTCGGTTGGGGGCTTGTCGTCGCCGGAGCGGCGGCGTTCCGCCTCCTGCATCGCCTGCATCCCCATCACCACGGAGCGCGGCATCACCTGATGGTAGAGAGCCACCGGGCCGCCCGGCTCCGCGGCCGCCCGCAAGTAAGCGGCGCTGGCTGTATCCGAGCACGCGGTGTGGTCCGGGTGGCCGTAAACACCGCCCGGATCGAAAGTGACGATGACGGCGGGCCGCAGCCTCCGGATCACGGTCAGGATCCGCTCCACGACCTCGTCCTTCGGCGCGCGGCTGAGCGAACCTTCGGGAGCGCCCCAACCCTCCATGCCCGAGTCGCGGTATCCGAGGAAGATCGGCTCGGCGACGCCCAGCTCCTTGCAGGCGCAGGCCAGCTCGGCCCGCCGGATCTCGGGGTCGAGCGAATGATCGACCCCCACCTCACCCGGCTTACCGCCCTGATCGCCGTTGGTGGCGCAGAGAACCCAGACCGGATTGCCGGCGGCCGCGGCCAGGGCCATGACACCGCCCGCGCCGTAGCTCTCATCGTCGGGGTGGGCAAAGATCGAGAGCAGACCGCTGGGCGCGGTGGAGATGGTTGGCTCGGTCACGTCGGGAACCTTCAGCTTCGGGGTTGTCGGTTGGACGATGCCCCCGATCGGGCGACGCTGCTTCCGCTGCCACCTGCGGGCCCATCGTCCGGGCCTTCGTTGAGTCCCAGCCCCTTCTCGAGATCGGCGCCCAGCTCGACCGTCCGCCGATAGGAGGCCCAAACCGCCTCCGAAAGAACCGTTCGGAGCCTGCCGGACTCGAGTTCGTGGATTGCTGCGGCGCTTGTCCCGCCCGGCGAAGTGACCATGTTCCGCAGGACGGCCGGATGCTGTGCCGTGGCCTTGGCGAAGGCGGTGCTGCCTTCGAGCGTCTCGATGACAAGGTCGTGGGCGATGTGGCGCGGGAAGCCGAGGTGAACCGCGGCGTCGATCAGCGCCTCCATGACCAGGAATACATACGCCGGGCCGGTTCCGCTAACCGCAGTCGCCATTTCGACGAAGCGCTCGTCCTCCACCTGCAGGTCAGTGCCGAGAGCGCGGAGCAGGACTCGGGCCTGATCGCACTGCAGCTCCGTTACCTCCGGCGCGGCATACCAGACGGTCATGCCGCGCCCGATCTGGGCTGGCGTGTTCGGCATGCTGCGAACGACTTCGCGGTGATCGAGGAGTCGGGTGAGCACGTTGCAGTTCGCGCCGGCCACGATCGAGACGACCAACTGCTCGGGCCGGAGGTTGCCGCCGAGTTCGTGCCCGACCTTCGTGAGAGTCTGCGGCTTCACTGAGAGCAGGATCACGTCGGCGTCGCGGGCGGCTTCCAGGTTGGACGCAACCATGCGCACGCCGTATTGCCCGGTGAGTTCCTCGCGGCGATCCGCACGGGGCTCGCTGCCGACGATCCGCTCGGGCTCGACCAGCTTGCCGCGGAGCAGTCCGGCGATGATCGATTCGGCCATAACGCCGGAACCGATTGTGGCGACGGTTCGGTTCGAAAGGGGCNNGAGGAGCGCCTTAAAGACGAGGGCCGATCGCTTACGGAGAGAGCGACCGGCCGTTTGATCTCGTCTTTGCCCTGGGAGGAGGGGCGGAGGAGGAGGGAACTGATGCGAATAATGTCCCCGTCAGCTGAACATTTTCTGAAGAAGGGATGGACGTTCTGTGAAGGCCGCGCGCAGATTCCGCTACTCCACCAGCAGCGTCCAGCTGTTGTCGGGCGAGGTGTCGACGAAGGCCTCCGGGTCGAAGATCTCGGCCAGCATCGCCACGCCGTCCACAACGCGCGGCCCGGGCCGGCAGAAGTAGACCGGCTCCACGAAGAATACCTGGCCCCGGCGAACCGCCTCGAGATCCGCCCAGAAAGCGGGGCGCTCCAGCGAGTGCCACAGCCGCTGCGACTCGAGAAGAGTCAGTCCGGCCGGCGCGAAGAAGAGCATCTCGGGATCCACGTCCCGGATCTCTTCCCACGTTGTTGGCGAAGCCGGTTCGCCCTCGCGACCCAGCAACTCCCATCCGCCCGCTCGACGAACTTGCTCCGGAACCCAGCGACCACTCGCCAGCAACGGTGATAGGCCCTCGAGGACGACGACGCGCTTGGGCCGGAGGCCGCCGTCATGCCGGGCAACCATGGTCTGCTCGATTTCGCCGATGTCCTCGCGCAATGCCTCGAGAAGCTCAATGGCATCGTCCTCGGATTCCGTCATCGCCCCGATCGTCGTGATCGAGTGGAATATGCCCTCCAGGGTTATCGGATCCAGGGCGATGACATCCGGTGAAACCTCGGCTCCGACAAGTGCCGCTTCGATTTCACGAGCACCCGGCCCGGAACCGCCCTCGCGGACGATGATCAGGTCCGCAGCGAGGGCCAGGAGCGCCATACGATCCAGCTCGCTGGGACCGAGCTCGTCGTCCATGGGTGTGGACTTGGGGGCACCGGCCGCGGGCGCTGAGCCGGCCGGTGAGTCGGCGGCGCCTTGGTCCGTCTCAGGCGTCGGGCTCGTGCCCTTCGGTCGAGTGACGATCGCGATTCCTTCAATCTCCGACGGGTAATCGCACCGATGGCTGATGCCCACGAGCTGATCGCGCAGCCCCAGCGCGCAGATGATCTCGGTGGCCGACGGAAGGAGGGAGACGATACGCATGGATCCAGTCTAGCCGCGACCGATCACCAGCCCCTTGAATCACAAGTGCCCGACCCAATGGGCCGGGCACTCGAAAGATCGTTGCCGGGTTCAGGCCGGCTTGGCCGCGTTCACCTTGGCGCGAGCAGCGTCCTTGTCCGAGTACCAGAGGGCGTTGATCTCCGTGTAGCCGGCCCACTGGGCGGGGACGGAATCTTCGGCGAAGATTGCATTGACCGGGCACTCGGGTTCGCATGCGCCGCAGTCGATGCACTCGTTCGGGTCGATGAACAGGGTGCGGTCCGTGCCTTCGTCGAAATGGATGCAGTCGACCGGGCACACCGACACACACGCCTGGTCCATCGTGTCGACGCAGGGCTCAGCGATTACGTAAGCCATTCGGGCATCTCCTGGAGTCGTGGGTTNNCCCGGATCGAGGAACTTCTCGGGATCATCCTCGAAGTCGAGCCTGCAGCCGCGACTGCAGAAGTAGTACGTCTCGCCTTCGTACTCGAAATGGAGATCGGAGTTGGTGTCGACCTCCATCCCGCAGACCGGATCCTTCGCGCTAGCCATGCTGCTCCTTCGACCGGCGAGCCGGCCCTTGCTCGACGGGTGATCGAGCCAAAACGCCCGGTCGAGTGTAGGCCCGGCAGGCGCGTCTTGCCGCAAGACGTTCCGGCGGCCGGTCCGCGCCCTGATCGATACGGACCGGAGCCGCCGGCCATGTTCGGATCGGCGCGCACCACTGTATCGAGCGGCGTACGATGCGCGCCATGGACCCCAAGCTGGTTGAGAACGCCCGTATCACGCTCGAAACCGAGCGAGCCCGACTTCGCCTCGAGCTTTCCGAGGAAGTCGAGCATCCGCGCGTCTCCCACGGCGCTCAGACGGCGGCCGCCACCGAGGTTTCCGAAAGCCAGCGCGGCCAACAGATGCGAGAGCACGAAGAAGTCCACCTCGCCCAGATAGAGGGCGGACTGCAGCGCATCGAGGCCGGCACTTTTGGGATGTGCCAGAGCTGCGGCAAAGCGATCGCGCCGGAGCGTCTGGTTGCTCGGCCCTGGGCCACAGACTGCGTAGACTGCCAGTCCAAGAAGCGGCGCTAGGGGCGACCAGCCGGCCGGAGTGGGGCCGCGAAGCACCGATTCTTACGACACCCTTCAGCGATCCGGATTGGGAGGCGCATACTTCGGTTGTGTCCTGGCTACGAGCTGCCCAAAGAGTCCGCGAGATGCACAGTTCGCATGTGTGCGTGCGGTGCGGCGCGGTCGCACCTGCGGACAACGGATGGTGCGGTAAATGCGGGTTGCGATTTGGTGCACCGACCGAGGCACCGGACGGGCTGGAGCGCGCCACCGCATTTGCGCAGACCGCCGCCGGGCCCGATTCGGCCACCGGTCGAACGTGTCCATCCTGCGGAGCTCGCCTCGCGGACAGGGCCGATTGGTGCAGCAAGTGCGGCCAGTCGCGGATCGCTCTATTCGCCACTTCCGCCATCCCTGTTGCGGCTGGTCGGATGTCGGGAGGAACGCCGGCGGCGCGCGGGCTGTCGCTCTCCGCGAAGGCAGTCATCGGCGCGTCTTTGGTGGTTAGCCTGATGGTCGTCGGCTCGATTGCGGCCAGCTATGCGAGAACCGGCACGGGAGCCGGCTCCAGCGGACCTGCGACAACCACGCTCATGGGAGCGGTCGGTTCCGGGTCGGAAAGCAGCGTTGTGCCGACATCGCCAGAGGCAGCTTCGTCCGGTTCCGGCGTTCCTGCCGGACCGGTCCCGTCGGGTGCCGCCTCCGGCACTTCCAAACCGCCATCCGCCGCGCCGACCGCGGCTCCATCCGCGGCGCCGACCGCGGCGCCGACTGCCAGTCAACCGGCGGCTCCAACCGCAGCGCCGACCGCCAGCAAAGCGGCGGCCACGCCAACACCGGCCCCGGCTTCACTGGCGGTTGACATCGCGAGCCTGCCCGCCTCGATGGCGGCCAACGCCACCGTGACCCTGGTTGTCGTCACATCGCCCGGCGCATCGTGCAAAGTCCAGCTCAAGGATCACGGCGGGAAGCTCTCTCTGGCGGATGGCCTCAAGAAGAAGGCGGTCGCCGATGCGTCCGGGCCGTGTCGTGGACGTGGATCGTGGAGGCCAAGCCAACGAAGGGCGCCGCGACCGTCACGGTCAAGTGCACCCTCGGCAAGAAGTCCACGACCAAGAGCAAGGTGATCCTGGTCATCTGACCGCGCCAGACGGTCGTGAGAATCGCGGTGCCCGGCCACGCATGAACCGTGCTCTCCTAGGGCCGGTATAGCTGGGTCGACCCCCCGCCCGCTACCAGGACGCGACCGTCCTTGAGGAGGGTGGCCGTTGCTCCAATCAACGGCTCCGACATACTGCCGGTTGGGCTGAACTTACCGGTCTTGGGGTCGTAGATCTCGGCCGACGCCAGATCTTCGAACTTGGTGGAGGCGAGGTTGACCGAACCTCCGGCGACGAGCACCAGGCCGTCGCGTAGGAGCGTTGCGGTGGGCCCTTCGCGGGCGACCGACATCGACCCCGTGGCGCTGAACTTGCCGGTAGTTGGGTCGAATAGCTCCGCCTCGATTTCGCCACCGGCAGCGAGAACACGTCCGTCCTGCAGAAGCGTGAGCGTTCCGAAGGAATGCCTGTAGGCCATCGACCCGACGGGCGTGAACATGCCGGATGCCGGGTCGAATACCTCCGCCGAGGTCAGTGACTCGCCGGTCCCCGAGTTGGCCGGCCCTGCAGCCCAGCCTCCGGCAATCAGAACCCGGCCGTCGGAGAGGAGTGTGGCCGAGCACCCATACCTGGCGGTCGCCGGGCCGCCGATCGGCCGGAACGCCCCCGACGATGGCTCATACAACTCGGCCGACGCCGGCGTTCCGTCTCCAGTTTCACCTCCCACGACCAGAACACGCCCGTCGCGGAGCAGGACGGCCATCTGCCCCGACTGCTTTGCGGCCAGGGATCCGGTGGCGGAGAAGGTCCCCGTTCTGGGGTCGTAGATCTCGGCAACGTTCGTCGGCGGCATGGCAACCTGCGTCGGCGTCATGTTGAAGGCGTCGTAGCCTCCTGCCACCAGCACGCGACCGTCGGCCAGGGTTGTGGCGGTTCCGCCCTCGTGCATGGCGTTGGGGTAGCCGGTTGGCGAGAATCGGCCGGTGGCGGGATCGAAGAGTTCCGCTCCAAGAGGTCTTGTACCGGAGTTGTCGCCTGTCACGAGGACGCGCCCGTCCGGCAGCAATGTGGACAACATGTAGGGGGCGTCCATCGGACCGGCGGCGGTGAATGCGCGTGGTGGTCCCATGGATATGGTCGGCGCCGGGGTATCGGTGGAACTTGGGCTCGGCCCCGGCGTATCACTCGAGCTTGGGCTCGACGGCGAGTTCGGGCTCATGGACGCGCTCGCATAGGCGCTTGCGACCCCGCCCGGACCCACGTTCGTTGCCCGCTTGTCGTTGATGACCACGATCAGCACACCAGTCATAAGCACGATGCTGGCCGCGAGACCGATGAGCGAAAGGCCCAACCGCGCATCGCGCGGGCCACCCCGCCGGACCGGGCCGGCCTGGAGCCTGGCGGCTGCAGTCGCGCGGCGGAGTCTCGCCGACGGTTCGGGCATTTGCGTACGCTCGAAGAAGTCGCGCAGCTTGCGTTCCACGTCGCTGCCATTCATCGCCGCACCTCGAGTTCGTCTCGCTCGAGCCGTTCCCGCAGGACCTCGAGCGCGTTGTGGAGTCGTGACTTGACCGTGCCGAGTGGCCAGCCCACCCGTTCCGCTATCTGATCGAGGGGAAGATCTCGCCAGTACCGCAGCACTACCACGGTCCTCTGGTCGACCGTCAGGGAACCGAGTGCTCGCCCAACGGAATCCCGGGTCAGAAGGGTCGCGAACCGATCGGCCGCCGTGTGCTCGCCTTCGTCCGGCAGCGATACCTCGCGAAGCCGGCGCTTGCGCCGCATCCGCTCGCGGCAGGTGTTCACCAGGATCCGGTCGATCCACCGGTCGAACGCTTCGGACTGCCGCAACGACCGTCTGGCCTTCCAGGCTCGGGTCATCGCCTCCTGAGTGGCGTCTTCGGCCTCATCGACGTCGCCCAGGATGTAGCAGGCCAGCCCGAGTGCCCGACCAAGGTATGCGTCGCTGCGCCGCGCGAACGAGACATCGTCCTGCTCGACCGGCCAGGTGGCTGTTTCGGGCACGTCCTTCGCATCCACCAATGGATCTCCTCACCCAGACACTGCGACGAGGCGTGTGGACACTAAAGATGCCGCGAAAGGGCAGAAAGTTCTGGGCGAGACGACGACGCTCGCGGAAGCGATCGCCGCACTGCCGAGCGGCGCCCGGCCTACGGCGTGAAAAGCTCGGCGTCGCCGCCGCCCGCGATGAGCACGTGGCCGTCAGGAAGAAGCGTGACCGTGTCTTCCCAGTGGCCCGCCAGCATCGAGCCGGCAGGACTGAAGGTCCCCCTGCCGGGGTCGTACAACTCCGCTGTACGCAGCCCCCCGCCAGCAGTATCTGGGTCGGAGCCCCCGGCTATCAGGACACGTCCGTCAGCCAGGAGTGTGGCCATCGGGCCGTATCGGGCAACCGCCATCGAGCCGGTCGGAGTGAAGGTGCCGCTCTTTGGGTCGTACAGCTCCGCTGATTCCTGCCCAAGTGAAGCGGGCGGATTGGCTCCCCCTGCGATCAGGACGCGGCCGTCAGATAGACGCGTGGCGGTGTGGTCGCCGCGACCCGTTGTCATCGAGCCGGTGGCGGTGAACTTGCCCGTTCCGGGATCGAAGATTTCTGCCGATGCCAGCGTGTTGACGTCTTTGTCAGCGCCCCCGGCGATCAAGACGCGGCCGTCCATCAGCAACGTGGCCGAGAAACCACTATCACGAGGCGTCACCATCGAGCCGGTGCGGCTGAATCTGCCCGTTGCCGGGTCATACAGCTCGGCAAACGCGACGGCATAGGTGTCGTTGCCGTCCCCTGCAACGATCAGGACGCGGCCGTCGAGCAGAACGGTTGCCTTGCCGTCCGCGCGTGCCGCGACCATCGAGCCGGTCGGGCTGAACTTGCCGGTCTTCGGGTCGTACAGCTCGGCCGTTGCAAGCACTGTTTCCGTGCCCATGCCTCCGGCGATGAGGACACGCCCGTCGAGAAGCCGGGCGGCGACAGCACTGTGGCGAGCACCGGCCAGCGGCCCCGTCGGGCTGAACGAGCCGTTCGCCGGGTCATACACCAACGCAGAAGCGAGCGGGGTCGAGCCGTCGTCGCTGCCTCCCGCGACGAGGACCCGGCCATCGGCGAGCAGCGTGGCAGTTTGGGCAACTTGCGGCGTCGGCAGCGAGCCGGTCAAGCTGAAAGTGCCGGTATGGACGGCGACGGTGGACCCCGGCGTCTGCGACATCGAAGGAATCTGACTGGAGCCAGCGCTGGAGCTCGCGTTTGCACTCGACACCGCGCCGGCGTTCGCCTGGAAATGGAGCCAGGCTCCGGAAAGGGTCACCACCGCGACCAAAGTAATCGCCACTGCTCCAGCCGCAGTCCGCATTCTCACCGCAGCCCGGCTGTGACGGGGCGCCTCTTCGTGAGAACTCAACTCTGGAGTCACTGTCCTGATCCCTCCCCTGGGCGGTCATGACACCGCCATCATCGACGCCCGAAGCTCGGCGCGCACTCTACAGACACGCGAGACCCGCGAAGTGTTCCGCCCGCGGATCTGCAGATTCGGCTGAGACAAGCAGAAACCGGCATTGGTTGCGGGGGACGGATTCGAACCGCCGACCTTCAGGTGATGAGTCAAGCTCTTGGCCTTCGCCTCTGATCCCGAATGATTCCCTCGGGACTCGTGTCGTCCGTGAACCGAGGCTCCCGAGAGACTTGCCGGGATTGGCGGAGGTGGTTCGTTTCTTACCTCGTACTACCGGCCGTGTAGGGGTGCATCGCCCGGCCTCTATTCGCCATGTGCGCCTTGCAGTTGCACCTGCCACGCTTTCAGCTGGCGGTACACGGCCGGCGCACCAATCGGCGGATCTTCGGTCAGCGGCAGGGTTTCCGGGCACAGGATGAATGGCTCGGCCTGCCAGCCTCCGAGGCCGCCATGCGAACCGATGAGTTCCTCGAATCCGAGGACCTCCTCCGAGACACGGTCGAGCGCGCCCAGTAGGATCAAGTCACCGACGTTCGAAAGGCCGTCGAGGTGAAGCAGGTTCTCTGCGGCCCGAGGACCGTAGGCATCCAGTGGATCGAGGCCGTCGAGCCGGCCGGTGGTCAGATCGAGCCGACCTTGTGGCCCCAAGACCAGCGCATTTCCAGATGCGGACCTGACCATAAGCGCCCCGATCCCGGGGTGACGTGCCAGCCCTTCGATCACGTGCGGGTAGTGTGTCTCGATCGTCGCCTCGGTCATCCGGTCTGGCTGGCTCGTGAAGTAGACATGCGCCAGGCTTCCGGACGAGGCCACCACAACGTCCGGGGCCGCAGTCGCGCTGGGCTTTGCGCTACCCCGGAAAGGTCGCAATGCGCTGGGCAGCAGGCGTGCCACCAACGATCCAAGCCCGGGACCCCGGCCCAACTCGGCCGCAATACGTCGGCCTATGCCGGCGGATTCGATTGAGTCGGTGGTGCCCATGACAGTCATCGAGCGCGGGAGCAGCGCGGCGATGATTGCCTCGAGCGGCTGGCCGTAGCGCTGGCTGAAGGTTGCCCCGAGGCACTGGCCATGATCGGAGAGCACTACAAGGCGGTAGGCGCGGGCGGTGTACCGAGCGGCCTTAACCAGTGACCCGATGGCCCGATCGATGCCTGCCAGCGCGTCGATGGCCTCCGCCCGTTCAGGTCCGCAGCGGTGTGCGATCGCGTCGTAGCCGGTGTAGTCGACATAGATCGTGGGCGTCTGGCAGAACATCTCCTCGATGACGAAGGCGGTGGAGACTGTGCGCAGGGCGATGTTGGTGACGGCTCGCTCGACGGCGTATTGCAGACCGCGGCGCATGCGCGGCTCGACCGACCGATCGCGCTGGCGCTCTGCCTGATACAGCTCCTTGGCCATCTCGCCGATCATGAGCACAAGGAGTCGCGGGTAGTTGACCGACCCGGCCAGGAAACCGCGCAGGCGCCGGCCGTTGTCGTCCGGTTTGCCCTCCCCGATCGTCGCCATGGTCAGGTAGCTTCGCGGCGCATCACCGGTCAGGAGATTGCCGATACTGGCCCCGTTGTCGGCAAGCAGACCCGAGCCATCGCTGACGCGACGGACGATTTCGGCCGCATCGTCCGGGTGGTTGGCGACGAGCAACCGATTGGTCGACTTCTCGTACCAGCGAAAGCCGGCGATGCCGTCGTTGCGGCCGTGAAGGATCCCCGCCTGACTTGCCGGAGTCGTCGGCGGCAGCAGTGCGACCCAGGGGTGGAGGGTCGCGCCTCCGTCGCGAACCAGACCGCCCAGAACCGGCACCCGCCCGCCCCGAATCGCATGATTCAAGACGGGCAGGCTCAACCCGTCGATCTGGACCACGAGCAACCCCGGCGTCGGTTGTGGGGCACTCCGGAAGTTGCGCGCTACCAACCGCCGGACGAGCACTCCGTAGTAGGAATCGTCGTCGCTCACCGCCACGAGCTCGGCGAACACCGTGTTGAGTATCGTCAGCAGCACCGCGCCCCAGACGTCGGTCGACGTACCCTCCACCGATACGCCCGGGATGACCCGTCCGACGGCAATGATGGCCACGACCTGGACCGCAAGACCGAGAGTCTGGGCGACGAAGATCGGCCAGGCCACGAACAGCCACTGGAGAACGATGTCGGAGGAGCTGTCGAGGGCCAGCATCAACAGCCCGGCCAGCAAGAGGGTACCCAGGCCATCGATCCTGAGCCCGGGGAGTGCGATTGTTGTAATCGCAAGTGCCAGGCAAGCTCCCACGTATGACAGGAGCGCGCGGCGCAGGAGGGTCAGGCGAGCCGGGCGCCACTCCCACATCATTCGGGCCTGGAGCCGGTAGTGCGCGACCAGGCCGCGATTCGGCGGGGCAGACGTCGGTCCAACGCCGGGCGTCATCGAATGGCACCCCGGCCCAATTCCATCGATTCCCCGGGGGCCAGAATGCGCACTTCAATACCCGGGGCGCGCGCCGCGACAGCCGTCCGGAAGGCCGGCCCCGGCCGCTCGAATCGACTGCGCGCCAGGCGACGCAGACCGAGCGGGTAGAGCGTTCCCCAGTGGATTGGGATTGCGACTGCGGGTGATATCCGCCCCGCAGCCTCTGCCGCTCGGTCGGAGTCCATGTGGCCGGCGCCAAGCCGCGGACCCCAACCGCCCACCGGCAGGAGTGCCACCTCGACCCGCCCGGCCAGGTCCGTCATGGCCGGGAACAGGTCCGTGTCGCCGGCGAAATAGACGCTGGTCGACCCTGTGATGAGGACGCCCAGCGCATCGTCCGAAGCCGTGAACAAGGAGCGGCGATGACCGTGTTCGGCATGAACCGCCTCCAGTGCCAGATCACCGATTTGCAGCCGGTCGCCGGCCCGCACCTCGTGGACGATCCCAGGCGCGGCCTTTGCGACGATGCGCCCCAAACCGACAGGGACGATGAACTCGGGCCGACCAGGAAGAGCCCGAAGGGACGAGACATCCAGGTGGTCCCAATGCCCGTGGCTGATGAACACGGCCGCGAGATCCGTGAGGATGTCCGCAGGTGCGACCGGCCAGTGACGCCGAATGCCACCGGCCATATGACCGAGCATGGGATCCGTGAGCACGCGAACGCCGTCGAGATCGACAAGGACGGTCGAATGGCCGAGAAACGTCAGCCGATCACCCACATGGAATCCTCCTGCCTTCGCACGCTACCACGCCGCATCGAGCATTGCGACCAACCGGGGCAACCAGACTGCTGGGCGGTCGATTCCGGTCGCGGGACCGATCACTCGCCTTGGCTCATCTAAAGGGAGGGTTCTCATCCTCGCGACAGACGCCAATGAGGCCCAGGATCAACAGCCATCGACCTTGACCACTACGTGGGCAGGCATGGCTAACGGAGCATCCAGATGGCAGGCATACGCACTAAAGGCTCAATCAACAAGGCCACCGGCAAAGTCGAAGAGGATCTCGGCAAGGTGACCGGCGATCACTCGCAGCAGGCCAAAGGCAAGGCCAAGCAGATCCAAGGTAGCGCGCAGCAGGGCGTGGGCAACGTGCAGGACGCCGCAAGACCGCGCTGACGAGAAGACTCACTCCGACGCGACCGCGCATTCACAGGCGCCCACACCGGGCGCCAGGGATGTTGGTTCGTTGTCCCCAAGTCATATTCCAATGGAGGAACCGCCGTTATGGGCATCATCGCGTGGATCGTCCTGGGGGCGATCGCTGGCTTCATCACGAACATGATCATGGGTGGCTCGGAAGGCGTCATCGCCACGATCCTCCTGGGCATCGTCGGGGCCGTCGTCGGAGGCTATCTTGCCGGCACGGTCCTCGGAGTCGCTGACGTGACCGGTATCAACATCGAGAGCATCGTGGTTGCCGTGATCGGCGGCGTCGTAGTCGTCGCCGTGTATCGCATGTTGGTGGGCGGACGCTCCTCCGTTCAAGCCTAGGGTTCAGCCCTGTTGGACCGGTCGGCATTCGTGCGCCGATCGGTCCCGCCGCACAAGCAGAAACCCGGCCCTGAGGCCGGGTTTCTGAAATCGGCATTGGTTGCGGGGGACGGATTCGAACCGCCGACCTTCGGGTTATGAGCCCGACGAGCTGCCGCTGCTCCACCCCGCGCCGGGAAGTGTAGGGATGGCCGGGGTGCCCGTCAAACCAGCCGGTGGTCCTGGGTCGGTGCGGCAGTCGTGCGGCCGGCCGCTTGCGCCGCGTCGGCCCTGCGTTCGAGGGCCGCTCGCCAGGTCTCCAGGGCGATCGGCCACCAGAGATCCACGGCGTCTGCTGAGCCGTACCAGGTGCCGCCGCCGACGCCGTGAGCGGCATCGTCCAGCACGATCTGGCGGGCGCCGTCCAGGCCGGCCGCCACGACCGGCACGAGCCCGTCTCCCTCCGTGCCGGGCATCGCCGCGCGGCCGATGACCGACCGATACAGGAGGTGTGCGACTCGCTCACGGCCGATGCCGTTGGGGTCGCCGCGGATGGCGCGCGAGGTTACGGTGAGGTAGCCGATCTCCGGCGCGAAGAAGGCACCCGGAACCAGAGCGTCGGCCCTGGCCGCGGCCACGTCGCGAATGCGACTGCCTATCCCCGCCCCACCCGCCAGCCGGTGCGGAGTGCCCAGAGTGACGATCGCACCGATCCAGCGCGCCGCCCCGAACCGTCGCCCTTGAACCGGCTCCTCCGAGGTCAGCAGTCGGGCGGTGATCCCGCCGGCAGAGTGGCCGATCACGAGCAACGGCGCACCCTCGGATAGTTCGGCGGAGAGGCGCACCGCGGCGCGCAAGGCCTTCGCGGAGCGCGTACAAATCGGCCCGATCCCTCGCGCGCCGGCCAGCAGCCAGTCGGGCGTCCAAACGCTCGCCACCATCACGCCGGCCGCGCCGCGATCCTTCAGCCGGCGGACGAGCGGTCGGTACATCGGCGGCGCCGTGAGGAAGCCGCCCAGGATCAGCACCGTCGGCCGGATCGAGGCCGGGTGGCTCAGCCAGCCCTCCGAGTTGCGCGTCATGGCGCCATCGTACGACTCAGGCGCGCAACGTCCCGCCTTTCAGCATCCCTTCCGGCCAAGGTGGGCCATGATGTGCGCTGCAGCGACACTTGGAGGCCTCAAATGCACTTCGGCGACAACAAGAAACAGGACGTCTCGGGGACACCGCCCGACGAAACAGCCGCGGGGCCCAGTCCCGCCGCGCCGGAGACCACCCCGGAGACCGCGCCGGTTTCTGCGTGGCAGCCCGTTCCGCCGAACGGTTGGGCCTCGTCCGGACAGTCGCAGTGGGCCGCCCCACCGACTGCGCCGAGTCAGCCGGGCCAGTGGCCGGCGCAGCAGCCGCTCGCCCCTCCTGCCTGGCAGGCCGCCCCCGGCTGGCAACCCCAGCCAAACTGGGGGCCGAGCTACGGGAGCATGCCGCCCGCCGGAGGCAACACCGCGCACCGCCCGAGCCGGCTTCCGCAATTCCTCGTCGTCGTCGCTGCGTGTCTCCTGGCGTTCTCCGGCGGCCTCCTCACCGACCACGCCGCCTTCCAGGACACGACCCCCGGCACCAACGGCGCGGCCGTCACGGCCAATCCGAACGCTTCGACGCAGAACTCAAGCCTCTACAACGAGGCGCTGCAGATCATCAAGCAGAACTACGTCGGTCGCGCCGCCCTGACGGATAAGCAGCTGCTCTACGGTTCCATCGCCGGCATGGTCGACAGCCTCGGCGACACGGGCCACTCCGAATTCCTCTCCGCCGCCGAATACGCGGCGATGCAGTCGAATCTCAGCGCCAGCATCGCCGGAATAGGGGTGATCCTTTCCGACGACAACGGCGCCTTCAAGATCAACCGAGTCATCGTCGGAAGCCCGGCCGCGTCCGCGGGCGTCAAGGCCGGCGACATCATCACGGCCGTCGACGGCACGACCACATCGAACATGACCTTCTCCGAGCTGGGCACCCGAGTCCGGGGCGCCGAGGGGACGAGCGTCACGATCACGGTCGTCCATCTCGGGTCGTCAACGCCCGTCGAAATCGCAATCACTCGCGCCAAGATCACCGTTCCATTGGCCGAATGGGGAATTGTGCCGGGAACCCACGTTGCGGACATCTCGCTGGCCGAGTTCTCGAGCGGCGCCGCAGACCAGATCCAGACGGACATCACGGCAGCCACGGCAGCCGGAGCCACCTCGATCATCCTCGACCTGCGTGGCAACCCGGGCGGCTACGCGACCGAGGCGCAGGAAGTCGCCAGCGAGTTCTTGTCGAAGGGCAACGTCTACATCCAGCAGGATGCGAGCGGCCACAACACCGACCAGCCTGTCGATACGGCCCGGACGCACACCAGCCTGCCGATGGTCGTGCTCGTTGACCACGACTCGGCCAGCTCTTCGGAGATCGTGGCGGGCGCGCTTCAGGATTCCGGACGGGCCAAGATCGTGGGCGTGAATACCTTCGGAACGGGAACAGTCCTCGATCCGTTCAAGCTCTCAGACGGGTCGGTCATCATCCTTGGCACCGAATGGTGGCTGACGCCGAAGGGGCACCGCATCTTCGGCGTCGGCATCACGCCGGACCAGGTGGTCCAGATGCAGGGAATCGCGATGCCGACGGACGTGACGACCCTGGCGACGATGACTGCCAACCAGTTCAGCACATCCACCGATGCACAACTGATTGCCGCGGTCGCGGACCTCAACAAGTAGCGTCGTCCGCCAGCATCGTCCGCCGCACGGGATTTGGTGAGCCGGGTGGGACTCGAACCCACAACCAAGGGCTTAAAAGGCCCCTGCTCTACCGTTGAGCTACCGGCCCGTGCGCGTAGATCGTACTCAAGTATGCGTCCGGTGTTTGCGAGGCCATATCCAGCGCGGATCGGGTCAGGCAGCCGGCGGGTATAGACGCACCTGGCAACCGCCGATGAGCAACTCACCGGAGCGCAGTCCCAGTTCCGTTTCGATCGGCTGAGCCCTTCCGGTTGGGTCGAGAAGGCACGCCGGATTGGCGGCGTCCAGGCTGCTGACGAGCCAGCCCGGCCCGAGCCGCGTGATCAGGGCGTGGTTTGGGCTTACCTTGGGATCGTCCAGGACGATGCCGGATCCGGCATCGCTGCCCATGACGAGGCGCTGGCCCGGCTGGATGGCAAAGGCCGTCGACCGTCCATTCTCGACAATGACGATCGTTCCGGGCGCGAACGGACTCGGGCGGGGGCTGCCGATTGATCCGATGTGCTTCACGCCGTGTGCCATGCCTCCGCTCGTGACGTCGCCTGGTCCCTGCGCTCGCGCGTGCGCTCGTGCCGTCGCGACGCCCGGTGCTCGTGCCGTCGCGACGCCCGGTGCTGACTATACCGCCGGGGCGATGGCGCGCCGGGCTCGTCACCCGGACTACCGGCCCGAGTCCGCCAGTTCCAGCGCGGCGGCGGCCGTGGGCTCGTCCGTGATCAACAGGTGGAGCAGCCCTGTGCGGGCGCCGGCCACGATGGTCTCCACCTTGTTCGCTCCTGCAGCGATGCCTACCACTCGCCGCACTCCGCGCAGTGTCTCGATCGGGATGGAGATCGTCCGCCGCTCCCATTCGTCCTGGACGAACGATCCGTCGAGGCGGACGAGGTGGCCGGCCACGTCGCCCACCGCGCCCTTGCCTGCAAGCCGGGTCCGGCCGGCATCGTCGAGCCGGTCCATCACCGTGCCGTACCCGGGAGCGAAGCGAGGGGCTCCGCTCATGCCCACGAGCGCGAGCCGCAACTCACCCCAGAAGCGGGTAGTGGCCGTGACGGCGCTGTCGGAGAGCAGCGCGGCAGTCGTGGCCTCGTTGTCGAGCAAGCCGGGGGCGTGGAGGAGACGCACGCTCGCGCCGATTCGCTCGGCCATGTGTCGGGCGATGTCGTTGCTGTTGAGGTGCGGATTGCTGGAATCCCAACCGCCGACCAGCGGCACGACAACTACGCGCGGCCGACTGGTGGCCGGCAGAGCAGCCACGAGGGACTCCACCGTGTAGCCCCCGGTGAGCCCGATTGCCCCTTCCGTCGGCAGCTCGTCAGCCAACCGTGGCGCCGCGGCCACGCCGCACAGTCGAGCCGCAAGAGCGGGCGCGGTCTCGTGGCCGGGCGTGACCCAAACCTCGAGGCCGAGGGCATCGGAAAGGGCCCGCGCGATCGGCGTCGGCGCCGCGGGCGCCCCTTCGACGGATATACGGACGACGCCGGCCCCGCGCGCCGCGGCCAGAAGCCGGGACACCTTCGAGATGGAGAAGCCGGTCAGGGCCGCGATCTCAGGCTGCCCAAGCTCCCGGACGTAGTAGAGCTGGGAGACAAGCCGCATCATCTCGCGCTGGCTGGT
>PMIE01000038.1:43786-76768 GCA_003156975.1 Chloroflexota bacterium | reverse complement strand
CCACTTCGGGGCAGGTCACCTACGCGTTACTCAGCCGTCCGCCACTATCAATCGAGCAAGCCCGATTGACCGTTCGACTTGCATGTCTCATGCACGCCGCCAGCGTTTATCCTGAGCCAGGATCAAACTCTCCGACAAAAACTTCAGCCTTGCGGCTGACCAAGTCCGAGGGTTGTATTCCCGCTCGAATCCTTACCGGATTTCCTGCCACTCTTCAATTGTTAAGGTACCCGCCAGGCGCGCAACCGCGCCGGGCGCAACCCCCTAATGATGGGGCATAGGCCTCATCACTGTCAAGCGAGGGGAACCAAGGCGGCCCGCTCACCGACGGTCCGCAAACCGCCGGACCAGGGCGAGCCGGAATATTACGGGCCAACGCAGCGGGTGTCAAACGGGGTGGCCCAGGCCCTTCCGGCAGGCCCTCAGCGGCATCGCGACGCATCCGTATTCCACGGGCGCAAGCCGGCGGTACCGGCAATTACTCTCGTGACGGCCCCTACAGCGGGCTGCTCTCGACCAGCAATAGGGCTACGGCTGCCGAGATCCAGCAGAGCGCCGCGACTTCGAAGGACGGGGCGACACGGACCGGCCCGACAGCAATCAGGAATAGGACTGCGCCGATCAAACCGGCTGCACCGAGCTTGGCGAGGCGAAGCAGGATCTCGTTGACGAGATAACTCATGAGGCACCCCTGAACTGAGTGGCGGCCGCGGGTCTGGACGACGCGGCCAAGCGGGTAGCGGCGCCGGCCAACTCGAGCCTGCGCAGGGTCATTGGGCGGAACTGCATCACATCGCCCGGCGACCCTGAAGGGCACGGATCAGCGTGACTTCGTCGGCGTACTCGAGGTCGCCTCCGACGGGCAGGCCGCGGGCAATGCGCGTGACGCTGCCCACGAGTGGTTCCAGGCGCTCGGCGAGATACATCGCCGTCGCCTCACCTTCGAGAGTGGGGTTCGTGGCGATGACCACTTCCTCGAACCGCTCACCGGATTGGTGCGCCTCCTCCGCCCGCTCAATGAGCTGGCGGATCTTGAGCCGGTCCGGTCCCACGCCGTCGATCGGCGAGATGGCACCGTGCAGGACGTGATAGAGACCCTTGAACTCGCCGGTGCGCTCGAGAGCCAGAACGTCCAGTGGCTCCTCGACGACGCACAGCTTCGTCGCGTCGCGTCGTGAGTCTTCGCAGATGGAGCACACCGGCCGGTCGCTGATGTTGAAACATCGCTCGCAGAACACGACCTGCTCGCGCATCGCTATCAGGGCCGCCGCCAGCGCCCGCGATTCGGTCTCGGGGGCGCGCAAGAGGTGGAAGGTCAGCCGTGAGGCGGTCTTCGGCCCTATGCCGGGAAGTCGGGCAAAGGCTTCGATGAGCCGGGCCACCGGCTCGATCAATGGCGCAGCCACGGCCGCAGGCTACATTCCGGGCATGCGGAGCCCGCCGGTCACGGCGGCCATCTTGGCCTCACCGAGCTCGCGGGCAGCACGCAATGCGTCGTTTACTGCGGCAACGATGAGGTCCTGGAGCATCTCGACATCGGCCGGATCCACGGCCGATGGATCGATGGTCACGCTGACAAGCTTCTGGTCGCCGGTCACGACGGACTTCACGACGCCGCCTCCGGCTGTGCCATCGACGTGTGTCTCGGCCAGCTCGACCTTGACCTTCTCCATGGCTTGCTGCATCTGCATCGCCATTCGCTGCAGGTTGGCCATGCTCATGTTTGCTTCCTCCTGAGGACAGGGGCGCCGAATGCCTTCCGCCGCTTTGTCTCGAAGTCTGGCCGAAACCACGCCCGGCTGCACGGCCGCCGAGAAATAGCAGGAGCCAACGAAGGCATCGGCCGGCCGACGGCGACCGGCCTAGTCGACGTTCCCGACGTCGACGACGTCGTCGCCGTATATCCGCTTGAACTCGGTCAGCAGCCGCGAGCTGTCGGGATCCGCCGGAAGCGGCGAGACCTCCACGTTGGCGGCCACGCAACGAACCGAGACGGACATGCCCAGAACGCGGCCTACGCCATCCTCGAGGATGGCCCTGCGACGCTCGGCCACGTCCTTGAAGAAGCTCTGGGCCTCAGGGAAGCCAAGCGTGACGATGGCACCATCTACTCCAACGGGACGGCAGGCGACGATCAGCGGCTTCACCGCCGGACTCTTGCTGATGACCTCAACGATCTCGGCCCAGCGCTCAAGCAGCAGTTCCATTGAGGGACCGCTGCGAGCCCTGGAGGCCGGCGCCGGTGGCGTCGGTAGGGACGCAGCCGTCGAAACGGCCGGACCTGCAACCGCCGGCTTCGGGGGTGTCTGCCGGATGGGCTGCGTCGGTGCCGGGATCGAGGTCGGGGTCGGAGTCGGAGTCGGGGTCGCGGTCGGTGGCGCTGGCTTCACGGGGGGCAACGGAGGCACGGCCGGTCGATCGGTCGCGGCCGCCCTTGAAGGCGCCTCAGGAATTCTAGGAAGCGCCTGTGCCGCCACTTCGACCGGCGCCAGAAGCGCAAGCTCGAGCTGGAGGCGCAGACCACCCGGACCGGGATGAGTTGGATCGAGCGATGCAAGCCGCCGGGCCGCCGCTGCCAGTATTGCCGGGCCGGCCGCTGCCAGACCGCCCGGGCTCCCTCGCCCAAGCGAGGCGACAAGCGCCATCCGGAGCCGCTCCATCGCCTGCTCGGCGAATGCGCGGAGGTCCCGACCGCGCTCCTCCAGACCGTCGAGGATCTCGATGCCGGCCATGGGTTCGCCAGAAACGAGCGCCGCGAGAAACGCGTCGACCGTCTCTTCCTCGACCAGCCCCAGGACCTCCCTCACTCTGTCGGCGGTGAGGGCCTCGGCGTCGGTCGCGAGCAGCTGGTCCAGCATCGACTCGGCGTCCCGCATGCCGCCGGCGGCAAGCCGGGCAATCAGGTCGATGGCCTCGGGCTCGGCCGTGCGGCCGTCGGCCTCGAGAATCATCCGCATCTTGCCGGCTATCTCGGGGACGGTCAGGCGACGCAGATCGAACCGCTGCAGCCGCGACAGGATCGCTGCCGGGAAGCCGGCCGGCTCCGTGGAGGCGAACATGAAGTTGACGAAGTCCGGCGGCTCCTCGAGCGTCTTGAGCAGAGCGCCCCAGGCGTCCTTGGTGATCTGGTGCGCCTCGTCGAGGATGTAGACCTTGTGAGTCAACTCGCCCGGCGGGTACTGGATCCGCTCCCGGATCTCTCGGATCGCGTCTATGCCTCGATGGGAGGCCGCGTCGATCTCGTAGACATCGAGGGTTCTGCCCTCGCGAATGGCGACGCACGACGGACAGGCGTCGCACGGCTCGCCGTCAATCAGGTTGGTGCAGTTGATCGCCTTGGCAAGGATGCGCGCAAGCGAGGTCTTGCCGGTCCCGCGAGGGCCGACGAATAGAACGCCGTGGGACACGCGATTGGTCCTGGCAGCGTTGCGCAGCGTTTCGACCACGGCCCCCTGGCCGACGATCTGGCTGAAGGTCTGGGCGCGCCAGCGTCGATAGATGGCCTGATGCTGTGGAGTCGAGCTCACGACGCTCCTGCCAACAAGGACGAGACGAAGGACCGGGCGGCCGGGCGAATCGGACGACCGCAGGGTCTAGTGCCGTGCACCCTCCATCGATTCGTCACTTCCGCGCCCACTACTCAAGGCGGCTCAGACCAGGCCTAACCGCGGCACCCGACGAACATCGCTTAGTGCTGCTTCCTTCCGGATCTGACACGGTTCGCGCGCCGTCGCTGCGCGGGACCCGGCCCTCAACGTCACCAGGAGCGGCGGCATTCGAGAGCGGGAACCTCAGGGAGGGAATTCAGCCCTGCTGGAGCGGATTGCAGGTAACAGGGCACCGCTAGTTCCCCGCCTAGCACGGCTTGAGAATCATAGCAGGCCGGGTGCGGCCCCACCGCCGGCCGCAGGTTCACGCGGCCGCCCGTTCACGCCCCGGGCGGGTCGCGCCGTTGTGGGCGTGGCGTTGGGCCAACCGGGGAAGCTGGCGGAGAGGGAGGGATTTGAACCCTCGATGACTTGCGCCATACCGCATTTCCAGTGCGGCGCCCTAGGCCACTAGGCGACCTCTCCGCGGCTGCGGCCCTCGACGGGCCAGTGCCCACCAGTCCGGCGACCAGTGGAACGTCGCCTGCCGGCCAGACGAGCGACGCGCCCGCACCAACGGGCCGGAACGAACTGAGTGGCGGAGAGGGTGGGATTCGAACCCACGGTGCTCTCGCACACCGCTTTTCGAGAGCGGCNNCTCGGACACCTCTCCGCGCGAGAGAATACCAGAGCGGCGGCAACACCCGACCGGAGCGAGGCGTGGACGGTCGAGCGCGAGGCGCGGCGGCGAGATGGCGAGGCGGCCCTCAGTCGAGGACGGGCTTGAGCCTCTCGGACAATCTGATCTGTTCGACCGGTTCCGTCTGGGCGAATAGCTCCTCGGCTTCTTCGCAACGGATGCCGCTGACGATCTTGAGCTTGCGCGCCAACCTGCCGTCCTGAGCAAGCTGCATGACGCTTCCGGCGGCGCCATCGACATTGTTCGAGACCGCATAGACGAGGGACTCGACATCGCTCGCCAGGAGAGCGCCGACACACATGGGGCATGGCTCGCGGGTCACGAAGATCGTGGCCTCGGCCATGCGCTCGCGGCCCATCTTGCGGCTGGCCTCGCGCAGCGCCACGACCACGGCATGAGCTGTGGGATCGTTGGTCTCCGCGACCCGATCGTGGGCGCGGGCAACCATCGCGTCGTTCACCACGGCCACGGCGCCGATGGGCGCCTTGCCCTGGTCCAGTGCGATCTGGGCCTCGGCGAGTGCTTCTCCCATGAACAGTTCGTAGTTCATGAACTGATCATACAGGCCACGGCGGGCTCTTCGATGACCCAGACGAGGGCTACTCGACTGAGGCGTCCGTGGGGGTACCTACGGCGGGATCGGCGGCTGCGAGCTCGCGAATCGCCCGGGCGAGCACAGACATGTCCTCGTCCCCGTGACCTCCGGCGAGAAGTCGATCCTCGAGCGCGGCGGCCAGCATTGCGAGCGGAAGCATCACGCCGGTCTCGCCCGCCATCTCCAGGGCTATGCCGAGATCCTTGCGGTGCAGGGCCAGGCGAAAGCCGAGCGGATACTCGTCGGCGATCATGCGGCCGCTGCGATTGGTGAGAGTCCAACTCTGGGCCCCGCCAGCCGAGAGAGCCGCCACGAGGTTCGCCGGATCCAGGCCGACTTTGAGTCCCAGGACGAGGCCTTCAGCCACGCCGAGGTAGGCTCCGGCGATCATGACCTGGTTGACGGCCTTGCCGGCCTGGCCGCTCCCGAGTGGGCCGAGATGAGTGACCGTCTTTCCCATTGCTCCCAGGACCGGCGTCGCCCGAGCCACATCGGACTCCGATCCGCCGACGAACATCGAGAGAGTGCCCAATCGCGCGCCTTCGGAGCCGCCCGAAACCGGAGCATCGACCAGGCCGACGCCTTGCTCTGCAAGCCTTCGACCGAAATCCCGGGTAGCGTCCGGCGAAATCGTCGAGCAGTCGATGACCAGGCCGCCTGGCCTGGCGCCGGCGGCGATCCCATCGGCCCCGAACAGCACGTCCTCGACGTCGGGTGTGTCGGAGACGCAGATGACCGTGATCTCCGACCGGGCGGCCACGTCGGCCGGCGAGGACGCCTCGGTCGCTCCCAACTCAACCAGGGCGCCCGCCCTGCCGGGCGTCCGGTTCCAGACCGTGAGATGCGCCCCGGCGCGGAGCAGGTTGGCGGCCATCGACGCGCCCATCGTGCCCAAACCGACGAAACCGATGCGCTCCATTCCACTCCCTTCGTGTGTGGGCCGCCCGGCCAGGAATTAGCCGCATCCAAAGGCTGCGGAGCTACTGGCGATACGTCGCGCCGGGCGCCGGACGGATGCTCTTCACCATGGGCCCTGTCTTACTCCACAATACCGGCCATCAGGCAAGCATTGCGGTCAATCGACGGGCTTCTCCGCGAAAACTGGGGACACGATGAAGATGTTCGGGCGCAGCAAGAACACTCCGCCGGTCGGGAGCGGTTCGATCGAGGCCGGAGCCGGCGGTGGACGTCCGGGAAGGAGCCTGCGCCGACTCATCTCCGCCGTCCTGCTGTTCGGCGTCCTGGCCGCCTTCACCAGGCCGGGTCAGCGGGCCACGCGCGCCGTCGCTCGCCGGCTGGATGCGCGTGTCGAGTGCTTCACAGAGCCGGGCAGCAGCACCTACGCCCGCGTCTTCGCTCCGCTGTTCGGGCGCCTGTACAGCAGCGTCGCGGAGGACGTCGCTCGCGTACTGACGAGCCGCCGGCGCCACCGCCTCGCAACGATCGTGGATCTCGGCTGCGGACCGGGCGATCTGGTCGTTGAGATCGCGAGCCGCCTCAAGGATGCCAGGATCGTTGGGCTGGACCTTTCCCCGAGCATGCTGCTGTGGGCCGGTCGCCACGCCACCACCGATGGGCGGGTGCGCTTCGTCGTCGGCGATGCCGCCGACCTGCCGTTCGGTGACGCCTCGGTCGACGTTGTCGTCTCGACGCTGAGCATGCACCACTGGGAAGATCCGTCTGACGCCTTTGCCGAAATCGCGCGGGTGCTGCGGCCCGACGGAATCGCCCTCCTGTACGACCTCAGCCTCCTCGCCTACACGCCTTCGGAGATGGCCAAGATTGCCGAGGCGGCCGGCCTGGAGCCGGGAGACATCGTTCGGGAGCGAGCGCGCGGCGGGCTCGTTGCGAGCTTCTTCGTCCGCTTCAAGCTCGAGGGGTTCGAGTAGCGAAGGCCTTGATGCCGGTCCTCGAAATCGACCGAGCCTCCGTCTCGGGGTGAACCCTTGCTGCGACGACCGCCGTCCATGCTAGAATCCCGGCCGCTGTGGCTCCTGGAGAGGTCGCATAGTGGTCTAGTGCAGCGGTTTGCTAAACCGCCACGGTGTTACAGCCGTCGAGGGTTCAAATCCCTCCCTCTCCGCCAGTCCGATATTCCGAGACACAGACGAGTGCGCCCGTAGCTCAGTGGATAGAGCGCCAGGTTGCGGACCTGGAGGTCGTGGGTTCGAGTCCCGCCGGGCGCGCCAACGTTTAACGCGACACGACCCCGAGATTGCGCTCGGGGTCGTTCTGTTTTGGGCTAGATTCGTGGCCATGAGTTGCCAGACGGATCACCCTTCAGTCTCTCGACCGGGTGCGGACTGGATCATCCGGGATGCCGTGCCGGATCTGGACGCCGCCGCCTGCACGGAGATCTACGGCCCCTACGTTCGCGACACGTCGGTTTCGTTCGAGGAGGCGGTTCCGAGCGTCGAAGAGTTCGAGGGCCGCATCCGCAAGACGATGGCCACTCACCCGTGGCTTGTCATGGAAGTCGACGGCCGGGTCGTCGGCTATGCCTACGCCACGCAGCACCGTCCTCGGGCCGCCTACCGCTGGACGGCAGAAGTGACCGTCTACGTGGACGGCCGCCACCACCGGGCCGGCGTCGGGCGCCGCCTGTACACAGAACTCCTGGGCCGTCTGCGGCGACAGGGGTTCCGGCTGGCTGTGGCGGGGATAACGCTGCCAAACCCCGGCAGCGTTGGGTTGCACGAAGCGATGGGCTTCGAGCCGATCGGCGTGTACAAGCGCATCGGCTGGAAGGCCGGGGCCTGGCACGATGTCGGCTGGTGGCAGCTGGACCTGCAGCCGGGCACGACCGCCGCGCCGGCCGAGCCGCTGCCACCGATGGACTAGCTGCGAACTCGTTATGAAACGACCCCTGGAGAAGATCCAGGGGTCGTTCTGTTCTTGCTTGCCGCGGCCTCGAGGCCGAAGCTATCCGATGGCTACGGCTGGTGCGAGATCGACCACTGGACGGTAACAAAACCGATGTAGTCGGCCATGCCGGCATGGGTGAGGCGCTCGTTGATAGCCACCCAGAGCGGCCCGGCCTTGCTCGCGGTGACCTTGGCGGACGCGCCGATGCAGAACAAGACCGTTCCACTGGCTGTATCGCCGATCTGACCTACGATCGCCCAGGCGGTCAGCTTCGGGGCGATAGCGCCGCCGCTCGCCACGGCTTTGCAGCCGACGGACTTTGGCGTGTAGCTTGGATTTGAGACGTCACCGTAGGTCCCGGTCGCAGTGAAGGTCAGAACATCACCCTTGGCGACCGTCTGGCCGGTGACCATGATGAACATCGTCAGCGAAGACATGACAAGGGTCGTGCCGCTGGTCACGACCGGTGTCGGCTTGGCCGTGGGCTTGGCCGTGGGCTTGGCCGTTGGCTTGGCCGTCGGCGTCGGTGTCGGCGTCGGTGTCGGCGTGGCGGTTGGCGTGGCCGTAGCGGCGGCCGTCGGCGTGGGCGTCGGCGCGTCTGTCGGCGGGCGCGTGGCCGCGGAAGAACCGCAGCCGCCCGTGGTCAGCGCCAGAAGCAGCGCGCCTGTCGCCAGCAAACGAGTTCTCATGACGTAGCTCCTCATGTAACTCCTCCCCGAAAGTTTGGCCGCCGACCCAATCGCGGCAACCATCATTTTCACCGCCGGTGGGCAAGGCGGCAACGTTGCCTCCCGCGCGGCTCAGATGCCGAACCGCGGATCCAGCAGCGTTTGGCCCCTGCTCACCGGACCAGTCGGGCAATCGTGTCTCACGCTGCGCAAGGCGTCTGTCCGGTGTGTGACAGCGCGCTTGTCGACTCCCTGCCGCAGGCGACGGTTGGGGAATGCCTCGACCCGCAAGCTCCGGTCTCCGGCCGGCGACGACCCGCGGCCGAATCGATTTGACACCTGCTCCGGCGCCCGCTACTGTCGAAGGCACTGCTATGACTCACTTTTACTTTTATCGCAACCCGGCATGACCGTTCCCGGAGCCTAGGCCCGGGATCGCGGGTCGTGCCGGGTGCAGCAGAGGCAATGCCTCTGCTTTTTTGTTGCCCGACCGCCACCCCTCGCCGGCAGGCCCCGAGCCAACCTCCGGTTGGCTTTGCAAGGAGGACCGCCCAATGATCATCGTTATGTCGATAGGCGCAACGGAGCAGGAAACGGCCAACGTCCGCGACCA
This sequence comes from Chloroflexota bacterium, assembly GCA_003156975.1. Classification (GTDB taxonomy): domain Bacteria; phylum Chloroflexota; class Limnocylindria; order Limnocylindrales; family CSP1-4; genus Fen-1039. The sequence continues at coordinate 67,740 of PMIE01000038.1, read as the reverse complement.
GCTGCGCCAGTACAACCTCACGCCCCATGACAACTACGGCACGCAGCGGGTCGTGATCGCGGTTCTGGGCGACGTGGCTCCGGTGAGGGACCTTCTCGTGAGCAAGTTGTCGATCATGCCCGGCGTGGAGTCGGTCACGCCGATCACACGGCCCTACAAGTTGACGTCGCGGGAGTCCCACCCCGAGGACACCGTCATCGAGTTATTGGGGACGAAGGTCGGCAACGGCAACCTGACCATCATGGCCGGCCCCTGCTCCATCGAGGGCCGTGAAATGATGCTCGAGACGGCCCGCGCGGTTGCCAAAGCCGGAGCCACGATCCTTCGCGGTGGGGCCTTCAAGCCACGAACCAGCCCGTACGCATTCCAGGGCCTGGGCATCGAGGGTCTGCTTCTCCTGGCCGAGGCCAGCAAGGAGACCGGCCTGCCGACCATCACCGAGGTCATGGAGCCGAGCCAGGTCGAGGTCGTCGCCAAGCATTCCGACATTCTCCAGGTCGGAACCCGAAACATGCAGAACTACTCGCTGCTGACTGCGGTCGGCAAGGCGGGCAAACCGGTCATGCTGAAGCGCGGCTACGGCGCCACGATCGAAGAGTGGCTGATGGCGGCGGAGTACATCGTCTCGTCGGGCAACCCGCACGTGATTCTGTGCGAGCGCGGCATCCGAACGTTCGAGACATATACCCGGAACACGCTGGATCTGACGGCAGTGCCGCTCCTCCACCACCTCACTCACCTTCCGGTGGTCGTCGACCCATCGCATGCGACGGGCAAGCGATGGCTGGTCAAGCCCATGGCCCTCGCGGCCGTGGCTGCAGGCGCCGACGGCATCATGGTGGAGGTTCATCCCAACCCGGATCAGGCCCGCTCCGACGGCGAGCAGTCGCTCACTTTCGACCAGTTCGCGGACATGACGAGCGCACTCGTCCAGATCCACGAAATGGTCCGGACCCTCAACAAGGATCCGTTCGCAATGACCGGCCCGATCAAGGCCGGCAGCGCCAAGCACTGATTTCGAGCACCCACCGATCCAATGACTTCCTTGCCGCTCGCCGGAGAGCAGTCCCGGTCCGTCTCTCAAGCCACGCGTCTGCGGGGAGAACCGAGGCTGCCCGGCGACAAGTCCATCTCGCATCGGGCGCTCATTCTCTCGGCGCTGGCGGACGGTGAGTGCCTCATCACCGGCGCAGGAGACGGCCGGGACGTCCAGGCCACTGCCGCAATCGTCGCGGCCCTTGGGGTCACTGTTGAGCGGGTCCGCGATGACGGCCTCAACGTGGACTACCGAGTGGTTTCGCCGGGGGCCGACGGCCTCCACGAACCGCAGGACGTGCTCGACTGCCGCAACTCCGGAACCAGCCTTCGACTGTGCTCGGGCATGCTTGCCGGCCTGCCGTTCTTCACCGTTCTCGATGGCGATGTTTCGTTGCGGAGCCGTCCGGTGGCCCGTATCATCGAACCGCTGCGCCTTATGGGCGCGGCACTGTACGCGCGTCGTTCCGATACCCTCCCTCCGCTGGTCGTCATCGGTCGTCCTCGGCTCCAAGCCATCGACTTCACGACCCGCGTACCAAGTGCTCAGGTCAAGTCGGCGATCCTGCTGGCGGGTCTGCGCGCGGAAGGGTCCACGACGGTGCGCGAGGCAGTTGCCACGCGAGACCACACCGAGCGGATGCTCCGGTCCCGCGGTATCGAAGTCCGGCGGGAGCCGGCGACGAGTCCCGGAGGCGGACCAGTGGCCTGGACCCTTGAGGGTGGCGCACGGATTGCGGCACAGGACGAGCGCGTCCCTGCCGATCCGTCGGCGGCTGCCTTCTGGCTGGTCGCGGGGGCTATTCATCCGGATGCGCAGCTGACTCTCCGCGCGGTCGGTGTCAACCCGACGCGCCGCGCCGCGATCGATCTCCTGGCCCGGATGGGCGCCCAGGTCGGCGAGACGGCCGTCGGTGGGGCTTCGGGAGAAGCGGGCGAGCCGCTGGCGGACCTCACGGTCCGGTCGAGCGAGCTTCGCGGCATCGACATCGGCCCGGACGAAGTGGCCTCGGCAATCGACGAGATCCCGATCCTCTGCCTTGCCGCCACGCAGGCTCTCGGCAAGACCACGATCCGTGGCGCGGGCGAGCTCCGCAACAAAGAATCAGACCGAATTGCCGGCATTGCGGCCGGGCTGCGTGCCCTGGGAGCGCAAATCGACGTCGATGGCGACGACATCACCATAGAAGGACCCTCTCGGCTCGTCGGGTCCCCCACCCAGACTCTCGACGACCACCGGCTGGCCATGACCTTCGCGGTCGCCGGGCTCATAGCGTCGGGCTCGACCTCGATCGGCCGCGCGGACAGCGCTGCCGTCTCGTACCCGAGCTTCTTCACCGAACTGGAAAGGCTGCAAGCATGACCAACCGAGTCGTCCTCATCGGCCACCCGGTCGCCCATTCCTTCTCGGCCGCGATGCAGCAGGCTGCCTTCGACGCCCTCGAGATCGACGCCCGATACGAGCTGTGGGACCGCCGGCAGATCGACCTTGCCGAGGCGATCGCGGAGCTTCGCGGCGATGACTTCCTGGGGGCAAACGTGACCATCCCTCACAAGGAACACGTCGTCCCGATGATGGATCGCCTGACGGACGACGCCGCAGTCACCGGCGCAGTCAACGTGATCTCTCGCGAAGGCATGAAGCTGATCGGACACAACACAGACGTGACCGGCTTCAAGGCCGCCCTGGACAAGGTCGTCGGCAAGCAGAAGATGCCTCGCCACGCCGTCGTCCTGGGCGCCGGGGGCGCCGGCCGTGCCGTCGTCTCCGCCCTGATCAGCGAGGGCTTCCAGCGCATCGTCATCTTCAACCGCCACCTCCACCGCGCCGAAGGGATCGTGCGGCACTTCAGCAAGAGCGCCTCCCACATGGACCTGCGGGCGATGCCCTGGCACGAGTCGGTCCTGGAGGCCGAACTTTCCAAGACCAAGGTCCTGGTCAATGCGACGTCGATCGGCATGGTTCCCGGTGAGACACCGATCCCGGCCGAGTTGCTGCCGCCGGACCTCTTCGTCATCGACCTCATCTACAACCCGCCCGTGACTCAGCTCCTCAAGGACGCAGCCTCCGCACGCTGCACCACGCTCGGTGGCGAGCTGATGCTGCTCCAGCAAGGCGCCCGCGCCTTCGAACTGTGGACCGGCAAGCCCGCGCCCGTCGAGGCGATGCAGGCCGAGCTGGACCGGACCCGCGAGCACGGACTGCGCCGGATTGCCGTAGACATGGGGCCGGCCGGCGCGGCAGCCTCAACCGATGGCACGGCAAGCAGCCACGCAGCCGGCGAGCCGGCGCCTCGCGGTTAGGAGGTCGATGGAATGGGCCGACTCCGCTTCCTGACGGCCGGAGAGTCGCACGGCCCTGCCCTGGCGGCCACGGTCGAGGGCATCCCGGCCGGGCTGCCGCTCACGGCGGGGGAGATCGCCGTTGACCTCGCCCGGCGCCAGCGTGGCTACGGCCGCGGTGCGCGCAGCACCTCCATCGAGCAGGACCGAGCCGAGATCCTATCGGGAGTCCGCCACGGGCTGACGCTCGGCTCCCCGATCCTGCTCCTCATTCGGAACCGCGACTGGGTCAACTGGACCCGGGTCATGCAGGTCGAGCCGCTCACCGACGAACAGGCCGCGGAACTTGCCGCGATGGCGGCCGGCGGCGACAAGAAGGCCACGCCGATCACGCACCTGCGGGCCGGCCATGCCGATCTGGCCGGGGCGACCAAATACGGCTTCGATGACGTCCGCAACGTTCTCGAGCGCGCTTCGGCACGCGAGACCGCCGCGCGTGTCGCGGCGGGCGCCGTGGCCCGCTCCCTCCTGAGGCATGTCGGCATCGACGTGTGGTCGTTCACCGCGGAGGTTGCGGGCGTGGCCTACGACCGGGCCGGTGCCACTCGCACACGCGAGGAATCTGAAGATAGCCCGCTCCGCTGCCCCGACGCCGACGCCGAAGAACGGATGATCGCGCGCATCGACGAAGCCAGAGCGGCGGGAGACACCGCCGGAGGCGTCTTCGAGGTGATTGCCACCGGGGTCCCGATCGGGCTGGGCAGTCACGTACATTGGGACCGTCGCCTGGACGCCGCCCTGTCCGGCGCGGTCATGAGCATCCCTATCGTCAAGGGCGTCGAGTTCGGGCTCGGGTTCGAGCAGACTCGCCGGTTTGGTTCGGCGGTGATGGACGTGATCGAGGGCCGCGACGGGGCCGGCGAGTGGAGCCGTCAAACGAACAACGCCGGCGGCCTGGAGGGCGGCATCTCCAACGGCCAGCCGATAGTCGTGCGCGGCGCCGTCAAGCCGATCTCCACACTGCCCCGTCCCCTGCCCTCTGCGGACCTCGTGACGGGCCGGCCGGTTGAGAAGGGCCACTACGAGCGCAGTGACATCTGCGTCGTTCCGGCCACGGGTGTGGTCGCCGAGGCGATGGTCTGCCTGACGCTCGCCGATTTCGTCCTGGACAAGTTCGGCGGCGACTCGCTGGCCGAACTGACGGACAACCTGGCCCGGCATAGAGAGCGGATCGCGAAGGGGCCCATCTCGGCCACCTCGGCCGTATCGACCGTATCGACCGTATCGGCCGCCCCCGGACGAGCCGCCATCACCGGCGCGGCTCCCGCCGAAGGCGAGTAGATCGGTGGATCTGGTCCTCGTCGGCCTCCCCGGCAGTGGCAAGAGCGCGGTCGGGCGAAGGCTTGCCAGCCGTCACCACGCCACGTTTGTCGACCTCGATGAACTCGTGGAGCGCAGCGTCGGCAAGTCGGTGCCCGCGATCTTCGCGGACGAGGGGGAGGCGGGCTTCCGCCGACACGAACACGATGCGGTTCTCTCGCTCGGCCCGGCAGATCAGGACCCGGAGCTGCGGCGTGTAATCGCTACGGGCGGCGGCACCGTCATCGACCCACGCAACCGCTGGCTGCTGTATCGCGGCCGCTTCCCGGTCTGGCTCGACGGCGCACCGGAGGTCCTGGCCAGTCGCCTCGGCAAGAGCACCAGCGTGCGTCCGCTGATTGTCGGCCGCGACCCGCTGGTGACACTACAGACGCTCGCCGAGGGTCGGCGCCGCTTCTATGCTCCGGCCCTCCGAATCAGCGGCTTGACCCGCGTCGACGACATCATGCGAGCCGTCGAGGGAGGGTTGGGCGATGGCCCTTCCCAGACCGTAACCGTGCTTCGGGCAGAGACGGCCATTGGTCATGTGGAGATCGGCTACGGCATCGCCGCAAATGCCGTGAGCGCGGCGCTGACCCGAGGCGCCGCCACGCGGGCCATTCTGCTCTCCGAGCCGGGCGCATGGGAAGTGGCCGGATCCGGCATCGCCGTCGCACTCGCCGCAGAGGGCTGGCCGGTCGAGCGGATCATCCTGCCCCGCGGCGAGAACGCCAAACGCCTGCACGTCGTAGAAGACGCGTGCCGCGCGCTGGCTCGCCTCCATGTGGATCGCAAGGAAACGCTCGTCGCCATCGGCGGCGGCGCTCTCACCGACGTGTCCGGCTTCATCGCCGCAACCTACCTGCGCGGAGTGGCCGTCATCCACGTGCCCACCACCCTCGTAGGCCAGGTAGACGCCGCCCTGGGCGGCAAGACGGCTGTGGATATCCCCGAAGGCAAGAACCTCGTCGGGGCGTTCCATCAGCCCGCGGCTTTCATCGCGGACGTGTCGTTCAATGCCACTCTCCCCGTCCGCCAGAGACGCGCGGCGCTTGGCGAGGTCGTGAAGATGGCCGTCCTCGGCGACGAGCGGCTGCTCGAGCTGGTCGAGGAAGACGGGGAAGCATATGCGGGCGGCGACGCGGCGCCGATCGAGTCTGGGGCCGTCGCCGAGATGGTCGAGCGTTGCGCCTGGGCGAAGGTCGAGGTAGTCACTGCGGATGCGCGCGAGGCAAACGTGCGCATGACGCTCAATCTCGGCCATACCATCGGCCACGGGGTCGAGGCCGCGGCCGGGTTCAAGTCGATCCTGCACGGTGAGGCCGTGGCGTACGGGCTGCGCGGCGCCTTCGCCGTCGCCCAAGCCATGGGGCTCACTTCAGACGCACGCGCCGACCGCGTGAATCGGCTACTCGATCGGCTCGGGCTTGCCGTGGAACCTCCCGCAGTCACACGCGAGGCCGTTGTGGATCGCATGGCATCCGACAAGAAGCACGCCACCGGCGTACTCAACTGGGTTCTGCCGACCGACTCCGGCGTGGTCGTTCGGTCGGACGTGCCACCCGCAGCCGTCGAGGCCGGACTTACGGCGGCCCTGCGGATCTCCCCCAAAGACACTGGCCGGACCGACAGAGCAGGAACGGAGGCAGGGGTTCCATGACCCGGGTTCTGGTTCTCAACGGCCCCAACCTCAACCTGCTGGGCACACGAGAACCCGATATCTACGGCCACACCACGCTCCGGGAAATTGAGGACGGCCTCCGCCGGCGCAGCGCGGAACTCGGCCTCGAGGTCGACTGCTTCCAGTCGAATCACGAGGGCGCACTGATCGATCGCCTGCAGGAGCGCGATTTCGACTGGGCGATTGTCAACGCCGGCGGGCTGACTCACACGAGCGTCTCCCTTCGAGACGCCCTGAAGGGGATCGGCCGGCCCTTTGTGGAGGTCCACATCTCGGATCCGGATCAGCGCGAGGAGTTCCGCCGGGTCAACTATCTCCACGACATCGCCGCCGAGAGGATTGTCGGCAGGGGCGCCGCAGGCTACGCCATGGCCTTGGAGCTGATTGCCGGCAGAACCGGCGCGGGGCAGGTCAAGTGACCGACGACCTGGACGCCCTCCGAGCCGAGATCGACGCCGTCGACCGCGAGATCGTCGACTTGCTGAACCGCCGCGCCAAACTCGGACTTGCGGCCGGCAAGGCGAAGGCCAAGAGCGGCCTGCCTATTACGGACACGGACCGCGAGCGTGAAGTCATGATTCGCGTAGCGATGGCAAACAGCGGACCGCTTCCGCAGGACGCCCTACTGGCGCTCTACCGCCAGCTGATCGAGACTATCAGGCGTCTCGAAGAGATCGAGAAGTCCGGATCCAGGCCCGCATAAGGGCAGGAAGAGGCTCGATGGACGAGAAACGGCCAGACCGGCGAAAGGTCGGCAGCTGGACCCTGACGGCCCTGCTGGGTCTATTCGTGGTGGCCATTCTTCTTGCGCTCGCCAGTCGGCTCCTGCCCGGCCGCCTATCGCGTCTGGCCCAACGAGCCCTCCGCAGTGGCGAGGACGCGAATCCGCCTCTGGATTGAGCTCGCGGCGATCGGTGCGTCCAGAGAGAGAACAATCTGAACGTACGGAAAGTCGCCCATGCTTCCGACACCTGGGAAGGATGACTAGCACCCAGGCACCTCAAAGAGCAATCAATCCAGTCCTGGCAGGCCCAGAGCCACGCTTGCGGACCCTTCGCAAGCAACTGGCCCGCGTGGCGCCGAGACTGGATCCAATCGTGCTGGCCGCAATCGCATGGACGATCGGCTATGTGTCCCTTGCGATGGCGTCGGGGCGGCAAACCAACGGCCACTCCCCATCGTCCGAACTCTGGCTGATGCCAACCGGTGTCGCCATCGGCATCATGGCCTTGATGCTCGCGCGGGACACTCGGTTCGCCAGGCGCGACCGGCTGCCGTGGGGCCTCATCGCGATCGCCGGCCTGTTCCTGGCCGTGTCGGACCTCGTCTGGCTGGCATCAGATCGGCCCTTCATGGTCGTGACGGGAGAAGTTGCAGCGATCACGAATCTGCTGCCCTTGGGGCTGCTCGGAGCGGCAGTGCTGTTGTTCCGGAACGCCAGAAGCGCGCGACCGCGGCCCCGCAGCCAGTACGCCCTCGACCTCGTCGGCACCGTGATCATTGCCGGCCTGACGCTCTGGTACCTGCTCCGCGAGACTATCCCGGCCTCGCCGGCGGCGAACGTTGCTGCGTGGGCGGCCTGCAGCGCCTCCGCCCTCCTCGCTATCGCGGTGCTGGCCCGGATCGCACTGCGTCCAACCGAAGGGATGTCTCGCGCCGCCGCAACGGTCCTGGTTCTAGGTGGCGCGGCAGCGATCGTGGGGGCTGTCGCCACAAACGGACCGAGTCCCGCTTCGGACGGCGCCGCGACAATCGCCCAGATCTCATTCGCCCTCTTTCGCTGCGCGGTGATCATCGCCGGCCGACTGGAGTTGCAAGCACGCGACAGGCAGCAAGTCCCGGCTCGGCAGCAAGGGCCCAGTCCGCTCTTCTATGCGGCCGTCGCCATCGGCTCCGTGCAACTTGTCCTGCCAGTCGTCGACCTGGGCGTCCACTATCTGGTGGTCGCCGTCAGCTGCCTGGCACTCACCGCCATCATCGTGATCCGACAGGTCTACACGGTCCGTTACGCGGTCCAGGCGGACAGAGCTCGCCGCAAGACGGAAGCTCGCTTCGGCTGGCTGGTTCGCAACTCGTCGGACTTCATCATGGCCGTCGACGCGGCGGGCACGATCGACTACGTCAGCCCGTCGGTTGAACGCTTGCTCCACGCTCCGGCTCAGGAGCTTCTGAACACGCCTCTGACCGACCTTGCCCACCCCGAGGACGTTGGGCAACTGCGCTCCCTGGTCGAGCGGGCGATGGAGTCGCCGGGCAGCCGGGTGAGCGGCGAATGGCGCATCCGCCAGCCGGATGGAACGTGGATGCCCGTCGAGACCGTAGCAAGCAGCGGCAGCGGCGATTTCGACACCACAGGCGTGGTTCTGAACACGCGCGACCTTCTGGAGCGCAAGGCCCTGGAGCAGAAACTCACCTTCCAGGCATTCCACGATCCGCTGACCAGGCTGGCCAATCGCAGCCTCTTCCGGGAGCGGGTAGAGCATGCCCTCGACCGCCGGAACGCCACGAACACGGCCGTGCTGTTCATCGACCTGGACAACTTCAAGACGATCAACGACAGCCTCGGCCATGCCGCCGGCGACCACGTCCTGGTGGAGACGGCGCACCGGGTTCGATCGAGCCTGCGGAGCGAAGACACGGCCTCTCGACTCGGCGGCGACGAATTCGCGGTACTTCTTGAGGAGGCGGACGTTACCGGCGCCGCGCGCGTGGCGGAACGCATTCGGGTGGCCCTCGGCACGCCGTTCTGGGTTCTCGGACAGGAGGTCTACATCAGCGCCAGCATCGGCATTGCCGTGCGTCGCGACGGCGACTCGGCCGGTGAGTTGCTGCGCAACGCCGACGTGGCGATGTACACAGCCAAGTCCAAAGGCAAGGCCTGCTTTGAGATCTTCGAGCCGGCGATGCACGACGCTGTGGTGGCGCGGCTTGGCCTGGAGGCCGAACTGAGGCGAGCTCTCGAGCGGCAGGAGTTTGTCGTCTACTACCAGCCGATCGTGCGGCTCGAGACCGGCGAGGTCATAGGGGCCGAGGCTCTGGTCCGCTGGATGCACCCAACGCGCGGAATGATTCCCCCGCTCGAGTTCATTCCGCTCGCAGAAGAAACGGGCTTGATCATCCCGCTCGGCAGCTGGGTCCTGCGACAGGCATGCCATCAGCTAGCCGCCTGGCAGAAGTTACGCGGCGCCGGCAAGGAACCCTTCGTGATGAACGTGAACCTGTCCAGCCGGCAACTCGTTCGCGACATCATCGCCGACGAGGTGGCCGAGGCCGTTGATGAATCTGGAATCCGAGCCAGCTGGCTCGTACTCGAAGTAACTGAGACCGTCCTGATGGCCGACCCTGTCGCGGCGGCAATCGCCCTTGGCCATATCCGGGATTTGGGAGTGCGGGTCGCGTTGGACGACTTCGGCTCCGGCTACTCGTCCCTCAGCCATCTTCGCCGTTTCCCAATCGACATCGTCAAGATCGACAAGTCATTCGTCGATGACGTGGCCGGCGATGGAGCGAACTCGGCCATCGCCCGGAGCATCATCGATCTCGGCAGGGCCATGCAAATCCAGACCGTCGCCGAGGGCATCGAGGCCGACGAGCAGGCTGAAGTCCTTCGGACACTGGGTTGCGAACTGGGCCAGGGCTTCTTCTTCGCCCGACCTCTCAAGGCTGAGGACTGGGACGACCTGCTGCAGGCCAATACTCCCGGCGACGGCGGCGGCAAGGCGGCAGGCAACGGCGGCGGGGAGAATGGCGAAGATCCGGCTCGGACCAAGGGCCCAGGCGGCCAGATCGGGGCCCACCGTCGCGCACCGGCCAAGAGCCGCGGACGCGCGGCCGCCTAGACCGACGCCGGCTAGCGAACCCTTGTCGCGACCAGCAGGCCGCTGGACCAGTTCATCTCGACGCAGACGAAGCGATCGTCGGCCATGAGCTGACGGCGGACTCGAACGACTCCCTCCTCGATCGCAGGACTGCGCCCTTGGAAGCGCATATCGTCGAGGACGAGGATCCCGTGGAGATCGACGGCGGCGAGGGTCAGATCGAGCCCGTATAGCTTTCCGCCCTCGGCGTCGGCGAAGACAAGGCTGAAGAGGCCCAGCCGGCCGATCTCCACCAGGACGTCTCCGATGACGGGCTGCACGTAGCCCGGCCAATTCGCCTCGGCCGCCAGACGCGCGCGCTTCGGATCCGATTCGATCGTCACGAGTTCCACGTCGGCACGAGCGGCCAGTCCCTGGATCAGCCAGGCCGTGCCAACGCCCATGCCGGTGCCGATCTCCAGGACGCGCCCGCCCGGCCGCACCGCGGCGGCCAGGGTCATGATCGCCCGGCCGATCCCGGGCTCGGAGGAGAGTTCGAAGCCGGCATCGGCCGCTCGCTCAGCGGCATCCCGAACCCTCTCCGGGAGGCTCCTCGAGGCCAACTCCAACAACCTGCGCCCCTTTCCTGTTTCCGTTGGCCCCCGGAATTCGAGGCCGAGTCTACTTGGTGGATGGAACGTTTCGCACAACGACATCGGCGGCTCCGAAGAGCCGCCGATGCAAGTAGCGCGGTGAGCTGACGAGGTTCTGCGGCCGCCTGGCCGCCGACCCGCGCCCCTAGTTCACGAAGTAGCCGCTGACGTCGAAGACGACATCGGTGGTGGAACCCTTGACGTTGCCGCCGAAGACGACGCACTCCTTGCCACCGGGTCCCAGAGGCACGGTCACACCCGTGGCCCGGTTGTCGCCCTTGAGGAAGTTGAGAGTGCTTGTGGCGGGGTGGTTGTTGAGAGTGGGCGTCAGACCCAACCAGCTCGTGATGGTCTGATTGGTGACGGTCAGGGTGCCGGTGATTGCGACCGCGCTGGCCGGGATGTTCTTTGTGGCATCGAGGGGCACGCGGTCGGTGACCTGGAAGGCCCTCGATACGAACGGGGTGAGCTTGCCGCTCAAGCCAACCTTGCTGCGGCTGTCGACCAGGCGGTTGGGAGTGACCGGGATGTACATCGCACCCGATTGGCCGGGCACGAAGTAGCCTGTGACATCGAAGATGACCGCGGTGGTGGCACCGGCCCCCGCGACATAGGTGACCGAGAGAGTGCCTCCGGGTCCCAGCATCATCGTGAGGCCGGTGGCGCGGTTGTCACCCTTGGGGAAGTAGATCGAGGCCGTTGCCGGCGAGTTCTGCGCAGCCGGAGTGAGGGTCAGATGACCCGCCGCAGTCTGAGCGGTGACGGTCAGGTTGCCCGTGACCGCGATGGCTGTGGTCGGGACGTTGGTCGAAGGAACGCTCGGGGTCCGATTGACGACCGTGAAGGTCCGAGCCTTGCCTGCGGTGAGCTTGCCGCTGATGCCGTTGTTGACCCGGCTATCCACAAGACGATTGGGCGTGACCGTCTTGTATGTGGCACCGGCGCTGCCCGGGGCGAAGTAGCCGGTCACATCGAAGTAGGCGTCCGCGGTGCCGGCAGCGGCGCCGGTGTAGGTGATCGAGAGAGTTCCGCTCGGGCCCAGGGTCACCGTCACGCCGGTGGAGCGGCTGTCGCCCTTGGGGAAGTTGAGATTGGAGGTCGTAGGGGCGGGAACCGGTGTCGGGGTGATCGAGAAGGCGCCACCGCCGGAGGGACCGATGACCGTGAGGACACCGGTGACCGCGGTCGCGTCGGGACCGACGCCACCGTGACCTGTCACCTGGAAGGTGACCGGTACGTTCTTGTGGAGCTTGCCGGTCACACCCAGATTCGCGGCCGAGTTGAGGATGCGGGCCGGGGCCAGGGGGAAGTAGGAGTTGCCGATGCGCGGCATGACCGGATCGGAGGGATCCGATTCGGAGCTTGCGCCGACGCTGCTGTCGGCGATGACCGTGAAGGAGTACAGCTGGCCGTTGGTGAGCCCGGTAACCGAGCAGGAGAGAACGGCCGGGTTGGTGGTGGTGCAGACGGGGTCGGTTCCCGTCGTGGCGGCCGGATGGGCCGCGGACAAAGGTGCCACTTCCGTCATGTAGACCCGGTATCCGGTGACGGGCTTGCCGTATTGGACCGAAGCGGTCCACGAGACGACGATCGAGGAGTCATAGCCAATTCCGGTCACGTTGGTCGGCGCGGCGGGAGGGCCGTACATCTGGACGTCTATGCCGTTGGCGTTCCCTGTGGTCGCGTCGACCGGTGAGGCATCGCCCGAATTGGTTGTGAAGCCGCCGGTGCTATAGAACCCGTAGAAGTAGTGGTCGACGTAGAAGTTTGCGGTGTAGGTTCCCGGAACGACCGCGACGGAGAAGGTGCCGTCCGATGCGGACAGGACCGAACCGCTGTAGTCAGTGGATGTGACGCCCACCTGTACACCCTGGAGAGGCGCTCCGGCTTCCCCAGTCACGGTGCCCTTGATGGTGAAACCGGTGCCAAGCGTTACGTCGGCGAGGTGGTCTTCCGCGACCACGACCACCGGAGTCGCGCCCGCAGCGACTGTCGTGAAGTTGCCTGGGATGTCCTTGTCGTAGTAGCCGTTGAGGTGAGTGGCGGTGTCGTCCTCGAACGAGATGGTGTAGCTGCCGGGTCCGACCAGGAAGTCGTAGAACCCATCCGTGTCCGTGAAGGTGACGGGTGGGACGGAACCCGATTTGTCCGCTTCGACCTGGATACCGGCAACAGTGCCGTCAGCGTCCGAAACAGTGCCCTGGATGTGATAGCCGATCTGCATCTGGAAGTCGATGCCGCTCGCACTACCAGTGGTGGCATCTACCGGCGCTTCGAGAGACGCCGAGACGTAGACGTCATTTTGGTCGATGAAGCTCATCTGATAGGTGCCCGGCGGGACCATTACCGAGTAATGCCCGTTGGAGCCTGTGCTTGCGAAGCCCGAGTAACAGGCCGAGGAGCAAGGGCTCGTGTACGCCTGGACCTCGATCCCTTCGAGAGGCGCGTCGGCCACTCCTGTGACCGTGCCCGAGATGACGTAGCCGGTCTCCAACTGCACGGTTGGCACCGCAATATCCGTCGCGACCATAGTCACGCTCGTGGCGGAATCCAGGTCGAGAGCGAAATGGCCGGTCCCGGCGCTGGCGTAGTAGCCGCTTAGATAGTGACCACTGTAGTCACCGAAATACACCGTGTAGGTTCCGGCCGGAACGGGTATGACATACGTCCCGTCGGCGGCACTTGTCCAGTAGAAGTCGTCGCCGATCCCGGTGGGAACGGCGGTCACCTCGACGTCGGGCAGGCCCACACCGCCGACCCCTGTCACCTTGCCTTTGATGAAGAAACCGGTCGGCATCTGCACGTTGATCGGGGTCCGGTCTGAGGAACCGACCGTCAACTCGGTTGCTGAGTCCACATCCTCGTTGTAGTGGCCGGTGCTGCCGCTGCTGTAGTAGCCGTCCAGTTCCGGGTTCGAGCTGATCACTTCCACCGTGTAGGTGCCCGGGGGCACGGCGACGGCGTAAGTTCCGGTGGACGTGGTGCTTACGCCGCCGGAGTAGTACGGATCGTCGGTCTGCTCGATGTAGACGTACACGTCCGCCAGCGGCTGGGCATCGGAACCGGTGACCAGCCCCTTGATGAAGTGCCCGGTCCCAAGCGTGGCGTTGACGCCGGTCTTGTTGGAGGAGGAGACGACAACGTCCGTGTAGTTTTCGAGGGAGAAGTTGCCCGGGCTGCCAAATGCGTAGTAGCCGTTCAGGTATCGCGCGCTGTCATCCCAGAACTCGAGCCCGAATGTGCCGTTGGGAACGTACAGCGTGTAGGTGCCGTCTGATCCGGTCAACGCGGAAGCGAAGTAAAGGTCCCGCTCGAACGGGTCGCTCGTGCCGGCGTAGGCGTAGACCCAGACACCTGCCACCGCAGCGCTGGTCCCACCCCCGATCTTGCCCGTGATTTGGAGGCCTGTTCGGAGGGTGACGTTGATCCCGGTGGCGTCGCTGGACGTAAGGTCCAACTCGGAGGCCTTGGACGAATCGACCGTGAAGTTACCGGTTTCCCCGGAGTCGTAGTAGCCGTTCAAACTCCCGACAGACTGCCCAAAGAACATCACGACATATCCATCGGTCGCTTCTTCGGCGATGGAGTAGCTGCCATCCGCCAGGGTTGTCGTGTCTCCATAGTCCGCGCACAAGTAGCAATCGTGCAGGTAGCTCACCCTGACGGCGACTCCGGCGGCAGGACCGCCGCCGGCAGCCGTGACCGTGCCCTTGATGAAGTGGTCGCCCGTCGTTGCGGCTGGGCCGGCCCCAGCCGGCTTCTTGGGTGCGGGCCCGGTCTTGGTCATGCAGTAGCCGGCGGGCAAGTCCATACCGATCGAGGTCGGAAGGCACTCAACACCGGGATGGTTCCCGCCCGGCGCAGGCTTCGTGGGCACGACCGCTGGGATTGGCGTTGCGCTCGGCGCGGGGGTTTCACTGGGCGTGGGCGTCTCGCTCGGGCTCGGCGATTCGGTAACGACCGGCGTTTCGCTCGGAGCGGGAGTCTCGGTCAGAGTCGGCGAGTCGCTTGGGCTCGGCGCGACCGTCACCATGGGCGAGTCGCTCGGGCTCGGCGCCGGAGCCGATGGGTCCGCCCCCCAGGCCGCCGATGCGGATCCGGCCACCATGACCAGACTCAACAGAATGGATGCACCCAGACGCCTAACGCGCGACGATGTCATGCCCTTCGTCCTCCCCGGACGCGTCGCGCTTCCGCACGCCGATGCCCGGTCTATCGACCGACTCTGGGCCAACGTCGCCGGGACGTCTGATGGCGATACGGGCCCCCTACGAAACTGAGTCTAGTCGGTATGGATGAGGAACGCCACCAGAATGGCGCAGAGACCGGAAGTCATCAGCTCGACGAACCATCCAGCGTTGGAGGCCCAGATTCAAGCCCGAGATGCCCAACAACCCAGAGCAGGGCCGAGCGCCTGCATCCGATCGAGCGCATTGCGCGTCCGGCCATTGTGGCGCGGCCAATCAGCAGGGCCGGCAGGTAACTGGGCCGGTCGATATTGCGATCGGCTAGCATTCGATCTTCCGCTGCCGAGTTGGTTCCGCACGACGCTCTTGGACTCGCGAAATGGCACCGGCAGGCCGGACCGTTCGCCAAGACCCGAGTGAATGCCGCGATCGACACGGCTCATGCCTCGCCATCGTGGCCCGAGCGGTAGGATAGACCTCGAATTCGCACCAACCAGAGGGAACTGATCACATGAGCATCCGCTCTCGAAGCGACGGGAGCCCGCGTGGCAATCGTCTCGCATGCGTTGGCCTGGCAGGCCTGATCGTTGCCATCGTCGTGGCAGGTTGCGGACAAACCTCGCCGACGAAGTCACCCAGCCCGGCCGCGACCAGCACGCCGAGTCCCAGCCCAACTGACACACCGACCCCCACTCCGGCTCCCACGCCAACGCCACCACCTGCTGCCGGATTCAATTTAGTGGGCTCGATGTCCAGTGTCCGCATCGCCCAGACCGCGACGCTGCTCCTCAACGGCAACATCCTCATGGCGGGCGGCCTCGACCAATCGGGCCGGGCATTGGCGACTGCCGACATCTATGACCCGATCACGAAGACCTTCAAGGCCACCGGCGCCATGAGCGTGGCTCGTAGCTATCCCGCCGCCGCCCGACTCGAGGACGGCCGAGTCCTCATAGTCGGAGGTTCCGGCACCACGGCCGAGATCTACGACCCGGCGAATGGCACCTTCAGCACCACTACGCCGATGACCGTGGCTCGAGACGGCGCCACTGCCACCGTGCTCGCCAACGGCAAAGTCCTTGTCATCGGAGGCAACAGCGAGACGGTCGGAGGTTCGCTGGCCAGCGCCGAGTTGTACGACGCGAAGACCGGCAAGTTCAGCAAGACCGGGTCGATGGCGTCCGGTCGATCGGGGCACACGGCGACGCTCTTGAAGAGCGGCGACGTACTTGTCACCGGGGGCGGCAACGGCGCGGCGCACCTGTCCTCGGCCGAGGTGTATCACACGGCTACGGGTAAGTTCGCGGCAACGGGCAGCATGACCCAGGCCCGCGCCAACCAGACGGCGACGCTGCTATCGGACGGCCGCGTCCTGATCCTCGGCGGCGTCAGGAACACAGCGATCACCGCCACGGCCGAAATCTACACCCCAGCCAAAGGCAAGTTCAGCAAGGCCGGGTCCATGACGTCCCCTCGGGTGTACCACACGGCGACCCTTCTTTCGGACGGACGCGTCCTGATTGTCGGGGGTCAGGGCAAGGGTGCCAAACCGGTGGCCTCAGCCGAGACGTTCGACCCGAAGACCGGCAAGTTCGCGGCTGTGGGCTCGATGGCGGCCGCCCGCATGTACTTCACGGCCACAGCGCTCCAGGACGGCTACGTCTTGATTGCCGGCGGCTTCAGCGCCGCCAAGGGATTGGATTCCGCCGAACTATTCGCTCAGTAGGGCAGATCCGGAGTTTCGGCGCCTGTTTGGTGCCCCTGCGCCAGTCTGACGCCCCTCCGCCTGCTTACAATGTCGCCGGCGGCAGGGTGAGTACAAGCGTTGTGCACTGGTCCGCCGTGGGTTGACTGGGAAGGGGCGCCTGGTGTCGACTTCATTTGGGGACCAGATCACGGGGCCGCGGCGGCGGAGCGGGGTGGGTTCGCTACTCGGGCTCGGGCTGGTCGTGATGGTCATCGCCTCATGCTCGAGCGCCGCCAGGCCGCCCACGAGACCGCCTTTGGTGGACACCCCCGGGACGCTGGCGGAGTTACCTACTGCGGCTGTCGACAGCTCGGCTCCGATGCCCACGACCGAGGCACTGTGGACGTATGTGCCGGAACCGACCGCCGCTATCCTGCCGACGCCGACTCCCGCGCCGCAGCCCACGGACAGTGAGGTCGCCGCGGCCTGCGGATCCGTCGCAGTGCCGGGTACCGCCAAGTACACCGGATCGCTCCATCCGCTCGTCGTGGTCGAGTACAACGGCGACATATGGACGGTCGGCACCGGTTCCTCATACGCCATCAATGACAAGTGGTACGGCAGTGAATGGACCAGCCCGCTCCAGCTGGTGGTCTGCGTCGGCTCGCTCGGCTCGAAGTCGATCAGCCGGTGCGGCAAATACCGGACTACGTCCGGCCAGACCGGTTACGTCTACCGGTATCAGTACTACCGGAACATTCGAGTAGCGCTGGCCACCACCGGGAAGACACTGCAGACGAAGACGATCTTGGGCGGCGGCGCCCCAGCATGTCGCGACATTCTCTCTGTCCCCGCGGACACATCTCCGCCGTGGAGGATCTACGGTGCCGAGCCGGACGACGGGTCTTTCAACGCATGCAACTGCTGTCTCGACGCAGAAGGCCAAGTAGTCTTCTCTGATCGTTGGCCCGAGAATCTGAGCTAGCGACCGCTGCAGCTGCAGGCATGCGCACGCGCGCCTGCCTGCTCAGGCTCGCTTCGTGGCGGCCCTCAACTCGGTGACGAGACGGGCCAGCGTTGCGGTGTCGCGACCATCGGGACCGAGGGCGTCGATGAGAGCCGAGGCCACGATGATTCCATCGGCACCGGCATCGACGAGCATTCGGACGTGAGCCGGCCTGCTCACGCCGAACCCGACCGCAACCGGTACAGGTGAGTCCGCCTTTGCGGCGGCCACCAACCCCGCCACGGACGGCGGAAGCGAGGTGCGAGCGCCCGTGACGCCGACCAGCGACACGCAATAGAGGAAGCCGCCGGATCTGCGAGCGACCTCGATCCGGCGGGCTGCCGACGTGGTGGGCGCGATGAGATAGACCACCGCCAGGCCGATCGCCCGAGCTACGGACTCGAACCGCGCCCCTTCGTCCGGAGTGAGGTCGGCGACGATTACACCGCTGCCGCCGGCTTCGGAAAGGCGCTCGGCAACGGCCCTGCCATCGCCGCCGCCGATGATCTGATTCGCGTAGCACATCGGGACGAGCGGAATGCCGGGCCGAGCGGCGGCGATCTCTCGGAGCAGCGCCACCGAGCCGTCGAGCGTGGCCCCGGCCTTGATCGCAGCCGAGGTCGCTCGCTGGAGAGTGGCTCCGTCGGCGAGGGGATCGGAATAGGGCAATCCAACTTCGAGCAGGTCCGCGCCCGCGTCGATCGCCGCCAGTGCCGCCGCGAGCGAGGCCTCATGATCGGGATATCCGGCCACCACATAGGCGATGAGGGCGGCCCTGCCGTCGGCGGCGGCCCGGCCAAAGGCGGCCGCGATCCGGCGCGCCCCGGGCGTGTCGTTGGTTCCGGCGAGGGTAGGCGCGGCCGTGCCCGTTGGGGTTGGCNNTAGGCGCGGCCGTGCCCGTTGGGGCTGGCACGGCCGCGCCATGAGAGGCGAAGGTCGATCGGCGAGCCTGGGGCGTCATCGACCAACCTCCTTGAGTCTGTGAGATGCCCTGCGGCCGCCCTCTTCTGCGAGGGCCGCCCGGCTTTGGGCGTCGCCCAACTCCGGAACCTTGCGGCCGCCCGTGTCTGCGAGGGCCGCAAGGCTTTGGGCTCCGCCCAACGCCGCAAGGTCCTTGTCGCCACGGCCCGAAAGGCCGAGGACGATGACCGCCTCGCGCGGGAGTGGTGCGGCAGAAGCGGTGGCCAGCCCGGCCAGCACGCCCGGCAGCGCGGCAACGGCGTGGGCCGATTCCACGGCCGCGAGGATCCCTTCGGTGCGGGCGACTTGCCGCAATGCCGCCACGGCTTCCGTGTCTGTGGCAGATGAGACGATCAGCCGACCGGCCTGCATCAGGGCCGAGAGTTGCGGCCCGATGCCCGGGTAGTCGAGCCCGGCCGAGATCGAGACCGCCTCGATGACCTGACCGTCCGCGTCCTGGAGCATGTACGACCGCGATCCGTGGAGGATTCCCGGCGTGCCGCCAAGGAGCGCCGCCGCGTGATGTCCGGTCGCGATCCCCTCCCCTCCCGCCTCGGCCACGGCGAGCCGAACACTCGGCTCGCCGATGAATCTGTGGAGCAGTCCGAGAGCGTTGGAGCCGCCGCCAACGCAAGCGATCGCCATGTCGGGCAGCCGTCCTTCCGTTTCTTGCAGCTGGGCCGCGGCCTCGTCGCCGATAACCCGCTGGAAGTCGCGCACGATCTGCGGATACGGATGCGGCCCCATCGTCGAGCCAAGGCAGTAGTGCGAGGTTTCGACGTTCGTGACCCAGTCGCGCAGGGCCTCACTCACGGCGTCTTTGAGCGTGCCCGAGCCGCCGTGGACCGGCCGGACCTCCGCGCCGAGCGCCTCCATCCGAAGCACGTTCGGCGCCTGGCGCTTGATGTCTTCGATGCCCATGTGGACGACGCACGGAATGTTCAACAAGGCGCACGCCGTCGCGGTGGCAACGCCGTGCATCCCTGCGCCGGTCTCTGCGATCACCCGGCTCTTCCCCAGCCGCCGCGTCAGGAGAACCTGGCCCAAAGCGTTGTTCAGCTTGTGAGCGCCGGTGTGGTTGAGGTCCTCACGCTTGAGGTAGAGCCGAATCCGATCCGGCAGGAGGGTCGCTGAAGCGCGCGAGTCGCCGGCAACCTCGCGCTCCGCCACCAGCTTCCGGGCCTCCTCGAGTACCTCTGTCCCGAGCCGATCGGCACGGTAGATCGGGGTCGGGCGGCCGCCGTAGTGGAACTGCAGCTCGCGCAGCTCGGCCCAATAGCGAGGGTCGTGGCGCGTGTCATCCCATGCGGCCTGAAGCTGATCGAGCGCGGCGATCAGAGTCTCCGGCACGTAACGGCCCCCGAAGTCCCGGTCGATGCCCCACTTGCCCTGTTCATCGGGCTCGAGCAGCTCCTCCGGAGCGGGCGTCGGCCGCGGCCGAATGTGCGGGCGATCGAACCGCGCGGCCCGAGCTCGCTTGGCAAAGAGCGCGACCCTGAGAGGGTCCTTGCGCGGCCGCGATCCGACCGCCGCCGTTGCCCGCGCCGTCGCGGATGCGGCGCTCGGTGAAGCCGCCCCCGGGTGGATTTCGACTCCGGAGGCCACGTCCACCCCGACGGCCGGCACCGCCAGAACGGCCTCGGCCACGTTCCCGGCGTCGAGGCCTCCGGCCAGGATGATCGGGATCTCACGCGCCACCGCAGCCGCGATCTGGCGGGCGACCTGGCGGCCGGTTCCCCCCGGAAACGGGCCCCCGGCGGTGTCGAGAATGAGCCGTTCGGCGCCGGCCGCGAGCGCAAGCTCCGCCTGCGCTTTGGCAGTCGCAATGGAGACTGCAAGTGCCTCTGGCGCCGCTTCGCCGGCGCTCGCGGCCGGCAGATGCAGCACCTTCCAGACGGGGCGGCGGACGGAGCCAATCGCCGAAACGGGCTCGTCGCCGGAGAGTTGGACGGCATCAGGATCGAAGGCTGCGATTGCCGCCTCGATCTCCGCCGCCGAGGCGTCGGCGAAGACGGCCACGATCTTGGGCCGCTTGCCCGCGGGCGATGAGGCCCGAATCTTGGTGGCGAGGTACGAGGCCTCGTCCAGAGTCAGGGCTCGCGGCGTGCCCGGGACCAGGTTGAGGCCGATGGCGTCGACGCCGGCCCGGAGCGCCGCGAGAACCCCTTCCGAGTCGGTGACGCCGCAGATCTTGACGAGAGGCAGCCGCGCTTCCGCGGCTATGTCATGCGGCACGGAGCCCGCCGAAACAAATGCGCGGGCCGCCGCGGCCGGCTCGGCCGAGCGCATCAGCGCCTCACCGATGAGGGCAGCGTCGAGTCCGGCCGCCCGCCAGCCGACGAGCGTTCGGGGCTCGCCGACGCCCGACTCGCCGACCACCAGCCGGTCATTTGGGATCAGCGGTCGCAGTCGCAGGCAGAGCTCCGGATCGACTTTGAGAGTGCGCAGGTTCCGGTTGTTCAGTCCGATGAGGCGTGCATCCGTGGCCAGCGCCGCCTCTGTCTCACGCTCGTCGTGGGCCTCCACCAGCGGCTCGAGACCGAGTCCGCGGGCAAGGTCGACGAACCGGGCCAGCTTCTTGCCAGGCAGGATCGCGGCGATGAGAAGGACCAGGTCGGCGCCGGCGGAGCGCAGGACGGGGAGCTGGCGCTCGTCGACCACGAACTCCTTTGCCAGGATCGGCAGCGAGACGGCGGCGCGGACGGCATGCAGGTCCGCCACTGAGCCGCCGAACCAGTGCGGCTCGCACAGGACGGAGATCGCGCTCGCACCGCCGCGCTCGTAGGCGCGGGCAAGGGCCACGGGATCCGCGTCGGCGGCGATCGCCCCGGCCGACGGGGAGCGGCGCTTCACCTCCGCGATCAGGTGAAGCCCGGGTGCCGCGAGACGCTCGACGATCGGCCGTGGAGCGGATCCGGCCGTGGCCGTATGATCCGCGGCTTCGTCGGCGAGATCGCTGTACCTGCGCGAACCCAACTCCCGCTCTATGTCCGCACGGCGGCGGTCGGCGATCTTCGCCACGACCCCGGCGCGCGCCGGGTGCGCCGGGTGCGCCGGGTGCGTCGGGTGCGCCGGGTGCGCCAACGGCGCATCTGCCACGCCGTTGGACCGGCCCCGTCCTTCTTTCGCCACGGGTGTCATGCCGTCGCCACCTCCAGCTTGGCCGCATCGCGAGCAGCCTTCGCCGCACGCAGCCGCTCCAGCAGCCTGGTTGCCGCGCCCGTGTCGATCATCTGAGCGGCCAGGGTGATGCCGTCGCCGAGGTCGTCGGCGCGACCGGCTGCGACGAACGCCGCCGCTGCGTTGAGCAGGACCACGTCGCGGTGCGGTCCGGGCTTGCCGCCAAGGACCGCCTCGACGAGCGCGGCGTTGACCGCGGGAGAGCCGCCCGCCAGAGCCGACAACGGCGCCGGAGTGAGACCGAGTTCCGATGCCACGATCGTGCGCCGCGTGACTCCGGCGGATGTGACGTCGTAGAGAACGCCCGACCCGTCGAGCGGCAGCTCGTCCATCCCGGCGCCGTGAACGACCAGGGCTCGTTCCGAACCGAGCAGCCGCAGCACCTCGGCCATCTTGGGAGCCGCCGCGGGATCGCCGACTCCGACAACCTGGCGGCGGGCGCCTGCGGGATTCGTCATTGGGCCGAGAAGATTGAAGGCGGTCCGGACGCCGATCTCCTTGCGTGTCGGCCCGGCGTGCTTCATTGCCGGGTGGTATCCCTGGGCAAACAGGAAGGCGAAGCCATCGACGCGGAGAGCTTCGGCTGCCTCCACCGGCGAGAGATCCGTGGCGACGCCAAGCGCCTCGAGAACATCCGCCGAGCCGCACGCCGAGGTCATCGCGCGGTTACCGTGCTTGGCCACCGGAACGCCGGCGGCGGCCACTACCAGTGCCGCCGCGGTCGAGATGTTGAAGGTGTTGCTGCCGTCGCCGCCTGTGCCGCAGGTGTCTACCGCGCCGTCGGGCGCTTGAACGCGCAGGACTCGTTCTCGCATCGCCGCCGCGAAACCGGCGAGTTCCTCCACGGTTTCGCCGCGCATCCGCAGAGCGACGAGCAGCGCGGCCAGCTGGGCCTGAGTGGCCTCGCCATCCATGACCGATCCCATCGCCACGCGGGCTTCTTCCATCGAAAGCTCTCTGCCATCGACCACGGCCGCAAGGGCCGCTCTCACCTGCTCGCTCATCGAACCGCCTCCGCCGTCTCTGCCTCGACACCATGCCCAAACCCGGTCAGGGCGAACGATCCGGACGCCTGGTCGAGCAGGACGCCGTCGCCTTCGCCGCACAACCTCAGGAAGTTGGCGAGCAGGTGCGGGCCCTGGGGCGTGAGGACCGATTCGGGGTGGAACTGGACGCCTTCAACGGGCGCGTGCAAATGGCGGATGCCCATGACCACGTAGTCGTCTACCGTCCGGGCCGTTATCACGAAGTCGGCGGGTAGCGTCTCCGGAGCCACGCTCAGGGAGTGGTACCGGGCCGCCGAGAAGGTGGATGGCATTCCGGCCAGGAGCCCCTTCTGGTCGTGGCGGATATCGGAAGCTTCGCCGTGCACGAGCGTGGGGGCGCGCCGGATGGTGGCCCCGAAGGCCTGGGCCATCGCCTGCATGCCGAGGCACACGCCCAGGCACGGGATCTTGCGCTCGACGGCGACGCGGATCGCGTCCATCGAGACGCCGGCCGAGTCGGGGTCGCCGGGGCCGGGCGAGACGACGATGCCGCGCAGGTTCGCCGCCGGGTCGTCGATCAGGGCTTCGATGCCGGCCTTGTCGATTGCGTCGTTGCGCAGAACTCGGACGTCGGCGCCGGCCGCCTCGAGAGCCTGCACGAGGTTGAACGTAAAGGAATCGTAGTTGTCGATCATGAGGATCATCGAGGGTCTCCTATCGAGCCGTTGCGGAGGCGGCCGCGGGGGCGGCGTCGGCGGCGGCCGGGGCGGGGGCGTCGGCGGCCGCGCCCGCACTTGCACCGGCACTCGTGCCGGCCGCCGCCACGCGGTCGGCCGTCTCGGCGACCGCAAGCTCGATCGCCCGCTTCACCGCGCCGGCCTTGTGCTCCGTCTCATCGAACTCCTTCTCCGGCACTGACCCCGCGACGATCCCGGCACCGACGGTGAGGTGGATCAGGTCGTCGCACATGACCGCGGAGCGGATCGTGATCGCCGTGTCGAGATTGCCGTCGTAGNNNNCGGGCTTCAGGCGCGCCTCCACGTTGCTCACGAGGTGAAGGACGTGGCTGTAGCGCTCGATCTC
Source organism: Chloroflexota bacterium (assembly GCA_003156975.1). Lineage (GTDB taxonomy): Bacteria > Chloroflexota > Limnocylindria > Limnocylindrales > CSP1-4 > Fen-1039. The sequence continues at coordinate 43,843 of PMIE01000038.1, read as the reverse complement.
CATGTATTTGGTCACGGCCACGGAACCGGCCCTGGCCACGCGGCCGAGGTCGTTGCG
>PMIE01000038.1:0-43749 GCA_003156975.1 Chloroflexota bacterium | reverse complement strand
GAAGAAGAGATACGGGCTCGGGTTCACGCGGCGCAGCGATCGGTACAGCGAAACCGCGTCGAGCTTCTCGCCGCCGATCACCGGGCGCTCGAACGTCTGGCGGCGAGCCACGACGATCTGGATCGCCTCGCCGGCAGCGATGTTCTCCTTGGCGTTGCGGACCTCGGCCTCGTACCTGGCCCGGCTCATGCTGACTTCGATCGGCTCCAAGCCGAGCGGCTGCGTCGGTTCTGCCTGGCCATCGGCCGATCCGGCGCGGCTCCGCCTGGTCAGTCCCGCCAGCTCGATTTCCGTCGGCCGGCCGGTTCGCTCCAGGGCCTCGAAGATGGCGCGCTCGGCGATGGCGTATCGGCCGTCGAGGTCCGGTGCTTCGGTGTGAAGCGCGGCGACGGCCGAAAGGGTGTGTGTCAGATGATCGAAAACCAGAACCAGGTCCGTCTCCTGGAAGGCGGCCATCGGCACGCCGATCGGGTCTTTCGCAGGAAGTGGAACTGTCGGCTCGAAGGTCGAGACGGCGTCGTACGCCAGCGCGCCGACCGCTCCGCCCGGGAAGCGCGGGATCTCCGTCGAGGGCAGGATGCGCCGCTTCGGCATGAACCGGCGCAGAGCCACCAGCGGATCCGGAGCGTCGAAAGTCTCTGTCGGCAGGTCGGGGCTGAACTCCGCCACGCCGACGGGCCGCGTCTGGATCGTGGCCTGGCCAGGCCGGTACGTCAGCAGGCGTCGCGGCCCCACTCCGAGGAACGAGTACCGGCCGAGCCGCTCGCCGCCTTCGACGGATTCGAGCAGGAAGGCCGGGCCGCCATCGTCGAAGCGCATGAACGCCCCGATCGGCGTCTCGAGGTCGGCGTTGCGAGTCGCGGTCAGCAGGATCGTGTCGGCCGCGCCCGACATCTGCTTCACCTCGCGAAGACTTAGCGGATCCTTGAGTGCCATTGCGGTTCGCCTTTCTGGATCACCCCGCGTCGCGGGGTAACAAAAAACCTCTCGTCCACGGACGAAAGGTCTGTTCGGGGCGGTTACCCCGCTAAGAATCACAAAACCCTTCGTCTTTGGGACGAAAGGTCTGATCCTTCCGCGGTGCCACCCACATTCGGCAATGCCGCACTTTGGCCGACAGGTCGGGCTCTTGCGCTTCCGCGCTACTCCCGCCGATCGGTGCTGCCCTTTATCGCTGGCGCTCTGCGCCGGAGCCTACTGGCGAGCCCTGGAAGCTCGCGGTTTGGTCCGGAGGCTCACGGGGCCATTCGTTCTCGTCACCGCACCAGCTTGCACCAACCGCTGGTTCTCTACGCCGGCGCCGGGAAGTACTCGTCCCGATCACAGCCCGTATTCGTAATGTGGCGGGAGTCTACGGGCGAACAGGGGCGAGTGTCAAATCCCCGCGATCAGGCCCATCTGGCGCGGACGCGCCGACGGCCCCGGCCATCGAGGTAGGACTCGATACGATCGAACACCGGCCGGAGAGATTGGAATGGGACTCCGAAACGAGACCCGTCGTCTCTCCCCGGCCGCTGAGGGCCCGGACCTACTTGCTGAAATCGACGCCGGACTGAAGGATGACGTTCGAGTAGGGCGTGTGCTCGCCGGTGCGGACGATCGCCTTGGCGTCGTGGGTCAGGGCCTTGAACTGCTCATGGCTGATGAACTCGATCGGGATCGACCCTGCCAATTCGCGGATCTGCGCAGTTAGTTCAGGGCTGGCCTTCTGGATCTCCGTGGCCAGGATGATCTTCTCGACGATGATCTCCGCGAGAATCGGCTTCAGCACATCGATGAACCGCGGCAGGTTCTTCACCACCGTCAGGTCTATGCGGTCGACTTCGAGCGGGAGCGGCAGCCCGGCGTCGGAAACCACGAGGTAGTCTCCGTGGCCGAGCCCTCCGGTGGCCGCGAGGATGTCCTGGTTCAGAATGCCGTTCTTTCGCATGATCATCTCTCCGTTGTCGCAAATAGTGGATGGGTTCGAGCGATTGAAAGGGCCACCGAGCCGCCGTCAGCCCAGCCCGAAAGCCTGGGCCAGGGCGTCGTACATGACCTTCACCGGCGCGTCGAGGCCGGTCCAGAGCTTGAAGCCGATGGCTCCCTGGTAGACGAGCATCCCCAGGCCATCGAGAGTCTGCGCGCCGCGCTGCTCGGCCTCCGCGAGGAAGGGCGTGGTCGGCGTGTGGATCACGTCGCAGACAACCATGCCGTCGGTGATCGTCTCGTAGTCGATGTCCGGCTTGTCGTGGACATTGGGGAAGAGGCCGATGGATGTTGCGTTGACCAGGATCTCCGTGCCCTCGGGAACGGCATACCGACCGGGCCACGGAGCCAACTCGGCTTTCGCGGGCGTCTTGGCGTTGAGCAGCTCCACCAGCCCTAGGCCGCGCTCGGGTGAGCGGTTGACGATCGTGATCCGCTGCGCGCCCGCAAGTGCAAGCTCCACGGTGATCGACCTGGCGGCACCGCCGGCACCCAGCACTACTACGCGCTTTCCCGCCGGATCGACCCTGGCGTCCCTGGTCAGCGCGGTCATGAAGCCCCTTCCGTCCGTATTCTCGCCGACCAGTCGGTCGCCGACGCGAACAACGGTGTTCACCGCGCCCATCAAGGCGGCTGCCGGCTTCACTTCGTCGAGGTACGGCAGCACCGCCACCTTGTGCGGGATGGTCAAGTTGATGCCGCGCATGTTGAAGGCCCGCAGGCCCCTCATCGCGGCCTCCAGATCCTCGGGGAGAACCTCGATCGTGAGATAGCGCCAGTTGAGCCCCAGCTCCGCGAATGCGGCCTCATACATGACGACCGTCGGATTCTCGGCAACCGGGTGCCCGAAGACGCCGATCAACTCGGCCTTGTAGCCAGATGCTTCCGTCATGCCGCTCTCTCTCGTGGGGCCAGAGTCAGTCGATTGGACGCGCCAGCGGCGCTCGACCTACCAGTATTCCTCGGTGTGGAGCGTGCCTGTGTCGTGGCCCTTGTCCTTGACGAAGCCGCGGGCCTCGGCCCAGGCGATCACGGTGTCAATCATGCCCGGATTGCCGCACAGGAAGATGTCGAAGTTCTCCGGAGTGAGCGCCAGACCGGTCTCCACCTCTATCGCATCGGAGGCGATGACGTTCTGGAGGTAGCCGCTGCGACCGCGCCACGTGACGTCTTCCTGCGGCCGGGTGATGACCGGGAGGTAGTGGAAGTTGGCACAATGTCGGGCCAGGCCCGAAAGCTCGGTGCGATACCCGAGGTCCCACGAATACCGCGCGCCGTGGACAACGACGAATTGACGCGGCCCATTGCACACGAGTTCGCTGCGGAGCATCGACATGTACGGCGCAAGGCCGGTGCCGGTGCCGACCATGAGCAGATGCTTGCCCGGCGCCTTGTCCAGCGTGAAGACGCCGACGGCCTTCGGCCCGATGTACAAGCGGTCCCTGACCTTGAGGTTGAAGAGCCGGGGCGTCAGTTCGCCACTCATCACAACGGTCAGGTAGAACTCGACGTATTCGCTTGAGCGGCTCTCGGAGGCTATCGAATACGCGCGACGGATCATCCGGTCCGGATCGGCGGCGACTGTGACGATAGCGGCAGCCTGGGCGTCGACGGCGGCCTGACTCTCGGGGGTTCCGGCGGCGGCTCCGGCTTCGGGCGCTCCGGCGGCAACATCGGGGGCGCCTTCCTGCTCCGACTCGTCGATGCGCGGTTCGGATGCCTTGAGGCCCAGAACGACGTACTGGCCGGCCTTGAACTCGAGCGGCAGCGTGTCCGGCACCACTCTAAGGATGACCAGACCAGGAGCGACCTCGACCCTGCTGGCTACCGTCGCGTTGTACTCAGCCGCCATGGAGTCCTCCGAAGTTGCGGTCGGGCCCGCCGTGACTGTTTCGTCGCCCGTGCCAAGGATACGTGGCCTCTAAGTTCGGGGCCATATGTTGCAGATCCTAGGACGAGAGGCCCGCCAGCCTCGCAACCGGGCCGGTCTGGATCATCACCGAAGTCAGCGCACTCCACGGCACGACGATCGAGACCAGAGGGGCAGCGTGGATCGAGACCTGATATGGATCGAAAGTGATCCTGAGCCCGGTCTTGGTGAGGGCCCAGTGATCCCAGTTGGCGAGCAACGGACTGGTTCCTGCGCTCACCAGAGCCGGATCGTAGTCGGCGCCGAGCTGGCCTTTGACGTATGCCGGGGCCAGGTCCGAGACGAAGCCCATGGCGGATGTGCTGTCGATGAAGATGTCATCGAGGACGATCCGCTGACCCGTGCCCAGGTCGTAGTTCAGCGTCTCGATTGTCGTGACTGGCGTGGTTGTGGCGCTGTCATCGACGAAAGTGAGTGTCCACGAGGCGAGTGTTGGGGTGACCATCTCCGTGGTGAACGAACCGGTCAGGGTGTTGGTCTTCCCCTTGGCGCTGCGGTACGCCGCCGGTCCCAACTCCCACTGGTCGGCCCTCGTGTTCAGATCGCCCCGGATGTCCGAGTCGATCTGTTGCGCCCAGGGCGTTTGCCCCAGGATGAAGGCGGGGTAGTTGAGCTGGACACTCCAGACGCCGCCGGAGTCGGCGTCCTTGATGACGGAGTGCACGAACCTGGGCTGCTGGTTGGTGAGGGATGCGGTCGGAACCGGAGTAACCGACGGCTCGGCAGATGTGAGCGCCAGCGGGGACGGTGAGTCCGGAAAGGAGGGCCCCACTGAGGCCGAGGGGCCGGGGCTGCGGAAGATCGCGACGGGCGGCGCCGTAACCAGGACGTTCATGGCGATGGACACGCCCGCAACGCCGACACCGACGACAACCAGGGCAGGAACAAGATCGACGATGCGCTCGAAGAGGGACTTGCGACGAGACCTCATTCCCCGAGTATGGGGGACTTGGGCCCGAGCCGCATCATTGGCCGCCCGATCTAGGCGGCCTGAGCGTCGGCCTTGGGCTTGACCCGTCGCGGTGCCGCAGCGCGCTCGAGTCTGGCCACCTGGGCGATGACCTCCTCGGCCTCACTCTTCATGATCGAACCAGACTGGAGAGCCTGGAAGAGAAGCAGCTTGCGCGTCGGCTGATCGGCATCGAGCAACAGATCGATCAGATCCGCGTTCGGCACTTCAGGCATCTTGCGGGTGAACACCTCTCGACCTCCGGAATCGGGTCGCCTATGAAGCCAGATGAATTGGCGACCAATTGGGGTGTCGGTCGGGTTTTGCCCTAGGTGCCTTCCCTGATGGTCCCACTCCTGTGCATCCTTTCGGGCCGCACAGCGTCGGTTGTTCGTGGGGTGCAGTGCCGCCGTGACGCCGCGTCAGAAGTGCGAATCACCGCTGGAGCCCCGGTGCTCAGATCCGGCCACTGTTCACCTCCGAGACAGGGGTCGCGTTTGCCAGGCGAGCGAAGCGGCGCCACTTGCGCCACTTCTTGAAGGCAAGGGCGGTGCCGCCGAGGAGGAGGCCAAGGAGGACGATGTTTTCGATCCAGACCACCGGACCCCAACTCATGCTGGAGCAGTCCTGCCGGTCCGGCCAGGCAAGCGTCCCCTGGCCTGGATCGCCGGGGTTGTAGCAGACGAAAGGCGGATCCGACCAGTAGTGCTTGTCGGTGCGGGTCTGATAGCCCGAGTATGTGATCCCATCCACCACCCACGTATACGTGGTCGCGTACCCGTGGCTCCTGCCGGCCTCCGGTACTTCCCTGGCGATGGTGGCGTCCGTTCGGGCCGTTCGCGTCTGGAGCGTGTAGGTGGAGTAGCCGCCGATGATGATTGTGAAAGCCAGAAAGGCCACGCCGGTAATCCACAGCGCGAGGTAGACGTACGTGCGCTTGGGCGTCTTGCGACGCGCATAGGGATCCAGGTATTGGGCCCACGGCTGCCCCGGTGCGCCGGCTGGCGGATAGCCCGGCCACTGGCCCGGTGGTGTCGGCGGTGGCGGGTAGCCCGGCCACTGGCCCGGTGGCGTCGGCGGTGGCGGATAGCCCGGCCACTGGCCCGGTGGCGTCGGCGGTGGCGGGTAGCCCGGCCACTGGCCCGGTGGCGTGTTCGGCGGCTGCTGGCTGGTCATGCGTTCTCCCTCTACGTGACGAGGCCCTTGACGCATAGCGCCCTGACCTCTGCAGCATTTCGACCTCAGCCATCCCCCGGCCGTTTGGCGGAGAGGGCGGGATTCGAACTCACGGGACTCTCGTCCAGCGGTCTCCAAGTCTAGGCCACGGCATTCGCGGGCGTTCGGCGCTGATGGATGGCATAGTGCCCGCAGGTCGGCTTGCCGAGGACCTCTTCGGAGTGCTTATGAGCGGTCCCACCCGGTCGAGTCAGATATGCCGTTGGACGCTCTGTAACATGGCGCAGTCCAGGGCGCCAGACAACCGCAGAGGGGACTCTTGACCGATAAGACCCAATTCACGGCGGCCGATACGCCCGCGGCGGATCGCGTGGCACCGGCCGACGTGCCAGCCGACGCAAAGGCCGCCGCCGCCGACAACTTCAGGCCCGACGTGGAGGGCCTTCGCGGGGTCGCGGTGCTCATGGTCGTGCTCTACCACGCCGCCCTGCTGTCTGGATCCTCGTTGCTGCTGCCCGGCGGCTTCCTTGGGGTGGACCTCTTCTTCGTGATCTCCGGCTACCTGATCACGGGGCTGCTCGTTCGAGAGCGCGAGCGCAGCGGCACGATCAGCTTCCTGCGGTTCTACGCCCGGCGGGTGCGGCGCATCCTTCCGGCAGCAATCGTGACACTGCTGATCGTCCTGCCCCTGGCCTACATCCTGATCCCTCTCGCGTCTCTGCCGGACACGATGACCGACGGCGCCGTGGCCGCCCTGTCTATCGCCAACATCCGCTACGCCATCACGACCGACTACTTCAACCCCACTCAGTACTCGCCGTTCCTGCACTTCTGGTCGCTCGGCGTAGAGGAGCAGTTCTACCTGGTCTGGCCCGCCATCCTGCTCGTCGTAGCCTGGCGCCGTCCGCGAGCCGGGATCGTTGCGGCGCTCGTGGCCATCGCCGTGATTTCGTTCGCGGTCAACGTTGCAATCACGGACAACAACCCGGCCTTCGCCTTCTACATGCTGCCGACCCGCGCGTGGCAGCTCGCGGCCGGGGGCCTGCTCGCCCTCTGGACCGGAGCCCCGGCTCGGGTTGCCGCGCGGCTGCGGACCGCGTGTTCGCGAGCCCTGACCGGGCTCGGCTGGGTGGCCCTCGGCGTCCTCGCCTTCGATGCCCTGACTCTCAATTCGTCCGTCGTGGCGTACCCGGGGGTCGCGGCACTCGCACCCACTGTTGCCGCCGTCGTCCTGATCGCCTCGGGCGCAGCAAAATGGGGTCCCGGCGTCCTGCTTCGCACTCCGCCACTGCGCTTCGTGGGTAAGATCAGCTACTCGCTCTACCTGTGGCACTGGCCGATCCTGCTGCTTGGCGGAGCGGCGCTCAACGGTCCCGACGCGCTCTCGCCGACCATGCTCGGCGCGCCGCAGGTGCTCCAACCGGTCCAGGCGCTCGCGCTGGCGGCGCTTGCGATACCGGTGGCGTTCGCCTCCTGGGCCTTCGTCGAGGAGCCGTTCCGGCGCGGGCGCATCTCATTGCCGAGTCCCAGGCGCCTCGTCACCGCCGGTGTGGGGGCCATGCTGGCAGTCGCTCTCGTTGCCACGTGCCTGAGCATCGGCGCGCAGAACACGCTGGCGAGTCTGGATGCCCCGGCGCCGTCCGCCAGCATCGTCGCCCAGGTCACGGACCCTCCGACGGCGCCGCCTTCGCCAGGGTTGACTCCGACGGCGGCGTCGGCCGGGACATCGACCGAGGCATCGGCGAGCATGCCCTCGATCGCGCCCGGCTGGACTGCGGCGATCACTCCGGCCCCGAGTCCGGCGACACCGTCCTCCTACTCCGTCGTGGGCCTGCAGCCATCCGTCGGTAAGGCGGCGACCGACTACGAGGCCACCGTTCTCAACGGCTGTCTCTACGACACTCGCGCCGTTACGCCTCCGGGCGCCGGCAAGTGCGTCTTCGGCAACCCGTCCGGCTCGTACACCATCGCCCTCATCGGCGACTCGCACGCATCGGCCCTGTTCCCGGCTGTGAATGCAGTCGCCGCAGCCCACGGCTGGCGATTGCTGGTCTACGCCAAGATGGCCTGCCCGTTCGTCGACATGCGAATGGGCCAATACGGTAGCGGTGAGTACCGCGCTTGCGAAACGTGGAACGCCCGAGTTCTCACAGACGTCCAGCGCAGCGGCGTGAACCTCGCGCTGGTCGCGATGAGACGGGCCATCATCAATCCCGACGGATCGGATGTCGACGCAAAGGTGCTCGGGCGGGCCCTCGCGCGAGAGACCGACAAGCTGCCCGCGACCACCACCCGGGTGCTGATCGAGGATTTCCTGTACCCCTGGAACGAGAACGTCCCGACGTGCCTGTCGAGCCACACGTCCGACTACCGGCGCTGCGCCTACTCGCGCTTGGTAGGGCGAAACGGCTACTGGAGCGTCCGGGAGACCACGGCCGTCAAGGCCTCCACCACGGGCCTGAAGATGATCGGCACCGAGAGCTGGACCTGTCCCGGTTCGGGCTCCTGCCCCGTGGTCATCAACGGCATGATCGTGTTCCGGGACACCCACCACGTTACGGCGACCTACTGCCTGTCACTGGCGCCTCCGCTCGACTCCGCGCTCGTCGCCATCCTCAGACAGAAGGACGGTTCCTAGGGGCCGAGGGCGTGTTGCTCGGGAATCCGTACTCGCCGGACGGAGTGCCGGCTCAAGTCCTGAAGCGCTGAAGCCCGGGCGTCGGCGCTTCCGCCGGCGCTTCCGCCGGCGCATCTGTCGGCGCATCTGCCGGCGGGCGCGAGTGCCGATCGCTGGGCCATAATCGGAGGCCATCGATGTCGCGCCCGCGGCTGACCGGCCACCGTCATCCGACAGGAGTCTTCATGGTCTACGTGGACGCGCTCGCGCGCGTCGTTCCGGTTCTCCTGCTCTTCGTGCTGGGCGCGCTGCTCCGACGCCGCTCGGTGATCCGCCCCGATACGGTCGACGACCTGCGATCGATCGTGCTCAAACTGGCCCTGCCCTCGGCGTTGTTCCTGACGTTTCTGCGGGTCTCGCTCGAACCTCGCTACCTCTGGATCGTGGTGAGCGTCTTCGGAGCCTGCGTGATCCTCCTCGCCACGGGCCGCTGGATCGGCCGGGCCATCGGGGTGACATCGCCGCTGCTGCCCGCGCTTCTGACCGGGTTCGAGGCGGGCATGCTCGGCTACGCGATCTTCGGCGCGACGTTCGGCTCGGCCCAGCTGTATCGATTCGCCATCGTCGACATCGGCCAGGTCGTGTTCGTCTTCTTCGTTCTGGCGACGGTCCTCGCGCGCGGTTCCACCGGCGAGATGCCGTCGTTGCGCTCGACCGCCCTGTCATTCGTCCGGACTCCGGTCATCCTCGGCATCGCCGGCGGGATGCTCGGCAGTATCGTCGGGCTCGGCTCCTTCCTCGACGGCAGCTCCATGGGCAAGGCCGCACTGGAAACTCTTACGCTCGTCGCCTCTCTTACGACGCCGCTCATCGCCATGGTCATCGGCTATGGCACACGTTTGAGCCGTGGGTCGCTCGGCCGGCCGGCGCGCACGGTCGCCGTCCGCCTGGCGATCTGGGTAGTCCTCGCGATCGTCTTCAACCTGGTGGTAGTGGACGGGTTGCTCCACCTCGATCGGCTGCAGCAGGCGGCCGTCATGACGATGGCAGTCCTCCCGCCGCCCTTCGTCATTCCGTTGTTCGTCGCGCCCGATTCTCGGTGGGCCTACGACCGCGAGTACGCGATCAACACTCTTTCGCTGGCGACTGTCGTGACTCTCGTCGCCTTCTCGCTCGTGGCGGTCGCCTACGCCTGAGGCCCGCCGGCGGGCGGGTCGGCGGTCCACCGGAGGATGTCGCCCGGCTGGCAATCGAGCACCCGGCAGATCGAGTCCAGGGTGGTGAAGCGAATTGCTCGAGCGCGGCCGTTCTTCAAGACCGCGACGTTCGCCGGGGTGATGCCGACGGCGTCGGCGAAGTCGCCCACGCACATCTTCCGCCGGGCGAGCATGACGTCGAGGTCGACGATGACGGCCATCAGACCACCTCGTCGAGCTCGGTGCGGTCGGCGATCGCCGACTCGAGCAGGCCTCGCATGACGACCATAAGGAGCACGAACGCCAGCCCGCCGGCGACGCAGGCGGCCAGGTAATAGACCATCGGTCCGCCGCCGCCGGGGACGAAACCGAGCATGTGGATCAAGACGCCTGCGCTCAGAACCGTGGCGACCGCCGCGCAGGCCGTGATGACGTCGACCCAGCGCAGGGAGCGGCGGGTGAAGATGACCCCGCCGTTGACCATGGACAGCAGCCGCCAGACGACGAGCAGCGCCACCTGACCGCAGCCGATGAAGAGAATGGCGGCCACCGAGTATGGAACGACGAGGTAGGCGACCTCGGGGAAGGTCTTCCCTTCCTCAGACGCGAACACGGGCAGGAGTACCTGCACGAGCACGGTTCCGAGCAGGAGGACGACAACAGCAACGCGGAGAAGTCGAATCGCAAGTGTTTTCATATATCGAGTATCGATTGGTTTCGCTCGACTGTCAACAGTTTTTCGGCATCCGGCGGGTTCGCTATCACGCGAAATCGGGCAGATCAGTTCCCTCACCTTCCAGGTCGGCCGACCGAGACGGGATCTAGGCGGGCGTCAGGTCGAGGCGCTTCTTGTGCTTCGTGACCGCCTCGGCATAGCGATCGAGCGTGGAGTAGCGGACGTCGGCCTTGGACGACTCGATCTCGACTACTACCGACTGGCTCACGTTCATCTCCGCGGCGACTTGGGCCTGGGTCAGGCGATTTGCCTTCCGCTCGGCGATAAGGGCCGCGATGAGACGCTGACGACGAACCTCCGCCTGGAGCATCTCGGGGTATCTGGGGTTCTTAGCAGTACGTCGCGCGATCGATCGATCGAGGTCGTCCATCGTTGTTCTCCTTCTCGACGACGTATCGGGTATTGCAGATATCCTGTCAAGTAGCCCCGTCACCCGGCGTGCCACCGGTCGCGACGATCTTTCGCCAGGTCGATCACCTGTTTCGGGGTCTTCTGGGTGTGCTTCTCGTGCAGCACAACCGCGAGCAGGATTCGGCCCTTCCTTGACAGCCCGGCCGCTCGCTCTAGGGCTGCAACGTCATGGCTTGAGTAGCTCCGAAGCGGAACGGGGCCGTCCGGTAGCGTCTGCGCCGCCCGCAATCAGGACGTTTCCGTCCGGCAAGAGCGTCGCCATACCGCCTGAACTGTCGACCCACATGGTGCCACTTCGGCTGGGTCCGCCAGTCGGGTCGTACAACACAGCCGTGATGTTGCCTCTTGTCTCTTCTTCGTCGCGGCGTACGAACAGCACGCGGCCATCCTCGAGCAGCGTCGCCGTGACATCGCCCCACAGGCCGGCAGGCGATATGAAGCCGGCGCCGGCGCACATGCCGCTCACCGGGTCATACGTCTCCAGGTACCCATCCTGAAACAGAAGGACGCGGCCGTCCTTGAGCAGAGTGGCAGTATCTGTTGGCGGCCGCTTGCGCACGAAACCCCCATATTCATCCACAGTCGCTCCGGCCGGAAGCGCAAGCGAGACGGTGGTGAACTTGCCGCTTTGCTCGTCGTACAGCTGCGCCATCGGACCTTCGTTCACGCCTTGGCTGGTCACAAGGACCTTGCCATTTGGCAGGAGTGTCGCGGTGCTGTAGTAGTTTTCGAACTCCGGCTCCTCGCCGGTACTGACGAATTTCCCAGATGCAGGGTCGTACAGATCGGCCCGGGCACGGCCGGCCGCGAGCAAGACTCGACCGTCGGATAGAACGGTGGCAGTTTCGCCGCCGTCGTCCTTGCCCATCGACCCGGTTTTTGCGAACTTGCCTGTAGTCGGGTCATACAGCTCCGCCGATGTAAGAAAGTCGAAGGCGAGGAACGTGCAGCCTTTCGGGTCTGCGCAGCCCTCGCCGCCTGCGATGAGCACCTCACCACTGGGCAGAAGCGTGGCTGCGGCCAACACACGAGCCGCTGACATCGAGCCGGTCGGGGCGAACGTACCAGTCACCGGATCGTACAGCTCTGCTGTCGCGTGGATGACATCTCCGGATCCCAATCCGCCGGCTACTAGAACCTTGCCGTTCTTCAGAAGCGTGGCTGTGGCGCCACTGCGCTCAGTATTCATCGAACCCGTCGCCACAATGGTCAACGGTGGCCGCGTCTCTGGGGTAGGGCTCGGGCGGGGCGTCTCGATGGCAGCCGGGACTGTGCCCATAGGCCTGAATAGCTCGGCCGAAGAGAGGTGGTTCCCGTCGGGGTCATCGCCGCCCGCGATCAGCACGCTGCCGTCGGGCAAGAGCGTGGAAGTCTGCGATCCGCGGGCAACTTGCATAGAGCTGGTATGGACCGAGCCGTCGGTGGGGTCATACAGCACGGCTCTGTCGCTAATTGATGAAATCGATTCCCATGTCACGCGGGGCGAAACGGAACCACCACTGAGCAGCACTCGGCCATCGGCCAGCAGCGTGGCATTTGCCCCATACCACTGGGCGGCAGGAGATATGAAGCCCGCGTCAGCACACTTGCCGCTGGCAGGGTCGTACGTCTCCAGATATCCGTCCCCGAACATGAGGACGCGGCCGTCTTTGAGCAGTGTGGCCGCTCCCGGTTCTGACCGAGGGACATCCAGACCCAGGTACCTGACCAATGGCGTTCCTTTCGGAAGCGCCAGTGAGACTGTAGTGAACTTTCCGCTCTTCTCGTCGTAGAGCAAGGCCTCGGTATCCTTGCCCTGCAGATCGGAGCCGCCCCAGTCTGCGTGGATTACCAGGACCTTGCCGCTCAGCAAGAGCGTCGCGGCGTTGTAGCCACTGACAACGCCGGCCTTCTGTCCAACGCGGGCGAACTTGCCGGTACTCGGGTCATACAGCTCAGCCCGGAGAAGGCCGCCATCGAACAGGACCTTGCCGTCGGGCAGAAGGGTGGCTGAAGGGTTGTTCGCGACTTCCGCCATCGATCCGGTCTTGGTGAAGGTGCCTGTACTGGGGTCATACACTTCGGCCGAGACGAGGTAGGAGGCAGATGCGTTGGTGCAGCGCTTTGGGCCCGAGCAGCCCTGGCCCCCTGCGATCAGGACGTTTCCGTTTCTGAGAAGAGTGGCTGTGGCGTCGGCGCGAGACGAAGTCATCGAGCCGGTCGCGGTGAACTGGCCTGTAGCCGGGTCGTAGAGTTCGGCCGAGGCGTAGAAGTCCTGGTCGAACATGTCGGTCAGGTTGCCTCCGCCGGCGATGAGGACCTTGCCAGTCAACGGCAGATACGTGGCCGTGGCACCCTCGCGCGCGACCTTCATGCTGCCTGTCGCGACGAACGTAGGCACCGCCGCAGGCGAAGGAATAGGAGTAGATGAGGGCGTGGCAGTCGGAATGGCTATCGGCGATTTGGTGGTACTTGGGGAGGCTGAGGGCGTCGCGCCGCCGCAGCCAGCCAATCCGATGACCGCCACCGCGACGGCGAGCCCAAAGCGCAATGCGGGCGGCGGCGTCCGGGGCGAGTCAGCCCGTCCAGCCCTCCTGGCCCCACTAGTCATGCCTAACATCCCTCGGAGTCTCTGCGGCGCGAGGCCGCCCAACTAAGCAATTCTCGGATCGGCTGGCAGCTCGCGCGGCTTGGCCGCTTTCGCCAACGAGTATGACGCCCAGTCAGCCGTTGCGAGAGGACGTCACCCGTCATAGGGTCGGTTCACCGAGCTGGACGGGTGGACGTTCGCGGCCAGGGTGGCCTTGCCCGGGGCGGGTCGGTCACGTTGGCCTCGAGAATATCGTCGGCGAGCCAAGTCGTCGCGTCGCGCGGCACCCACTAGGTCGCTACCCAAGACTCCAGCCATCGCCCCTGGCGCTCGTTCACCTGGCGCAGCGAAGTCCGGCGCAGCCAAGCAGTCCGGGGTCGCTCCAGCAGGCGAGGAGGGCGTTCAGGCCGTCGTACCCCGTGTAGACCGGCAGGCCGAGATAGTGGTCGCAGGTCGGCTTGCCGAGTACCTCTTCGCAATGCTCGTGGGCGGTCACGCCCAGGCGGCTCAGGTATTCGGAAACGTCGTGCATGTGGAATGCCCGTCGCCTGTTCGCCGGGTAGTCGATGAGGTCGTACGCATACTCGGACCGCTCGAAACGGCCCGATCCGGTAGGTTGCCAGATCTCCTGTGCAGCTATCAGCGCGGGTTTGGGATCGTTGGAGCCCGGCAGCTGGGCCGTGATCGCGAACCCGATCTCGCCGGAGTCGTAGCGATCAAGGACGGGTTCGGGTACCTCGGCGCCCAGGTTGCGAAGATGGACGGCCAGCCCTCCGAGATAGGAGGCGATCTGCGCCAGAGACTGACTCACGCGCTGCGAACGCGCTCGATGGGCTCGGCCGCTTCTGGCAGCCGCTCACCCGCTCCGATCCGCGGTCGTCGCTTCGTCTCGGAAGAGACGCGGGCCGGCGATGGCGACTCCAGCGCTCCGGCCTTGTACTTCTCGAAGGCAGCGACCGGAATTCTGTAGATGCGCTCAGACACGCGAATGGCCGGCAACCGCTGCTCGTGGATAAGCCGAAGCACGGTCGATGTACTGACCGCCAGCTCCGACGCTATCTCATTGGGTGAGAGAAATGGCTTGTCCTGCACGTTGTGCTCCCTATGACCTATCGGCAGAATACGCCATGGCGCGCGGGTGTCAAGTCCCCGTCCGACGGCAAGGTGCACCCGCCCAAGATCGGCCATTTCACTAGGGAAATCTTGGCGGAGAGGGTGAGATTCGAACTCACGGGACTCTCGTCCAGCGGTTTTCAAGACCGCCGCAATAGACCGCTCTGCCACCTCTCCGCGTGCCGGTAGCGTAGCTGCGCTCGACGCCTGGTGAATGTAGCACGGTGCCCGTACAGCGCACCGACATGCAGCGCAGGCCGCGGTCGGGCGCCGGCCTGAACGCCTCAGCCGCGCCTGGCGAGCGCCGAGCGGACCGCTGCGGCAAGGCCCGCCTGGCTGTAGGGCTTCTCCAGGAAGACATGGTTGGGACCGAGATCGGAGCGAGCCGCAGCCTCGGTGTGTCCGGAGATGAGCAAGACGCCGAAGTCGGACCGTTCCTCGGACAAGCGGCGGGCCAGCTCGGTGCCCTGCATCCGGGGCATGGTGATGTCGCTGACAAGCAGGTCGAGCCGGGCCAGACCATCGGCGACCGCAAGAGCCTCGACGCCGTCGCCGGCCTCCACGACCTGGTAGCCGAACGACTCCAGGCTGCGCCGGGCGAACCGTCGAACCGAGGCGTCGTCCTCGACGAGCAGGATCGTCTCGGAGCCTCCGGCCGGCACCGCCAGGGCGGACACCGAGCCTTCCTCGGCGGCCGCCTCGAGGACCTCCGGGAAATACAGCGCGATCGACGAGCCTGCGCCGGTCTCGGACACGACGTCGATCACGCCGCCCGACATGGAGACGATGCCGAAGACCGTGGCCAGCCCCATCCCAGTCCCCTTGCCGACCTCCTTCGTCGTGAAGAAGGGCTCGAAGATGTGCTCGAGTGTGGCCTCGTCCATGCCTTGACCGGTGTCCGAGACCCGAATGACCACGTGCGGCCCGACGACCGCGCCGGGGTGCTGAGCGGCGAAGTCCCGGTCGACCTGGCATCGCTCGACCCGGATGGTGAGGCGTCCTCCGTCGGGCATGGCGTCGCGCGCGTTGACAGCCAGATTGAGAATCGCCTGTTCGAGCCGGACCGGGTCCACGCGGATGAGACCCGGGTTCAGAGTAGGCTCGATGGCGAGCTCGATTTGTTCGCCGACGAGCCGCCCGATCATTGAAGCCGTGGCCTGAAGAACCTCGGCGGGATCCACGACCCGCGGCTCGAGCACGGTGCGGCGGGCGAACGTGAGCAGTTGCTGGGTCAAGCGGGCCGCGGAATCGGACGTGTCGATGATGTGGCGGAGATCTTCGCGAGCCGAAACGTCGGCGTCCGAGAGACCCATGAGAGCCAGCTCGGCAAAGCCACGGATGGCCGTGAGCATGTTATTGAAGTCGTGGGCCACCCCGCCGGCGAGCTGGCCGATGGCCTCCATCTTCTGAGCCTGGCGCAGCTGATCCTCGAGTTCGCGCTCGCGAGCCTGGGCGACGACACGTTGGTCTTCGAGAGCCTGTCGCTCGGTCGCGTCGACGAGGACGCCCACGATACCGACCGGCTTTCCGGTCGCGTCGTGCATCGCCGTGGCGTGGAAATCGACCAGGACTGTGCGCCCGTCCTTCGTCAGGCGGCGAGCCCGCTCGCCCGCCACCGTGGCCCCGGCGAGAATCCGCCTCATTCGATCCTCTGCGGGCTTCGTTTCTTCGTCCGGCGTCATGGCCTCCGGCAGCGTCCGGCCGATCACCTCCTCCGGACCCCACCCGAAGAGACGCTCGGCGGCTCGGTTCCAGGCCAGGCCGGTCCGATCCGGCGCGAAAGCCTGAATGGGCACTGGCGTGGCGTCGAGGACCGTTCGCAGCAATTCGGTGGTCCGAGCCAGCTCGGCGGCACCGGCCGCCGTTTGCGCGGCGGCCTCGTGAGCCGCCGCCACGGCTCTCTCCTGGATCCGGTTCGACCGCCACAGGAGGGCAAGTCCGAAGCCGCCGACGGCCATGATCCCCGCCATCGAGGTGCCGGGCACGACGAGTGGCATTTCTCTCGATGCCGGTCCCACCGTCATCCACGCCAGACCTCCTGCGGCGGTGGCGACCCACGCGGACGCGGCGAGCGCGAGCCAGGCTCGGCCCTTGAGTACGCCGGACATGGCCGAGATACCGACGCTGGGCAGGAGGACCGCGAACGCCAGGCCGGTCCGGACGGTGGCGCCGTAGACGACGCCGACGATATCGCCGATGAGCGCGATGCAGACAACCGCGAGAGGGTCGCTAAGGCCGCGCCGCCACACGATCGCAAGGATCAAGATCGGGCCGAGGGAAGAGGCGAGGATCTCGGGGATCGACGAAGAAGCGGTCAGCGAGTACAAGCCGGCCGCGAGCAGGGCAACTGCAAGCACGAGCAGCTTGCGCCTGTCGTTCGGCGGATCGTGGTCTATGGCAAGTTCGAGGTCTAAATCGCGTCCGGGTGCGTCGACCGACCGCATCGCTCTCCAGTGGCGACGTCGGTGGGGGCCTCCTGCTCGCGACGGGTGCGTAGCCCGGCCCAGACCTGAGTGTCGCACCGCAAGAGTACGTCACACCACTCGCTGCTCCATACCCCAAATACCGGAGGGCCCTTCGCCGGTGCGGCGGCGGCCCGCCCAACCGCGAGCACCACGCGCCGGAATCTCGGACCCCCTACCATCCCTTCGTGAAGGCACTCCGATCGTGAAGGCACTCCGCGTCATCTACCTGGCCCTTGGCGCCTCGACCGCATCCCTCAGCGTCTTCATTCCCGTCATCCTGCACGAACGAGGCCTGAGTTCGCAGGTCATCGGACTCGTCAGCGGAGCAGGTGCGCTCGGTCTCTTTGCCGCGATCGCCTTCTGGGGCCACATCGGCGACCGGGTCCTGGGCAGACGAACCACGCTCCAGTTGGTGGTCGTCATCGCGATCGCGATCGCTATTGGCATCGGCCTGCCTATTGCGCCGATCATGCTCGCGATCTTGGTGGTTGGGTTCACCTGCACCCACGGCGGGGTCCTGGCCCTGGCCGACGCGCTGACCGTCAACACGCTTCGCAACCCAGACCGCCAGTACGGGAAGATCCGTCTGATGGCCAGCCTGTCGTTCGCTGTGGCGACGATCGGAGTGGGGTTTGCCGTCGATCGTTTCGGTTACTCGGTGACGAGCCTCTTCTACGTGTTCTTCGGATCCTGCCTCGTGGCAGCGGCCTTCGCCGCGCCGCCCGACCGAGATGCGGCCACCAAGTCTCGCGAGACCAACGTGTTGAAGACGTCTTCCCGATTTGGGTCCACGGGGACCGCGCTTAGAACGCAGCCTCATCTTCTGCCGGTACTTGCAACCATCGCCGTCGTCGCAGCCGCCACGACGGCCGGCACCACGTTCCTGAGCCTGCGTCTCATTGCCCTGGGCGGTCAGGCATCCGACGTCGCCCTATCCTTCGGTATCTCCGCCTTCGCCGAGATACCCGGCATGTTCCTGGCAGCCCGTCTGTCGCGGCGTTTCGGGCTTCGGGGCGTCTTCTGCCTGAGTGCTTTGGCCTACGCCGCGGCGTTCGCGTCGTGGGCCGTCCTGATGTCTCCATCGGCGATCGTGGCCACGCGCCTCTTGACCGGCCTCGCCTTCGCCGGGATCACGTATTCCATGGTTCTGACGATCGGCCAACTCCTGCCGCGAAGTCTCCAGGCCACGGGCCAGGCGCTGTATCAAGGCACAGCTTCGGGTATCGCTTCGGCCGCCGGCAACGTGACCGGAGGCGCGCTGTACGGCGCTCTCGGCGCACCGACGCTCTTCCTTGTAAGCGCGGGACTCTGCGTCGCCGGGGGGCTCATGGCCTTGGTCGCTCTTCCCCCCGGGGACGCTGGCGTAGCTGTCTCAAGCGGCGATCGGGGCTCCGATGTCTCCGCATCTTCCAAGTGAGACCGGAGACGAAGGTACTCCCCGCCCTTCCTCTTGACCTGGGAGGGCCCGCAACCGACAACCAGTGCGTGGGCCGTGCGTTCTGGGAGCGCCACTTCGCCGGCTCTGTACCACGCGGGGGTTCGACTAATAGAAATGATCCTCATCGTCGACGACGAACCGTCTGCCCTGATCATGCTCGAGATGGTCCTGAAGCGAGAAGGCCTGGCCGTGTGCAAGGCCAGGTCGGGCAGAGAGGCGCTGCGGCTGCTCGAAGGAGACGAGAGTCAGAACTGCGTCCTGGTCCTCACGGACATCAGGATGCCCGTGATGGACGGTCGCGAACTGGTGACACGGATGCGGGCCGACCCACGGCTGGCCACGATCCCGGTGATCATGGTCACGAGCGCGACCGATCGATCGACCGTCGTGGAGCTGCTCGGTCAGGGGGTGCGCGACTACATCGTCAAGCCGGTCAAGGCTCAGATCGTGATGACCAAGGTGCGCGCCGTTCTTGCCAATGAGGAGCGCGTCCTCGAGCCTCGCGTCGAGACCATCGGGCGCCTGGAGATGAGCGGCCTCGACTACGGACCCCTGGCCGACGCCACGGCGCTAACGCTGGACATCATCGAATGCGGTATGGCCGATGCGCTTCGCGCCCATGACGCCGGCGGCGTTCGTGACGCAGCGGAGCAGGCCAAGGGACCGGCCACGGTCTTCGGAGCTAACCGCGTCGCCACCGCCGCCCATTGCGTCCTCATGGCATCGACTGACCCTGAGGCCCTGCGCCTGGCCGGCATCCTGGTCAATGAGATCGACCAACTGCGTTCTGCTCTTCAGCGTGTCAGTTCGACCAGCAGGGCTTAGGCGCAATGGAGTCGGGCGAGTCCACTCCGATCGGGCGCGAGTTGGAAGCAGACGCGAGCATGCCTCTCACGCGATCAAGCCATCGGAGCTGGCGCGACCGTCCGGGTCTGGTACTCGTCCTCGGCGGAGCGGCAACGGCCGTAGTGGCCGCCCTGGAGGTGACAGATGCCGGCGGGCCGCACAGCCCGTTCATAGGCCTGTCCGTCATCCTGTCGGCCGTGACCGCGACGTTGGCGCTCGTGATTCTGGCCTTCCGTCCGGAACCCAAGATTCTCCGCTACGGGCCGCTGGCCAGCGCCATCGCCCTGACGGGCGCAGGCATGCTGATCCTGAACATGACGGCCGGCACGATCGACGCGGCGCCCGCCGTGATCGCGGCGAACGCCTTCTTCATCGGCGGCGCAATCCTTTCCATGGCGGTCATCGTCCCGGCCCTCTACCGCCGCCTGAACAGGCGGGAGCTGGTCACGGAGGCACTGGATAGCGGCATCATGCTCCTTGCCGGAATGACGCTGATGTTGACCCTCGGCCCGACCGACCTGGGCGGTCGGAGCATCGGCCAGCTGGCCGTCCCGATCATGGCCGCAGGACTCATCGCCAGCTCCGGCGTGGCCGCGATCGTCGCCTTGACCTCTCGCGCCGCTCCAGCCCTGCGTGGCGTGTGGTGCGGCATCGCCGGCGTTTCGGTCGTGGGCCTGTCCTGGATCGTGTGGATAAACACCGTCCTCCAGGGCGGATACCGGGACCTGCTCACGAGCCTGATGTATTCGTGCGGCACCCTGCTCGTCGGCTACGCCTGGATGACATGGGACGAGGAGGTCAGCGACAGCCCGACGTACGAGCGAGTCGCGCGCGGGCTGGTCGATTGGCTGCCACTCGGCGCGATCCTCGCATGCGTCGCAGTAGAGACGGTGCCGCACGGTCGAGTTCAGGGTATCGATCTGGCGCCGATCGGTACGGCCGCCGTCGTGGTGTTGTCGATGGCGCGTCAGAGAGTCCTCACGCTGCGGGAGAGACTGGCGTCATCCCGACTCAAGGGAGAAGAGTGCCTGCGGGCCGAAACGGCGGCGGCCGAAGCCGCCAATCAGGCCAAGAGCGCCTTCCTGGCAATGATGAGCCATGAGATGCGGACGCCCATGAACGCGATCCTTGGCAACGTGGGCTTGCTCGGCGACGCGGCCCTGGGGCCGGCCGAAACCGAATGCGTCCAGGCCATCGAAGGCGCCGGTCAGACGCTGCTGTCGGTCATCAACGACGTTCTGGACCTCTCCAAGATCGAGGCCGACCACATGGAGCTCGAACGGGTCGGCTTCGCGCCTGCGGCGCTCATCGGCTCCGTCGTGACCCTGTTCGGCGTGAGCGCCAGAGAGAAAGGCATCACCCTGGCCGCAGAAGTGGATCGCTCTATCCCGCTTATGCTCGCCGGCGACCCGCACCGGCTCCGCCAGGTAGTGTCCAATCTCGTCGGAAACGCCATCAAGTTCACCGCGAGCGGGGGTATCGTCGTCCGAGCCAGGGCCGTCAGCAGGACGGTCGAGGAGACGACCCTGCGCTTCGAGGTCGCCGACACAGGTATCGGCATCGGCGAGCTTCAGAAGGACCGGATCTTCGAACCCTTCGTTCAAGCCGAAGCTTCGACCACGCGCCGCTTTGGTGGCACCGGACTCGGCCTTGCCCTCTGCAAGAAACTCGTCGAAATGATGGGCGGCGAGATCGACGTCGATTCGAGTCCGGGCGGCGGCTCCACGTTCTGGTTCACCGTCATCCTCGAAACGCCCACGGACGCCGAGGCCGGGACGGTGATGGCCGTCTGCGAAAGCGGGGCGCGCAGCCCCGAGCTGTCGGGAGCGCGCGTGCTCGTTGCCGAGGACAACGACGCAAACAAGAGGCTGATGGAACGCCTGCTGGCTCGCCTGGGAATGGACGCAACCATCGTCGACAACGGCCTCGAGGCGGTGGCCGCCGTCCGCGCCGGAACCTTCGACCTGGTTCTCATGGATTGCCACATGCCTGAGATGGACGGCTTCGAAGCGGCCCGTGCCATCCGGACCGAGGGGCTGCGTCTCCCGATCATCGCCCTCACGGCCGCGGCGATGGCCGGCGACCGGGCGGCATGCCTGGCGGCCGGCATGGACGACTATCTCACCAAGCCGATCGCGTCGGCGGATCTGACGGCGACGCTGGCACGCTGGCTGCCGGCACAGCGGAGCATCGGTCCGGCAGCGGCCGCTGCCTTCGCCGCGGCAGCTGCCTTCGACGCGGCCGGATCCCTGGACGAAGGCGGCACGATCGATCGGGAGCAGATGGCGGAGTTGTTCGAACTCGACCCCGATGGCTCCGACGTCTTCGTCGCGATGATGGTCCAGAGCTACGAAGCCACCGTGGCCGAGACGGTGCCCGGGATCCGGGCCGCGCTGCAGGCGGGCGACCCGGACGCGCTGGAAGATGCGGCCCACAAGCTGAAGGGCGTAGCCGCCACTCTTGGCGTTCGCCACGTCCACGACGGCACGGAGCGTATGGTCGCACTGGCCCGCTCCGGGACCACGGTCGGCGGCGAGGCAATACTCGCGGATATCGAGACCGCGCTGGCGCCCGCGGCTGAGGCTCTGAGGGCGCTACTGGCAGGGATACGTCGGGCCGAACTGCGGTCCTGACAGCGACGATCCCGGAGTGGAAGGAGCCCGCCATTTGGACCAGCCGGAGCGGAGAGTCCGGCTGTCCTGCGCCGGCGCCTCGCTACGGAGCGATACCTCGACCGGTGTCGACCGCCCTAGCGACCACGCGACAGAGGGCCATTCCGCTGTACGGCTTCGGCAGAAACGCGCCCGCCGCCCGCACGCCGTTTCCGTTGACGGCACCCGGGCCAAAGCCACTTGCGAACACCACCTGGATGTCGGGGCGTTGCTGGCGGATGCGGGCAGCCAGTTCCACACCGTGGATGCCCGGCATGGCGATGTCCGTGACCAGGACGTCGATCCGTTCGCCCCACCGCTCACTCGCGCGAACGGCCTGATCTCCGTTCTCTGCCGCCAGAACCGTGTATCCCGCAGCTTCCAGGCTGCGGCGCGCGAACTCCCGGACCGACGTGTCGTCCTCCACCAGCAGGAGGACGCCCGATCGGTCGATGTCATCGACCGTGATCGTCTTCGCCCACGCAGGCGATCCCTCCATGCGCTCGGCCGCTTTCGGAGTTCAGATCATGGGGGCGTCAGCGCACAGAGTGTCCCACCGAAGCCGATCGTCGCATCAACAATGCATTGCAGTCCGCGCGAAGAGCTCACCCGTAGTACAGGGTGAGCATGTCCCAGTTCTCCGCAAGATCGTAGACCGCGATCGCGATCAGGAGGAGGCCGCCAATCGCGTTGATGACCCGGCTGTGGCGCGCAAACCAGAGAGTCATCTGCCGCTGCAGCGCCCCAGACAGCAAGGAGATGGCGAGCAGCGGCGCACCAAACCCAAGCCCAAACCAGAGGAAGACCCACAGCTTGCTGGCCGCCTCGCCGAACGTGAACGAGTAGACGAAGATGGCCACGACCAGCGGACCGGAGCACGGCATGGCTATCGGACCGTAGAGAAGTCCGTAGACGTAGGCATTCAGGGAGGGGCGGCGCAGCAGCGGCACTTTGATCTGCGGCAGGCGATAGAAGGGGTTGCGGTTGAGCAGAAGCAGCACCCCCAACGCCAGGATGGCGACGATCGCGATGGGGATGATGATTGCCAGCACCCGGCCGATCGAGACCGAAAGGGCCGCCATCGCCGCTCCCAGAACAAGCATCGCCGTCAGCACGCCGGCCAGAACGAACAAGCCGAGGATGTAGCGCAGCCTGCCCGTCTCGGCTCCGGACTGGCCGCCCAGGTAGGCGAGGAAGCCCGGGTAGAGCGGCAGGACGCAAGGGCTCAGTGTGGCCAGCAGCCCGAACGAGAGGGATGTCAGTGCGACGTCCATTCGCGCTACTGGGCGAGGTACTGGGCGATCGTCTTCTGGATGCTCTCGGCGGACTTGACACCGAACGGCAGCCCATAGACGCCGCCGATCTTGTCGATGAACAGCATCGGCTGAAGTGGCGGATTGAGGTACTGCTGGTCGTAGTTAGTCTCGAGGAACCGGCCGACCTCGATCGGCGCCACAGCGACGTACCAATCGAACTTGTTCTTGGCCGCGTACTTCTTGAGGATCGTCGCGTCCTCGTTGGGATCCACGTCGAGGCTGATCCTGATGAGGCTGCTGCTGGTCGCGCCGATCAGGGCAGGCAGCCGCTGGACCTGGCTCATCTCGCCCTGGCATGTCGGGCACCAGGTCGCCATCGTGTCGACGAGGATCACCTTGCCGGGGAAGTCGTTGATCTTGAATTGCTTGCCCGTATTCACGTCCGTCATTTCCACGTTGAACCACGACGGTACGGTGGGCGCGGGCACGGCAGGGATCGGGTCGAAGAATGTGGGGGTGGCGCCGGCCGCGACGGGCGAGGCGGCCGGACCCGCGGGCGCTTTGGTGATCGTCGCGGCGCAGCCGGCGAGGATGACGGCGCAGCCCAGCAGCACTGCAACAGCCTGAAGGCACGAGGTTCGGGCGGGCACGAGTGAGTCCTTCGCAGCTTCATCGCGGATCCGGACGCGACCATTGTCCGAGTACCCGGCCGCGGCTCCCTACGCCAACGCTCAACCCACGATACGACCTGCAAGCCCGGCCGGGAACAGTAAACACCTTCCAGGGCATCGAGTCCGGGCGGCAATCTAGCCGTGCCGGCCGCTGCAACGGAGCGCAACTCGCTCCGAAGCAGCGCACCAAAGTGATCGCGACGGCCGCCCACGTTGACCGCCCACGCCGACAGAGACAACGTCCTCGGGGCGATTCAGGGGCAGTGCGACTAATTCCTGGTCAAGCCTATCGACGGTCGGGCACTTCTCGACGAACTGCGGCTGCTGGGGTTGATCCCCCAGGAGTAGGGCGCGCGCGGGCGCGCGAATGTGAGAAGCTCGGGTCCGAGAGGTTCAGCTCGACCGACGCATGAACAGAACCGGCACCGGGGAGTGGTCCAGCACGAATCGGGCCACGTGACCCACACTCCTGGGCCCTGGTTCGGTTGGGCCGGATCTGGGGCGCGGGCACAAGATGAGTGCGTCCGCCTTGAGCCGCTCGGCGGCGCTGACGATCTCTTGCTCCGGGCGGCCCTGGGCAACCAGATGTGCTATCGCCGCGCCTGGCAGGGCCGCCGCGAAACGCTCGTGCCAGACGGCGAGCAGCGCGGCCCCTGCCTCATCGTCCGCTTCAGCGAGGCGACGCTCCATCTCGGCCTTCTTGGGCAGCGGCCAGGGCCCTCGCCGGACCATCGGCTCGTAGGACGTGAGCTCGCGAGGTCCGGCTTCCGCGACATGGAGGAGCGTCAATTCGACTTCCGACCCACCGGAGTCCACAACTGCCGCCACCCGCTGGGCAAGGGCTGCGTCCTCCGTCCCGGCCAGAGCCACGAGAAACCGTCGAGGCGCGCTCATCGCCGACTCACCCTGGCACTCCAAGCAACAGCGCGACGCCGAGCGCCGCAAGGATCGTGACGGGAGTCACGATCAGGCCGATCCGAATGTAGCTCCACGTTGACACCTGAAGGCCACGCTGGCGCAGCATCACGAACCAGAGAAGCGTGGCGACGGACCCGACCGGCGTCAAGTTCGGTCCCAGGTCCGCTCCGATGATGGTTCCGATTGCTGCGGCGTGGGCACTGGCCGAGCTCAGCCCGGCACCGTGAACGGCGTCGGCGAACACGAACGCGGCCGGCAGGTTGTTGACCAGGTTCGAGCCCACGGCAGCCGCGAAGGCGGTGACGACCATGACCGCGGCCGGCGATTCGCGCACATTCCCCAGAATGATCTGCGCGAGCCAGGCCGTGATCCCCGTGGACGACAGGCCGTCGACCAGGATCCCCATTGAGGCCACGAAGATGAGCAAGGACCAGCCGATGCCGTCCAGCGGCTTTTCGGGGCGGCGGCTCGTCCACTCGACGCCGAGCACGAGCAACCACACCACCGCCATGGTCGGCCCGAGCGGCAGGTCAAGCGCCGAAGCGACCGCGAAGGCACCGACCGCGATCCCGAAGGCGGCCAGGAGCCGTCGCGGAACTGCCGTCCAGGTTGCCCACGACGAATCATCCGGCACGAGCGGTGCACGCGCCGGCAGCTGGTGGCGGTAAATGACGAACAGGCAGGCAAGCAACGCGACCACGGACGCGATAGCTGCGGGCATGAGCACCGGTACCAGGCTCGCGGCGCTGACTCCGAGGCGATCGCTGACGATCACATTCACGGGGTTGCTGACCGGCAGGGCAATCGACGCGGCGTCGGCCACAAAAGTGCAGGCAAGCACATATGGAAGAGGCGCGAGACCGAACCTGGCTACAAGCACGTAGACGACAGGCGTCAAGACAAGCGCCGCGGCGTCGTTTGACAGCAGAGCCGCGACGATCGCGCCGGCGCCTACAACCGCAACCAGCAATCGGCGCGGGCTACCAGCGGATAACCGAGCCGAAGTGCCGGCCATCGCCTCGAAGAGCCCGCTTCGTTCCGCAACGGCCGCGGCCCCGGTCAAGCCCACGAAGAAGAGCAGCACGTTCCAATGGCCGGCAACATCCGAGGCGGCGCCGCTCGGCGAAACGAGACCCGCCAGGATCATCACGCCCGCACCGAGCAATGCGGCGGAAGCTTCGGTCAGGCGCCACGGCCGAGCGATGACCAGGGCGATCGTCGCAAGGAAGATAGCCGCAGCCACGGGCGCGGCGGGAGCCAGAGGAGAATCAATCAAGACGCAATCATCACACGCCGCCCGAGGGAGATCGGTCCGAGGAACGTCCTAACGCACGAATTGCCCGGCCGGGCCGCTCGTCTTGATCAGGGACTTGATGCTGGACCAGGGCAGAGTGACGCTCGGCGAACCTGCCTCACTGCCGGCGATCTTGCCCTGGGCCCAGGTGAACTCCAGGCCGGCCTTCGTGATCGCCCAGTTGTCGAAGAAGCTGATCGACGTCGCAGATCCGGACCACGTCAGGCTCTTTCCCAGCGATGCTGCCAGGGCGGCATGAGCCTGGCTCGAGAGTGTCGGAAGGGCGGCGTTCTGGTCCGTGAAGATGTCCGCCAGGCTGATCGTTGCGCCGGTGTACACCCAGATACTGAGGCTGCCGCAGTCGAAAGCCAGCTGCGCGGAGCCCGACAGGTGCGTCAGAAAGGTGAACCTGAAGCTGACGATCGAGGGCGAGGTGAGCGCAATGGTGAAATCGCCCTCAAGGGTGCTGGGAGGACTGCCGCTGGTCACCGCCGGCAGCTTCCCCCCGGTGAAGTTCTGGATGAAGCCGTTGACCTTGGAGGAGACCGCGTCGTTGATCGTCGTCGACAGGGCGTCGGAGACGCCGGAGACCAAAGGCTTCTTGAATGTGAACGACCAGCTGTTGTCCGGCGCGGAGGAAGAAACGACGATGCTGTCGACGGTCGGCGTCGGTCCCCCAGTATCGAGTCCGCCGGGTCCGGCAGTTCCGGCAGTTCCGGGTGCCGGCGTGATATACACCTTTGCCGGCGTTGCGGAGTTGCTGGCGCAACCGGCCACAGCCAGAGCCACCACCATGGCGATGCCCGAGAGGGCGCCCCATCGAGTGCGCCGGCTACCCACCTGTGCCATCAGTTCCTCCGAGACATGCTGCTTTCGCGACCCGAGGCTGCCATGCCAGCGCCAGATCGAATGTAATCCTGCCAGAAACCGGTCCTGGTCGAGCGTTCGGCCCGGTCCGTCCGACGGATCTTAGCAACTCAGCCCGGCCGGCCGGCCCCGCGGTCAGTTGCCGATGCGATCCCTTCGCATGTAGGGCCTCAGCGCCACGGGTACTTCCATGCTGCCATCGGCCTGCTGATACGTCTCGATGATCGCGGCGACCGTACGGGCCAGGGCCAGGCCGGAGCCATTGAGCGTGTGGACGAGTTCGGGCTTTGCGCCGGGTTCGGGCCGGTAGCGAATGGCCATCCGGCGGGCCTGGTAGTCACGGAAATTGGAGCAGGAGCTGACTTCGAGCCACCGCTCGACGCCCGGAGCCCAGACCTCCAGGTCGTACTTCTTGGCCTGGACGAAACCCATGTCCCTGGTCGCCATGAGCAGGACTCGATATGCCAGGCCCAGGCGCTGAAGGATGACCTCCGCTCGAGCGGTGAGCCACTCGAGGGCTTCGGTGGAGTTCTCCGGCTTTTCAAAGAAGACCATCTCCACCTTGTCGAACTGGTGGACTCGCAATATGCCGCGGGTGTCCTTGCCTGCCGCGCCGGCCTCTCGACGGAAGCACGGCGAATAGGCGGCATAGCGGATCGGCAGTTGATCCGCCTCGAAGATCTCGTCGCGGTGGAGATTCGTGACCGGGACCTCTGCGGTGGGCACGAGATACAACTCATCGCGAGTGGCGATGTACATGAGGTCTTCCTTGTCGGGGATCTGGCCGGTGCCGCGCGCCGAGGCGGCGTTGACCAGGGCCGGCGGCCAGACCTCCGTCATGCCGTGTTCTTCGGTATGAACATCGAGCATGAAATCGATCAGGGCGCGCTGCAGTCGGGAGCCCGGACCGGTGTAGACGGGGAAACCGGAGCCGGTGATCTTCGCTCCTCGCTCCAGGTCGAACATCTTGAGATCCGCCGCGACTTCCCAGTGAGGCCGGCGCGTCCAGGTCCCGCCCTCGGCCGCGACGTCCTTGGGCAGTACCTCGCCCCAGGTGCGCACGACCTGATTGGCGGACTCGTCGCCGACAGGAACGTCCGGGTCTGCGGGGTTGGGGATCCGCAGCAGCATGTCCTCGAGCTGGGCCTCCGTGGCAGCCAGCTCGGCATCCAGCTTCTCGATTCGGGCGCCGGCGTCCGTGGAGGCCTGGCGGAGAGCGGCGACTTCCGGCCCGTTCGGCTTGGCCCCGGCGCGTATGGACTCCCCTATCTGCTTGGAAGCGGCGTTGCGCTCGGCCTTGAGGCGCTCCGAATCGCCGAGCAGGGTGCGGCGCCTGCCTTCGAGGGCCAGGGCGGCATCGACGATCGACGGGTCCTCGCCCTTGTCGATCGCACCCTGCCGAATCCGTTCCGGCTCCTCGCGCAGCCTGGCCAGCCCGATGCTCATGCGTTGCTACTCCCTGTGTCCTTTGGCGGCACGGGCCGCGTCACTGCCGTTGAGTTTAGCGGTGCCGTGGCCTGAAGGGCGCAGGCTCCTTCTCGGGGTGGCGACGCCCGCCTCAGCAATGGGTCCGGTATGCATCAAGCGCGAGATGCTTGCCGATGATGGCAAAGCGCAGTTTCGCGGCCACCGGGCAGTAGGCGCTTGGAGCGCGGGCGTATTCGATGTCGAAGACGGGCTTGCCCGCCTTGACGAAGGCGCCGTACTGCGCGCACTCCGAGTATTCGACGCACTCCTCCACAACCGCCGCATCGAATACGGGCGCCAGCGCGGCGGCCTGCTCGCCGTCGTTCTTGAGGGCCACCGCCAGGTGGCGCGAGTGCGCCTGGTCGGCCAGCCAGCGATTGAAGGCCAGCTGGTCGGCGGCCTTGAGCGGGAAGCCGGTCGCATTCGTGTAGCCGTTGACGTTGTCCGGGTCCACCCCGTCGAACCCTTTGGCGACGCACGTGTCCAGACGGTGCCGCAGCAGGGGCGCCAGGAGGCTCACCTTGCGGATGTCGAGCCAGCGCTCGTCGGGCCAGCCATCCATGGCCTTGCCCAGAACCGCGGCCGGGAACCTCGAAGCATCCGAACGGTAGTTCTCCCACGCTCCGGCGTCGATGTAGCAGAAGACGTGGCGGCCCCTGGCATGAAGAGCCGCGACCGTCGAGGCGGGTGTGTCGTCCGCATCGAGGTCGTAGATGGTGGCGTCGACCGACAGGCTGATCGTGCCCGAATACTGGACCTGGAGAGTGTCGCCGATGCTGGGCTGCCAGGCGGCCGCGGGCGGCGACGCGGTCTGGCGCGCGGTGGGAAAAGCAGTCGGATTGGGCTCCGGCGGCACGGCCGGAGTGGCGCCGGCCTCGAAGCTAGGACTCTGGGTCGAGGAGAGAGACACGTACGACACCGGCGTTCCCGATGGGCCAACGGAGCCACACGCAGCGACCAGGCCCGCAACCGCCCACAGGAGCGCACGGCGCCAGTTCTTGCCGAATGCCCACCAGATTGACATAGGAGAAGGATGATGGCCGAACTGGAGCCAAATCGGAGCAGAACGGGTCGAGAATCGCCCGAATCGGACCTCGATGGGCATCCCGAAGGCAGATTCAACGGCGTTGACGCGCCTCTCGGGCGGGGTCGTTCGCCGAATGTAATCGTGGTGGTCATTCGGCAAGAACGCCCGCCTCCCGCCGATCAAGACCGGTTCGCAGTTGCGGGTACTCGGCGATGTCTGGCGCGGCACGCAAGCCCGCGTCCTCGAAAGGATCTGGGGTCTAGGCCCTGGCGGCGGCCCGGAGCCGCTCCACCACGAAATCCGGCTCGAGGCTGGCCAGAAGCCACCCGGCCCGCGGCCCGTTGCTGCGCCCCAGGAACGCAGCGTATAGCGCCCCGAACGCCCGGCCGGCGCCCAATTCCGTTTCGGTGGCCAGGCGGAAGATGAGCGTCTGCCACGCATCGCCCGAGACGGGCTTCTCGTCGGCGGCGGCTTCGGCGAGAGCCGCCAGATAGGAATGCTGGGCCTCGTCAAGGGCCGTGACTTCCTCCGGCACGGCATCACGCCGGACGGCCAGCCGGGCCCGATCCGGCGCGTATGACTCCAGCCACGCGCGCGCGGCGGCAATACGTTCCGCGAGCACCGCCGCCTCGAACTCAGTCAGCGGCGCGCCCTTCTCGGCTTGCATGCGATCGGCGATGTCCACGCCGGGGATCTGCAACAGCAGCGCGAGATGGGCGAATGCGGGTCTGAAAGCCGCCGCGGCAGCGGCAACGTCTCGCCCGGAGCCAACCAGGGAATAGGCGAACACCCGCTCATGGTCGGCCGGTAACTCGCCCTTGACCTCACGACCGGCCGTAGCCGCGGCGATGCGATCGAACTCATCGAAGAGGCGCGGGATCGTATCGCCCTCGGGGTCAAAGTCGATGACCTGGTTGGGGCGCGGCCTCAGGAAGAGGAAGCGGAGCTGCTCAGGCGGCAGGACCTCGGCGATGGTGTGGGCCGCGGCACCCTGTCCCTTGGAGGTGGACATCTTCTTGCCGCCGATGTTGAGGAACTCGTAGGTGACGTTGCGCGGCGGCTCCACCTCGAAAACCTCGCGGCTGATCGCGTCGGAGCGGTCGCGCGAGCCGCCGGCCGTAGCAAGGTCCTTGCCGCAGCCCTCGACCGTGACCCCCAGAAGGCCCCACTTGGCGGCCCACTCCAGGTTCCACGGCAGCTTGGCCTGTCCGCCCATCGGCGCGACGCGGCCTTCGTGGCCGCAGCCCCTCGCCCAGGAGACCATGTCGGGCTTGCATTGGTAGGCGACGGTGGCGCCGTCCCAATCGGTTGCGTAGGTCGTGCCGATCTTGCCGCACTGCTCGCAGATGACCTGAATCGGCAGCCAGATTTCGGGTCGGTCGACGTGGCTGACGCGCATGTAGATGTCGCGGACCCGGTCGGCCCTGTCCAGGGCGAGCTTGACGTACGAGTCCAACTTGCCGGCCGCGTAGAGCTCGCTGACCCAGTAGAACTCGGGCTTGATCCCCAGCGGCTCAAAGGTCCGGAAGAAGATCTCGCCCACAAAGTGGCGGGCGTAGTTGGCGGCGGTGCTCCCCTCGGGCGCCGGCACTCGCGAGAGCGGAGCGCCCATGTACTTGTCGATCGCGTCCGGGGTCAGCTTCGCCTGCGAATCCATGGCGTCCATGTCGTCAACGCCGTACAGGAATGTGGACGGCACTCCGGCACCGAGCAACGCCCGATGGATAGCGTCGTGTAGAACGACTCCGCGCAGCGAGCCGACATGGACCGTCCCCGAAGGCGACTTGGAGTCGTTGACGACCTGGGGTCCAGAGACGCTGGCGGCCAGCTCGTCGGCCCAGTACATGGCGGCCTGCTAGCTGATTTCGATGATCTTGTAGGAGAAATCGCCGGCCGGGACGTGGACGACGACCGACTCACCCTTGCGCTTGCCGAGCAGAGCCCGACCGACGGGCGACTCGTTGGAGATCCGGCCCTCGCCCGGGCTGGCCTCCGTCGAACCGACGATGGTGAAGACCCGCTTCCCGTCGGCATCCTCGACCTTCACCGTCGAGCCGATCTGGACGTGATCGGTGCCGTGGTTGCCATCGATGATGGTGGCGTTCTTGACCAAACCCTCGAGCCGCTGGATCTGCCCCTCGACGAAAGCCTGCTCGTTCTTGGCGTCTTCGTACTCGGCGTTCTCGGCAAGGTCGCCGTGTTCCTTGGCGTCGTGGATACGCTGCGCGATCTCCTGGCGCCGGACATTGATCAACTCTTCGAGGTCTGCCCGAAGCTTGACCAGGCCCTCTTCCGAGATGTACTGAGTCTTGTTGTTCACCGCGGGAGGCTCCCGTTCTCGTCCGTCCGGCGCCCGCCGGCGAAGCTCCGGCACCTCGCGGCCCGGGATAAGGAAAAGAACTTCAGGCGCACCGTCTACAAGTGCCCTGAAGTTCGGCCGCGCGTATGCTAGCGGGCGCCCCTGCCCCTGTCAAAGAGATCGCGCACCCGGCGCGTTCTCCGGCGGCCCGCGCGGCAGTGAGATCCCAGGACCGACCCTCTTCCCGCCCGAATCGATGCCCGAGATAGTCCAGGCTGAGGGTCGGCGCCGGCTCTGCGCGACCCTCGGGTAGCCGCGCCATCAAACGAATCCGCCGCCTACTGCATTCCGATGGGGCGGTACCCCACGTTTGCACCAGAACCGAGGTCCTCTTCGGGGAGGGACCAAAGTGGGCTGGTTCGCTGAAGCAACCCTGATCATTATTCAAGACAACAAAGCAATGTCACCGGCCCCGCCTTCCGGATCCTCCCCTCCTCCTCGGAAGCCGGGGCCGGTCTGCATCTGCTGATAACCCGGAAGCGCCCGGAAGACGCACCGAAGCGATCAGCCGCCCGACCGGCGGTCGCCTCCTGGTCGCAGGGCCGACGGCTCAGCGCGAGGCGGGGCCGAGGACGCGAACGAACGCACCTGAACGTGCGTGAGCGAGCGCCCGGAGGACCCAACGAAGCGATCAGCCGCCCGACCGGCGACCTACCGACCCAACGCTGCCAGCCTGCCCCTGATCCGCTGCATCGACATCCGGTCCGAGAAGGCCACGAAGACGGTGTCGTCCCCGGCGATGCTCCCGACCACTTCCGGCCAGCGCGTCCGATCCAGGGCCGCCGCTATGGCATGGGCTGAGCCCGGCAGCGTCTTGAGAACCAGCATCAGGCCGGCCTCGCGGACTTCCACCGGCAGATCGTGCAGAAGCGCCCGCAGCCGTTCCTCGCCCGTGCTTTCCGCCTCGGTGACTCGGGCCGGGACCAGGTACGTCTGAACGCCGCCCTGATTCGATTTGATCAGTCCCAGCTCGGCCACGTCTCGGCTGATCGTGGCCTGCGTCGCCCGGAACCCGCGATCTCGTAGCGCGCCGGCCAGTTCCTGCTGGGTTCGGATGGGGCGCTGTCCGAGCAGGTCGCGGATCTCCCGCTGTCGAAGCTGCTTGATGACCTCCATCGGGGCGGGCCGGTCTCAGGCGCCGTGGGGCGACAGCAGGACGATGAAGACGAGCGCCGCGGCCGCGATCCGATAGACCACGAAAGCAGTCAGCGGCTGGCGCTTCAGGAACGCGAGCATGAACCGAATTGCCAGGAAGCCCGAGATCAGCGAGGCGACGAAGCCGATCAAGACGACGTTCATCTCCGGGCTTGGCCCCGCTTCGTGAGTGAAGAACTTGCGGGCTTCCCAGATACCGGCGCCACCGATCACCGGGGTCGCCATCAGGAAGCTGAACCGGGCCGCGGCCTCGCGGTTCAGACCCATCCAGAGGCCGGCCGAAATGCTGATCCCCGAGCGGCTGATGCCCGGTACGAGTGCGATCACCTGGGCGACGCCGATGCCGAGCGACTCCAGGAAAGTAAGGGAGGTCTCATCGCGCTGCTTGCTTCCCCAGCGATCGGCGAGCCAGAGAATGGCAGCGCCGACGCAGAGCATGACCGCGATGCGGGCCGGCTCGCGTACGAGATCCTCGAGCTTTGATTCGAAGATCGGCCCGACGAGAACCGCCGGAATTGTGGCAACCACGAGAAGGAACGCCATCTTGCGGTTCGGATCGCCCTTGAACGAGCGATCGCGGATGGTCGCCAATCCGGCCGGGATGAGTTTCACCCAATCACGCCGAAAGAAGGCGAGCAGGGCAACAAGGGTGCCCATATGGAGAACAACGGTGAAGGCAACCGAGTCGATGAACGGATCCTTCCACCCGAAGAGCCATGGAACGAGTACAAGGTGTCCCGAGCTCGAGACGGGAATGAACTCGGTGAGACCCTGAACGAGCCCCATGATCAGCGCCTGGATGGACAGGTCCACGCGATGTCTCCTCTAGGTGGATTGGTTTCGGGCCGCGGATGTGCGCGAGCCGGCGATCGGACGACCGCCGGCTCGACGCAACCGAACGGAACTAGCGAATGAAGAGCGGGGCCATCACCAGAGTGATGGTGGCCAGCAGCTTCACAAGAACGTGGAGCGACGGACCGGCGGTGTCCTTGAAGGGATCGCCGACCGTGTCGCCGACGACGGCGGCCTGGTGGGCAAAGGACTTCTTGCCGAGCACTTCGCCATTCTCGTCGAGAAGGTGACCCGACTCGACGTACTTCTTGGCGTTGTCCCACGCGCCGCCGCTGTTGTTGAGGACAGTGGCGAGGAGGACGCCGGCGATGGTGCCGACCATCAGCATGCCTGCGACGGCTTCGTAGCCGAGCAGAACGCCGACGATGATCGGGGTGGCAACGGCAACAATGCCCGGGAGCATCATTTCCTTGAGGGCTGCTCGGGTCGTGATGTCAACAACTCGGGCGTAGTCCGGGCGGCCGGTGTAATCCATGATCCCGGGGATTTCACGGAACTGGCGTCGGACTTCGACGATGATCGCCTGCGCGGTCGTGCCGACTGCCCGGATCGCCAGAGAGCTGAAGAAGTAGACGAGCATGGCGGCAATCAACGCAGCCACGAAGACGTTCACGTTGGCGAGGTTGACCGAGGTCATCAGGCCCTGGGCGGCGGTTCGGGTGCCGTCGGCGATCTGACGGGCCAGGATCAGGTTGACCTTGTCGATGTAGGCCGAGAAGAGCAGGAAGGCGGCCAGGGAGGCAGACGCAATGGCGTAGCCCTTGGTCAGTGCCTTGGTCGTGTTGCCGACAGCGTCGAGGCGGTCGGTGATTTCGCGAGCGCCTGCCTCGGCCCGGCTGAATTCGGCAATGCCACCGGCGTTGTCGGTGATCGGGCCGAAGGTGTCCATGGCCAGGACATAGGCAGTTGTCATGAGCATGCCCATGGTCGCGACGGCGGTTCCGAAGATGCCGCCGATGTTCTTGCCGGTCGCGTCGACCAGGCCTGCCTGCGAGCCCAGCCAGTTGCTGGCCAGGAGGGCGACGCCGATCGTCAGAGCGGTGACGAGCGTCGTCTCGAAGCCGACGGCCATGCCGCTGATGATATTGGTCGCCGGACCGGTCTTGGACGCTTCGGCGATCTCCCGAACGGGTCGGAAGCTACCGGCGGTGTAGTACTGGGTGATGTAGACGAAGGCAATACTCGTGGCAAGTCCGACGACGCCGCAGCCGAAGAAGAAGACCCAGGTCGGGATGCCGTTGGGGCCCGTCTGGCCACCGGTGTTCATCATCACGCTGGTAACGAGGGCCAGGGCGGCGGCGCTCAGAAGGGTCGTGACCCAGTAGCCACGATTGAGGATGTTCATCGGGTTCTCGGTTTCCTTGCCGCGAATGAAGAACATCGCGACGATCGTGGAAACGAGGCCGAAGGCTCGGACGACGAGCGGGAAGAAGATCCAGGCGGTCGGGTTCGACCAGTGTGCGTTCACGGCCAGGGTGTAGACCGCGACGCCCAGGATCATTGCGCCGATGTTCTCGGCGGCGGTGGATTCGAAGAGATCGGCACCGCGGCCGGCGCAGTCGCCGACGTTGTCACCGACGAGGTCCGCGATGACGCCCGCGTTGCGTGGGTCGTCTTCAGGGATCCCGGCCTCGACCTTACCGACGAGGTCGGAGCCCACGTCGGCGGCCTTGGTGTAGATACCACCGCCGAGCTGGGCGAACAGAGCCACGAAGCTGGCGCCGAAGCCGTAGCCGACGATCAGGAACGGGGCGTCCTTGGCACTGTTGCCACCGCCGAGGCCGCCGTTGATGGCAAAGATCGACCACACGCCCAGGAGCGAGAGGGCGACGACGAGGAAGCCGGAGACCGCGCCACCGCGCATGGCCACCTGGACGGCCTCGACGAGGCTGCGGCGGGCCGCGGAAGCGACGCGCACGTTCGCCTTTACGCTGACGAGCATGCCGATGATCCCGCAGGCCATCGAGCACGCGGCGCCGATCAGGAATGCGCCGCCTGTGCGAATGCCGATGTCGAGACCGACGTGGGACGTGTCCGCGACGCTCTTGGTCTCGAGCAGCGAGATGATTGCGGTGATGATGACGGCACCGACGAGAGCGAGCCCGCCGATCGTCATGTACTGCCGCTTGATGAACGCGACCGCGCCCTCATTGATGGTCGCCGAGACTTCCATCATTTCCTTGGTCCCGGTGTCACGGGACAGGACGTCACGAGCGAGGTAGATCGCGAACCCAACCGCGAGAAGGCCCGCGATGGGGATGAACGCTTGGAGAATTGTCGGATCCATGGGGGGCGAGCGGCTCCTTCTCTTGAGGGCACGTGGCGGAGCGCGGCGGGACGGCACGCCTCCGGGATCAGGGCCCGGATTCCAACGACTGATGCATACACGGGCCGCGCGGAGTGTATCAACGGGCTAAAGGGCGGGTCAAACTGCGAAACGTCCCATGAATATGCATCGTGGACCGCTGAACCGGGTCATTTGGTCACTGAAGGCGGGGACGTTTGGCCCGAGGCGACGGCGAGCACCGGAGCGAGCGGCACGATCGCCGTCCGACGGCGCAGACCAAGGCGGCGTCCGAGCACTGGAGCGCGCGCACTTGAAGGTGCGTAAGCGAAGCGCGCAGGCGCCAACGCCGGAATACGCCGGCTGACGGCGATCGACCGGCGATCAGGGGACCCAGTGGGGGTCGGATCCATCCGTGGCGAGAATCGTCAACCCGGAGCCGTCCACGTTGATCGTCCAAATCCCGGCCGATATGCCCGTGGACTTGGAACCGACTCGTGAGAAGACCAGCGCTGAGCCACTCGGCGAGAACGCCGGCGCCGCATCGGCAAATGACGGATCGTAGGTCAGGAGTACCGACGACCCACCGGCCTCGGCCGAGTATGCGAGGTGGTACGACCCGTCCGTGGACTTCACGATCATTGCGAGCGCTCGGGTTGCATTGACGGGATCGGCCGCGGCCGCGCCGCAACCGCTGATCGAGCCCGAGGGCGTGACCCTCCAGCAACCCCACGTTGCCCCCTGGTCGCTGGAAGCTGCAACGTAGAAGGCGCCATCCGACTGGTCCCAGACCGGCCGCGAGTCCCCCTGCAGGCTGAGCATCATGGGCTGGCTTGCCCCCGTCATATCGACGATCTCGATTCCATCGTCCGCTCCCCTGACGAGCAGCATCGTCTTGCCATCCGGTGTGAGCGCCGCGCGAGGAGCCCACGCTGTGAGTCCCGGCACCCAGGTCGAGCCGGTCGGCCTCGGTCCGACGCTCCCGGGCCCGGGGGCGCCGTCCGTGACCACCTGCTTGGTGTCGCCACCGCTAATCAGCGGATAGTGCCAGTAGCCCATATCCGTATTGTTGGAATCGCGCCGACCCGCAAGGACGCCCGTACCGTCTGGTGTGATGGTCGGCGCGTACTCGAAGTCTCCTGCCGGGGTGAGGGTCGTGAGATTCGCCCCGGACACAGACATCGTCTTTACGACCCCGCCGGACCCGTAGGCGATGGTCGTGCCGTCGCCGCTGATGTCGTAGCCGGTGACCGGCGTCAACTCGGACGTGATCTCATGCTGGTTGGTCCCGTCCGGGTTCATCAACCACACATTCTCAACGCCACTGCGGTTGGAGATGAAGGCTATCTGGTTGAGGGCGTTGACCGTCGGTTCGCCCGTGATAAACCGCCATGTCTTGCCTTCGTCGACCTGGCCATCGAGCCGCTTCACCGTTGGACTCAAAGTCACCGAGTAGGTCGTATGAGGGGCCAAAGGGCTGTCCGGGGTGAACACTAGAACGGTTGGGCCGGCATTCGCAGGAGCGGCCGTGGCCGAACCGGCCGGGCTGCTGCTGCCTCCCAGCGAGACTGCCTTTGTCGAACCCGCCACGGCCGGCGAGACCGTGATTGCTCCGGCTATCGAGGCCGGATCAATGGGTGTGTCAAAGAGGACCGCGATCTGGCTGTGGATGCTGACGCCGTTCACGTTGGGCGCAGGGATCATCGCGGTGACCTGCAATCCGATGGCCACCGTCGTGAAGGCCACTGTATACGGGGGCAGTTTCGTGCCATCGGTGTCGACCGCCGGATCGCCTATCGCAACCGTGTAGACCGTCCCGTAGTTCAGGGACGACGTCGGGTCGAGAGTCAGAACGGGGCCGTTCCAGGAGGCCTGGTAAGTGATGTCGGGTTTCAGCGTGACACCCTCGATCACCTTCTGCGTGTCCATCATCCGGTCGAACGTAATCTGGATTGAGGCATCGACCGGGACCGACGCGGCATCGGCCGCCGGGGCGATCGACTTGACGGACGGCTGGCCGACGGTCGTCAAGTCCAAGTCCTGAGAGGCAACCTGGACGTTGCCGGCGAGGTCTTCCACTCCGGATGCGACGTGAACGTGGAACTTCGTTGCGAGGGGCAGTTTGGCCGTCGGCGTGAAAACAAGGGTCGCGCCCTGCCAGTGAAACGCACCGGCCACCTTGGGCGATCCCGGAACTGCCGGCGTCATCGAGAATGCCCGGTCGGCGGTGTCGTGCCTGACTTCCTCGCTGAAGTTGACGTCGATCGA
The DNA here is from genome assembly GCA_003156975.1 of Chloroflexota bacterium. Classification (GTDB taxonomy): domain Bacteria; phylum Chloroflexota; class Limnocylindria; order Limnocylindrales; family CSP1-4; genus Fen-1039. The sequence goes on along the minus strand of PMIE01000038.1, from coordinate 5,266 downwards.
GGTAAGAGTCATGGCCAGGTTGGTTCCGGAAGTGTCGCTGACGTGCAACGTGAAGGTGGGCGGAACCCGGTCGATCGCGATAGCGTTGTAGAGAATGGCCGCCAGCACGGCCAGCGCAGCGAGCGCCGACAGCGGCCGGAGAAAGCGGCCGCTCATCAGCCAGCCGAATCGCTTGGGCAGTTCCACGGGGCAGGACGATAACACAGCCCCTATACTCGCGACCTTGTGAACCGTCGAACTCTAGGCTGCCTGTTCGAACTTCTGGAGACATTCCTGATCACGCTGGTGATCTTCGTGCTCATCCAGCTCTTCGTCGCCCAGCCGTTTCAAATGCAGAAACTCACCATGGGGAACGCTCTGACGCCGGGTCAGTTTGTTCTCGTTGACAAGCTGACGCCCCATTTCGACGACCTGCACCGCGGCGACATCGTCATCTTCACCCCGCCGTCGGGCTCGCCCGAGGATCCCTCCGGAACCCCCTACGCCGAGCGCGTCATCGGCGTCGGCGGAGACACGATCGACATCCACGGCGGTCACGTCTACCTGAACGGCGCCCTGCTGACGGAGGCCTATGTCTTGAAGAATCAGACCACCGCCATGGCTGATGGCGGCATAAAGACATGGAAGCTCAAAGCAGACCAACTGTTCGTGATGGGCGACAACCGCATGGATCCGATGACGAAGGACTCGCGCAATTACGGCCCCATCGACAAATCGTCCGTGGTGGGCCGGGCTTGGTTGCGCTACTGGCCCGTCGGCCAGTTTGGATTGCTGCCGCAAGGCAAGCAGTTACCCGCCCCGAGCGGGTCACCGGTGTCCTCGACGGCCCCGTGACCGGAACGAAGGACCTTCAGGCGGACCGCGGGAGCGATACATGATCCAGATTGCTGATATCGCCGCAGTGGTGGCTGTCTGCGGCGGCGTTGCGGCACTCGCCGCCCGCGACAGTCGGATCGTCGCCGGGGGCTTGCTGCTGGCGATGCTCGCGACGCCCGTCGTCTCCTCCCCTGAGCCTGGAGCCCTGACACTGGCCTTCCGGTTCCTCGGAGCGATGCTGGCCGCGTACTTGCTTTGGGCGGCGGCACAGGCGCAGTCGATCGCTAGCGAGGGATCTGGGATCGGGGCTGGGGCCGAGACTGCGGCCGCTGCTGCAGCCTTTGTCGTCGGCTGGTTCGTCATGCCGGTGAGACCGCTGGCAGGACCGATCGCGGCTCAGGCGGCTGGTTTCGCCCTCATTGCGCTGGCGATTGTGCCCCTCTCCGGGAGGAACGTTCTGCGAACCGGAGCCGGCGCCGCTGTGCTGACGCTCGGCCTCTACCTGCTTCTCCAGGCCTGGGTTGGGGCCACGTCGCCCCTCGGCCAGATCGCCGAGACGGCCGTCCTGATCGGCGTTGTCGGAGCGACGAGCCTGCTCATGGGGCCGGTCGGACTGCAACCCGCAGCGGTCGGCGCCGACGACGGAGAACTCAGACGGGCGGCGCCGGATGCGGCGCGGGTTGCGGCGCGGGTTGCGGCGCCGGATAGGGAGACCGGCAGCGCGTCGGCGGGGTCGCCAGAAGATAAGGCGGCCAATCGCGAAACAAGCCCGGAGCCGCCCTTGTCTTCGCCGCAGCCGACTGGGTTGTCGAGCCGGGGCCGTCATCTGCGCCCGCGGGAGCCTCGCAAATGAGCCTGATCGTGTTCCTGTTCGCCTGCGGCATCGGGTCCGTGGTTGCTCTGGCGTCGAGGCCGCACGCGTGGATCGGCCGGCTGGCCGGCATGGCAGCTTTGCTCGTAGCCCTCGTCGCCGCACTCCTCATCGGCTCGAACACCAACGTCACCATCGGCCAGGTGACGCTCGTAGGGAGTGAGTACTCGGGCCTCTTCCTCGCCTGTGCGGCGGGCTCCGGCCTGCTGCTTTCGGTCGTGGCTCTGGTTTCGGGCTGGACCGATGAGATAGCCCCCGCGGCACTTGCCTCGTTCGCAGGTCTCGCCGTCGCCACGACCGCCTCCGATTCGCTCGTTGCTCTGGCAGGCGGTGCCGCCGCGGCCGCAACGGGTGCCATGGTGATCGTCCGTGCCACTCCCCAGGGTGCCGAGCTGGATGGCCGTCTGGCCGAGGTCAGAACAATCGGCCTCGTGACTACCGCCCTCCTGTTTGCCGGGATCGCGGTCCTGCGCCCGCCCTGGGCCGGTCCCGGCGGCGGCCCCGTTCTCGCGCTGGCATTCCTCGGTCTGGCCCTGGCGCTGTCGGTCCGCAGCGGCGCCGTCCCGTTCCACATTCCGGCCGCCCATCTGGACCAGACGGCCACCCGCTTCGCGACCGCACTGTTGCTGGTCTGGATCCCCGCAGGCATCGGCCTTCTGGCAGTGAGCTGGAGCGCGACCACTTTCGGCGCCGGCAGCGACGGACTCAGCTGGGCGGTCGCAGCCGTTCAGGTGGTTGCGGTGGCAACTCTGGTGCTGGGCGCGCTGGCGGCGCTCGTACACGACGAACTCGGCGAGGTTGTTGCCTATTCGATCGTCGCGGATTCGGGCTTCGTCCTGCTGGCGTTGGCCGCCCGAACGGACGATGCAGCGAGTCCGGCTCGCCTCTGGCTGCTCGCCTTTGTCCTCGCCAAGACAAGTCTCGTCGCCTGGCAGGCCGCGGTTTCACGCGCATTCGGCACATCCAATGTGTCCCGGCTGAGAGGATGGCTGCGGCGCACCCCGGTTCTGGGGCTGGCCCTCGTGGCGATCGTGGTTGCCACTCTCGGCTGGCCAGGCGGAGCCGTCTACGAGGCTCGATCGACTCTTATCCGGCTTGCCCTTCCGGCCCAGCTCCAGTTCCTGTTCATCACATCGATACTCCTCTCGATCGCGTACTCAGGCCGCCTTCTGATCATCGGGGCCCTCGCCCCAAGCGCAGACGTGGCGGCTGCTCGCAGCGAACTGCCACGCTGGCCGGCACGTCCGGCAAAGCCGGAGACGGAGATCTCCGCCGGTGAAACTGCCGAGGCGACAACCGGGGCCGCCACCACTGCCACCACTGCCACCACTGCCACCACTGCGTCTGCAGACGGCACGGCCGCAGCAACAGTCTCAGCGGTTGCCGCGCAGACTCCGGCACCCGCCGGGAAGAAGGCGCCGTCGGAGCTTCCGCGCAGACTGGCCGTCGCCTGGCGACTCAACAGAACGCTCGAGGTCAGTCTGGTCGTGGCGATCGGCACGGCCCTTGCCGCGGCCCTGGCTTTGGGAGGCCTCGGGGCGAACAGGGCATCGCAGTTCGGCATCCCTCTGGACAAGGCCGCTCACGCGACGCCGACACCGACACCGACCCCGGCCCCAGCCGGCCCAATCCCAACCCCACTGCCGACTCAGGCGCCCTTCCCCAGCGGCGGTCCATCGGGCTCCGTGGCTCCGGGCGGGTCCGCCCTTCCGAGCGCCAGCCCACCGCCGATCAAGACATCTGCGCCCGTCCGCGGTGACACCGGCTAGCCGGTGAGCGGCAGGATCGACGCACCGCCGACTCCAGCGCATCGACGGCGAAACGGGCCCGACGCGCGACCGGCCCGGTGCCCGGCCGAGCTCGGCGTCAGCTCTTGGGGCCGATGACCCAGCGATCGATCTCGCGCTCGTAGCCGAGGAGCTCGTCCGGCCGGAACCAGATCCCCAGTTCTGTGGTCGCGCTTTCCGGGCTGTCCGAGGCATGAACCAGGTTCTGGCCCATCTCAACCGCCAGATCGCCACGGATCGTGCCGGGAGCAGCTTCGGCCGGCTTCGTGGCGCCGTTCATGGTGCGGACGAGGGAGATGGCGTTTGGCGCCTCGAGGGCGATCGCGACGAGCGGGCCCGAGGTGATGAACGCGACGAGGCCGTCGAAGAACGGCTTGCCGTTGTGGGCGGCGTAGTGGCGCTCGGCCAGCTCGCGATCCACGTGGACCAGCTTCAACCCGACGATCTTGAGGCCGCGCTCTTCGTAGCGGGCGAGGATGCGGCCGGCCAGCTGCCGCTGGACGCCGTCAGGCTTGACGAGGACGAGGGTGCGCTCGGTCACTGAACAAATACCCATGCGGACGGTTGATGCGATGGGGAGTGTAGCGGGTCGCCCACGGAAGCTCCGGACGCGGTCGAATCTCCAACTAATCGAGGCTCAGTCCCAGCGGATCGGCGGCGCGTCCGAGTCCTCGGGCTCGGGTTGCGGCTTGGTCTGAAGCTCCGCCTGCGACTCTGGATCCGGATTCGCCGATGAGGGTGCGGCCGCCTCGTCAGATGCGACAGGCTCCGCCGGTGTCTGGGCGGCAGTCTTCTGCGGGGCCGACTTCGGAGCACCCAGAGCGGTCGCCACCGACAGATAGGCCCTGCCGGCATCGCCCTCGAGCCCGAGTAAACGTAAGGCGTCTCCGCGGACGAGTTGGAGCGGAAGATCCTGCCGGTCGCCGATTGCGGCGAGAACCGCGCTTGCCGAAGCGGGCGCGAGACGGATCGCAACGGCGAAGTGGAGAGCGGCCATCATCGGATCGTCTGCCCTTAAGTAGACGAGGCCCGACTCGACTTCGGCTCCAGCTTCGGTCGGGTGCGGGGCCGGATCGACGGTCGGGATGACAGGCGGTGTCGGAGCCGTATCGACAGCACCCTCGGCAAGGGCCGTGCCTTCGCGGGCGGAGACATTGGCCTCGCGAGCCGCGACACTGGCCTCGCGGGCGGCAATTCCGGCTTCACGCGCATTGACTTCCGGTTCGACCGGCACGACGACCGGCTCAACGGCCGGCTCGATGGCGGCAACGGCGGCTGGTTCGGCCTGGCCAGTTGAAGCAGCCGGCCCAGCGATCGAGATCTCGGCTTCGGCCGCAGCAGAGGTTGCCCATGTTCCTGAACTCCACGCAGCCCTGCTCGGAAGCCCCGCAAACACGGGGTCGAGCTCCGTCGGATGCCGTTGGAGAGCCTGCTCGACGTAGCGCCGCGAATTCGCGTGGCGGTTCGCAGTTGCGGCCGCTTCGGCGGCGATTACGAAGCCAAGTGCTTCGTCGCCCCCGTCTGCGATGTATGCGGCAGCAGCCTCGCCGGCTCCATGGATATCGCCCGTGCGCCACCGGACCTCGGCCAGGTCGAGATGCGCCGGCGTGTCCAGCCGGTTGCGCGCCGCCAGCGCCTCCAGCTCGGCGCGTGCCATGGCGAAAGAGCCCGTCTTGAGGTGAATCCGGGCCAATCTGATTTGGAGCGCCCGGTCGTCCGCCGGTTGAGATTGGGCCGGCTCGACGGGCTCCGCCTCGACCGTTTCGACGACTTCGACCGCCGCCTGTTCGGG
>PMIE01000118.1 GCA_003156975.1 Chloroflexota bacterium | reverse complement strand
CCCTCACCGCAACCAACTCCGGTGGTACCGGCGCGACTGCCGCCAACATCGCCACCGGCCTCAACACCAAGACCGTTGTCACCGCCGCCGGCAGTGCCAATGCCCTCTTCCAGATCGGCGCCAACGAAAACGACACCATGAGCGCCAGCTTCGCCGACGCTCGCGTGTCCACCGGTCTCGCAACGGCGATCGGCAACTTCACCAGCGCTCCCGCCACCGGAACTGCCGGTGCCCTCATCACCGCCGTCGATACCGAGATCGCCTCGATCAGCACCATTCGCGCCGGCTTCGGCGCCGTCGAGAACCGCCTCAACCACACCGTCGCCGCGATCAGCGTGGCCTCGGAGAACTTGAACGCATCGATGTCCCGCATCAAGGACCTCGACATGGCGGCCGAGATGGTCAACTTCACCAAGAACCAGATCATGCAGCAGGCCGGCACGAGCATCCTTGCTCAGGCCAACTCTGCCCCGCAGAACATCCTCACCCTGCTCCGCTAGTTAGGAGCCCGGCTCGGCCATAGGTTGAGCCCCCAACTTCGGGGTCTCCAAGGGGCCGGCGGCTTGTCGCCGGCCCCTCCCCATGCCCGGCGGAGGACGGTTGTCCTAGGGAAGAACCTTTCCGGACTGAGTCGTCCGAATGATCACCTGCCTTTGGGCCGCGGGCGGAGCCAGGGCCACGGGCTGGGCCGAAGAACTGATGACCATCGCTCCGGGCGGCGCCGTTTGGCCGACTTGGAGCTGTACATATTGGATCGCCGGCTGAGCTTGCTGGCCGTACGTCACGGGCTGGTAGACGGCCGGTTTCGGCGGCAGAACGATCGCTCCGGCAATCGCAGACAGCGTGGCCAGTCCGGCAGCGCCGAGCGCGAGGCGCATTGGATTGGCGTCAGGTCGAGCTTTGACGGGGCGACTGCCCGCGGGCATGGGCTTAGGTCGAGGAGACGGCGAACCCAAGGAGTCGGTTGGATCGAGCATCAGTCCGAACCTCCATCGTCGCCATTGCCGGGCACTACAACGTGAATCACCTGGGGCTGGACCGGCGCGGCGGTGGCCGCCGAAGGCAAAGCGGCAACGTAGATGATCTGAGGCCCACGCGAAGCCGTCGTTGCCGCCGCCGCTGCCTGCTCGGCGGTCACGTAACCCTGGACCACGAAGGCTCCGGCGATCGTCGCAACAGTCACCATGCTCGCAACCATCACGCCAACACGATGGATCGAGTTCATCGCGATATCCTCGTTTCAGTGACACGGCTTCCTGACATTCCATCCAGTCGCCGGTCGTCCGTTACAGTTCAACTCTGGCCGACCAAGGTGGAGGGACCGTGGAGTGCCAATGGAACACCAGTGACGGTTCCGTGGAGTCGCGCAGAGCCTCAGCCGGTAGAACAGACCACCGCGCCTGTCGAGCCGAGTCCTGCCGCCCCTTTGGCGCCCCGCTATGCTGAAGTGGCAGGATTCAGACCCACACGAAGGACTGTGAGGCGCCAGATGGAGAAACGGACCGAGCGTCGGCCGAGGCGGAAATTGCTCCCCAGCGCCCCGGACATGCACGACCTCGACACTGCGAATGCTTGCAGGATGCGGCTGCTTGCGCTGCGAACACGCATCGAGACCAACTGGCCAACCGGTGGCCACTTCTTCAGCCGAGGCAGCGGTCTTGCGCGAGACTCCGAAGCAACGATCGCGGATCTGCTCGTCGCGCTCCCGACGCCGCTGCCGCTGGTTTCCGGCGGCGATCCTGAGACCATCTTCTGCCAGGACGACACCGACCTCCGGGCAGTCGCCGGTCGCGCCGTCGACGCAGGGTTGGCCTTGCTGGAGGGACCCACCCTGGACACGACGTATTCCGGTGAGGTCTCGATGCTCGAGAGCCGCCGGCCCGGCGCCCCGCACCCGATCGTGATCTCCGACCCGACGGTCGGACTGCTGGTGGCGACGATCATCGGGACGCTCGAGGCGATCTCGGAGCAGGTCGCTCAGTCCGGCTCGAAGGCCGGTCCAGGCGCGGCCGGCGTCGCCAAACCAGGCGTGTCGGAGCGAACGCTGGGGTTGCATCCCGCCACACCCGCTGACCCAGCCAAACATGTGAAGTCGCCGAACCGAGGCCGCGTTGTCCCGCGTATCTGAGTTGTACCGCGCCAATCTGGCCACGCTCACAGACCTGTATGAACTGACCATGGGCGCCGGCTACGAGACCGCCGGCGTCGCCGACCATGACTCCGTCTTCGCCCTGAGCTTCAGGACACTTCCCTTCGGCGGCGGCTATGCCGTTGCGGCCGGACTGGACGACGCCCTCGCAATCCTCGAGGACTTCCACTTCGACGCCGCGGACATCGACTACATGAGCGGCCTGCGCGGCGCCGGCGACAGCCCGTTGTTTGGGCCCGCCTTCCTTGACCGCCTCGCCTCGCTCAAGTTCGTGTGCGATGTCGATGCCATCCCCGAAGGCACGGTCGTGTTCGCCAACGAACCGCTGCTGCGCGTGCGCGGACCACTGCTGCAAGCCCAGCTCGTCGAGAGCGTGCTACTGACGGTAGTGGGGTTCCAGACGCTCGTGGCCACGAAGGCCGCCCGCGTCGTCGAGGCAGCCGGCAACGACCCGGTTCTCGAGTTCGGGATGCGCCGCGCCCAGGGTCCGGACGGGGCACTCTCCGCAGCCAGAGCGGCATACATCGGCGGCGTTGCCGCCACTTCCAACGTCCTCGCCGGGCGGCTCTTCGGCATACCCGTGCGCGGCACTCACGCCCACTCCTGGGTCCAGGTCTTCGGCGACGAGCAGACCGCCTTCGACGCATACGCCGACGCTCAGCCGGACAACGTGACCTTGCTCGTGGACACGTATGACTCCCTCGTCGGTGTTGCTCACGCGATCGAAACCGGCAGGCGCATTCAGGCGCGTGGCGGCCGGCTGGCCGGCATCCGCCTTGACTCGGGGGACCTCGCCTATCTCTCGATCGAGGCTCGACGGCTCCTGGACGAGGCGGGTTTCACCGACACGAAGATCGTCGCTTCAAACGATCTGGACGAGCAGACGATCGCCTCGCTCCGTGCCCAGGGCGCCAGGATCGACATCTGGGGAGTGGGGACCAGGCTGGACACCTGCTACGACCAGCCCGCTCTTGGCGCGATCTACAAGCTCAGCGCAATATGCGACCCGGGCGGCTGGCGGTACCCGGTGAAGCTGTCCGAGCAAAGCTCCAAGATCTCGATCCCGGGCGTGCTCGGCGTCCGGCGCTTCGTCGACTCCTCCGGCCGCTTCCGAGCCGACATGATCTACGACGAAGACCTGCCTGCGCCGCCCAACGGCGACGTCATCGTCGACCCCGCCGATGCGCTGCACATGCGAGCCATCGATCCGGATTGGAGTTCCCAGGAACTCCTGGTGCCGGCGATGCGAGGCGGCGTTCGCGTCTCGGCGGCGCCTTCATTGGACGACGTCCGAGCCCGAGCCAGGGCTCAGATAGGCAGCCTCCACCCGGCCATTCGACGTCTGCTCAACCCGCACGTCTACCCCGTCGGTTTGGAGATGCGACTCCACGAGCGACGTACTGCTCTCGTCGTGGAGCGCCGCCGAACCTAACCCTGGGCCGGCTCTGGGTCCGGGTCCGCGCCGGGGGATTCCAGCGCGCCGGCGGAGTCCAGCGCGCCGGCGGAGTCCAGCGCGCCGGCGGAGTCCGGCGCGTCCCCGGCAGGAGACTCTGTCTCGATCGGCTCGATCACCGGTTGGGCCGCACTGAGTGCCTCCACGGCCTCTATGGCCTCTACGGTGGCCTCCAGCGCTTCATCCAGCTCCGCCTCGACCGCTGCCTCTATTGTCTCGACGGCGGCCTGCAGAGCCTCACTCGCGGCTTGGACTGCGGCTTCGACTGCGACCTCGACTGCATCGCCCTCGGCGGCCTCAGCCCCGTCCGGCGTGGTCCAGCGCGGATCCAAAGCCAGGTGGAGCAAGGCGGGGCGGCCCGCGTCGAGGGCACGCTGCAAGGCAGGCTCGAACTCATCATCGCTGCCGACAGAAATCCCCAGAGCGCCGCATGCCTCGGCCACCGCGGCGAAGTCGACCGGTCCTAGAGTCGTGCCGATGCCGGCCGCACTCCCACGGTCGGCTTGATGCCGCCAGATCGTGCCGTATCGGCCGTTGTCGAAAACCACGGCCACCACGTGCGCTCGCTCGCGAACGGCCGTCTCCAGATCCGACATTGTCATGGCGAACCCGCCGTCGCCGGCCAGCGCCACTCCCAGGCGGCCCGGTCGGGCCAGAGCCGCGCCTATGGCTGCGGGGAGACCGTAGCCCAGCGGCCCTGCGGCGGATCCGAGGAATGTGCCGGGGCGATGGAAGCGGAAGCCGCGAGCCGCCCACGTCCCGAAGTCGCCGGCGTCCGTGGTCAGGATTGCCTCGCGCGGAAGCACCCTGGCGAGAGTGGCGACAACACGGCCGGGGTGCACGCCCGGGCCGTCCCAGGGCTCCGCATCCACTACCGAGCCGGCCTCGAATGCCTCTCGGTCGGATGCGTTGGCCGCCGTCCGCTCATCGAGCGAGGCGGCATCGAAGGCCGCGCGCGCCAGGACTCGCTGCGCCACCCGTAGGAAGGCCGCAACATCGGCTGCCAGAACGATCTCCGGCCGATGTTGCGACGTCGCTCCACGCGGTTCCATGTCCACGTGTGCCCATCGCGTGGTCGAACTCGGGATCCGATACCCGAAGGTCGTGATCTCGCCCATCCGGCAACCCAGGACGAGCAGAGCATCCGCCTCCTCGAGTCGGGCGCGAACGCCGGCCGGGGCACCTGCGCCGGCCATCCCGAGGTAGAGCGGATTGTCGTTGGGGAACACGTCGCCGCGGCGCCACGACGACACCACGGGCACTCTCATGCTTTCCGCGAACCGGACCAGCGCATCGGTGCTCCGTGCTCGCAAGACGCCCGCCCCGGCCAGGATCAGTGGGCGCCGAGCGTCGCCGAGTAGGTGGAGGATCTTCCGAACGAGCGTCGGGTCCGGCTCGGCATGATGGTCCGGGTGGACCGCCGGAAGGCGGCTTTGGCTCCCGGCGACCGCCTGCGCGTCCAGAAGATCCGACGGGATCGCAATCAGGACCGGGCCCGGCCGACCGCCGGTCGCAGTGGCCACCGCACGCTCAACAAGGGGCACTGCGTCGGCGGGCTCCTTGACTTCCACAGCCCACTTCACGATCGGTTCGAAGGCTCGGACGACGTCGAGCTCCTGGAAGGCCTCGCGCCCGCGGAGCTCGCGCCTGACCCCGCCGACGATCGCGATGACCGGTGCCGAGTCGGCGCGAGCCGCATGCAGGCCGATGGCCATGTTGGTCGCACCCGGTCCGCGTGCGGCGATGCAAAGAGCGGGCCTGCCGGTGAGCTGGCCAACGGCTTCGGCCATGAATGCGGCCGAGCTCTCGTTGCGCGTCGCGACCACACGGATGTGGCTCGCGGCGAGCCCCTCCAGCAGCCCGAGGACGCTTTCTCCGGGAACGGTGAAAGCAATCTTCACACCCGCACGGGCGAGCGCTTCCGCCATTGCAGCGCCGACTGTGGCGGTGGCGCCGTGGTCCTGGGTCATCGACATTGCCGCGCTCCTTCGGATCGCCGCGCCGGGTTACCGGGCGGGTCTCACCGGTAGTTCGTGAACTGCAACGGGACTGGTTCATCCAGTTCCTTCAGCATGGCGATGACCTGCTGAAGATCGTCTCTGCTCTTACCGAATACGCGCACAGCATCGCCCTGGATCTGCGGCTTCGACTTTGGGAAAGCTTCTCGGATCTTCTTGCTGAGCTTACGAGCCAGATCCTCGTCCAGCCCACGCCGCAATGTGATGTGCTGGCGCACCTTGTCTCCGCCTGCCGGTTCGATCTTGCCCCAGTCGAAGATCTTGAGCGAGAGGCCTCGCTTGACTGCCTTGGACTCGATCAGATCGCGGATTGCCTTTGCTCGGAACTCGTCATCGGTGATGAGGATGAGTTCCGTCTTGGCCTGGGTCAGCTCGAACGTCGCGCCCTTGAAGTCGTATCGCTGCTGCACTTCGCGCCGGACCTGGTCCAACGCGTTACGCATTTCCATGTCGTCGAATTCGCTTACGACATCGAATGATGACTCGCCTGCCATTGACCCTCCTTTGTCATGAGATTGTGCCGCACCGGGGC